>NZ_JAHLPK010000009.1:0-128227 GCF_018917875.1 Acetanaerobacterium sp. MSJ-12 | reverse complement strand
TCAAGGTCCGTTCGGCATCTCGCCGTGCCTTTTATTATATCTCGCTGCCTTCTTTTTGTCAACCCCTTTTTTCTCCCCTCTCGGTTCGAAATCCGGGGCCTGCTCCTCGAAAACCGCACTCCCGTGCGCTTCCCTCGCGGACAGCTTTTGTATAATACCATGACCGCCTCTTGCTGTCAATAGATTTTCGCCAGCTTTTTTCACTTTTTTGCGGGGTTATACACAAGGTAATCATTTTCCCCTTTTTGCACCGGGATTCGGGGGGATTTTCTACCGTTCGTCAACTTTCTCTCCCCTCTTCCCCTTTCCTGCCCCGGCGGCCAATCGCGCTTTGCAATCGGGGCGGAGCTGTGCTATACTTTTTCCATTCGCTCAAAGGGGGCCTTCGCCCCTACTATATAAGAGAAAGGAGAGCGGCTCATGCCCATCAACATACCCGCCAGCCTGCCGGCGGCGGAAACCCTCATTTCGGAGAACATCTTCATCATGACCCAGGAGCGGGCGGTGAGCCAGGACATCCGCCCCCTGCGCATCGCGATCCTCAACCTGATGCCCAAGAAGATCGAGACCGAGACCCAGCTGCTGCGGGTGCTCTCCAACTCGCCCATCCAGGTGGATGTGGAGCTGGTGCAGACGGTGACCCACGTCTCCAAAAACACCCCGGGGGATCACCTGCTGAAATTCTACAAGTGCTTTGACGATATTCGGGACGAGCGCTTCGACGGGATGATCATCACCGGGGCCCCGGTGGAGCAGCTCCCATTTGAAGAGGTGGACTACTGGGAGGAGCTCTGCGAGATGATGGAGTGGAGCAAGTCCCACGTCTACTCCACCTTTCACATCTGCTGGGGGGCGCAGGCGGGGCTCTACTACCACTACGGCATCGACAAGGTGCCCCTGGCGCAGAAGCAGTTCGGCCTCTTTCACCACCGGGTGCTGCGGCCGGAGCACCCGCTGCTGACCGGCTTTGACGAGTGCTTCCTGGCCCCCCACTCCCGCCACACCGGGCTGCGGCGGGAGGACATTCTGTCGCGGCCGGAGCTGGAGCTGCTCACCGACTCGGAGGAGGCGGGGGTGCACATCATCGCCAGCAAAAACGGGCGGCAGTTCTTTGTCACCGGCCACTCGGAGTACGACCGCTACACCCTGCGGGGCGAGTACCTGCGGGACCGGGAGGCAGGGCTGCCCACCGCGCCCCCCTGCAACTACTTCGCCGGGGACGACCCGGCGGGCGAGGTGCCCTTTGTCTGGCGCTCCCACGGGAGCCTGCTCTACACCAACTGGCTCAACTACTTTGTCTACCAGCGCACTCCCTACCACCTGGAGGAGTTGCGGCAGCTGGAAATCTAGACGGTCACAGCAAAACAGCGCCCTCTCCCGGCCGCAGCAGCGCGGCGGGGGGAGGGCGCTGTTTTGTAAGCAGAGGGCGCAGGCCCGTCACAGGTAGGAGAGGTCGTCGATTTGGTCGAAGAGTTGGCACTCGAGCGCTTTGAGGGCCTTGATCCCCTCCTGCCGGCCCTGCCAGCGCCCCTCGGCCACCCCCTCCTCGAAGGCGTGGAGGTACTCCTGCTCCTCGCAGACGAGGAGGACGTGCACCAACTGCTCGTAGAGGCGGGCGGGCTCGCCCCCTATCCGGTTGAAGGCCCGCTCGATTTCGTTCCACTGGGCGACGGCCCGCCGGTAGCTGGGGGAGTGCCGCCGCCGACCCTCGAAAAAGGGCCGACTCTGCCGGTACGCCTTTTTGATGCTGTTCATCCCCATCCCCTCCCCCCACAGGATAGCGCGGCGGGAAGGGGGCGTCCAGTGTCGCGGCTGCACCCGCCCGTGTCGTCAAATATGATACTACTTTTGATTATAGAAATCTCACTCCATTTTGAATATGATAAAACCATGGCATGAAACGGACAGGATGGAGAGGGGACGGTGGGCGATGGGCTTTGAACTCAAGGCAATCAGTTATAAGCGGGCGGATATCCCCCTGACCACCCGCTTTACAGAACCCCTCTACGAACAGCTCTGCGCCCTCAAAAAGCACACCGGCGTCCCCCTCAACTCCATTGTTCTACAAGCCTGTGAGTATGCCCTCAAAGACCTGCCGGCGGAAATCAAAACGTCCCACAAGTAGGGGGTAGGCCCATCGGAGAGACCGCACCGCCGAAACCGGCGGGATGGCGTGGCAGCGATGGGCGGTGGATTTTGAGCACATGGCGGGCCGTTACGGAGGAGCGGATCGCCCCCGACCACCCGCTTTACAGGGCCCCTCTACGGCCTACCGGCAACTCTGTGCCCTCAAAAGGTGTACCGACATCTCCCCTCCCCGTCGTCCCGCAAGCCCGCGAGTACGCCCTCAAAGACCTGCCGGAGAAAATCAAGATGCCCCACAAATAGGGGGTAGAGCCACCAAAGAGACCGCACCGCCGAAACCGGCGGCTTCTTTTTTGGGAAAAACGCCCCCTTGTGAAAACGGGGGGAGGGGGGTATAATGGGGACAAACTTGTCCTTGCAAGAGGGGGGAAAGAGGATGGACAACGAACAACTGCTCCAGCAGATCGGCGGCATGTTCGGCCAGGTCAACCAGCAGATGGGGGAGCTGGCCGGTCAGATGGGCCAGTTGAGCCGGCGGATGGACGCCATGGAGACCCAGCTCAACAAGCGCCTCGACGGTATCGACGAACGGCTGGACGGCATCGACGAACGGCTGGACGGCATCGACGAGCGCCTCGACCGGGTGGAAAGCCGGCTTGACAGCGTAGAGGGGCGGCTCGACCAGGTGGAGGAGACCTTGACCCGGGTGGCGGTGACCCAGGAGAACGTGGTCCTGCCCGCCCTGAAACAGCTGGCGGAGGGGCACGAGGAACTCACCCGGCAGATCGGGGTGGTGTCCACCCAGGTGGAGAGAAACACCGAGACCATCGAACTGCACACAGTGCAGATCGCGGGGTTACAGGAAAAGGTGAAGGCACTGGCCTAGCGCTCCCCCTCCATTAAAATACATACAAAGCGCCCCGGCAGACGGTCTGGTCTGCCGGGGCGCTCTTTTTTTGCAGTCATTCGGCGAGCATCTCCCGCAGGCGGGAGAGGATCTTCTTCTCCCTGCGGGAGACCTGCACCTGGGTCATGGAGAGGGCCTTCCCCACGTCGGCCTGGGTCTTTTCCTGGAAGTAGCGCAGCACCACGATCTGCCGCTCCACCGGTTCCAGGCGGCCCACCACCTCCCGCAGGGAGAGGCTGTCGGTGATCTTCTCCTCGCAGCAGGGGACCGGGATGTCGATGGTCTGGCCGGTCTCGTCCCCGGCGGTGAGGGAGACGGTGGGATTGTAGATGCCGATGGCCTCGACGATCTTCTCCTCCTCGATCCCCAGAGCCTGGGAGAGCTCGGCGATGGTGGGCTCCTCCCCCCGCTGGTGGGTCATGAGTTCCCGCTGGCGGGCCACCTTGAGAGAGACCTCTTTGAGGCTGCGGGAGACCTTGACGGCCCCCCCGTCCCGAAAGAGCCGCTTGATCTCCCCCAAAATCACCGGGACGGCATAGGTGGAGAACTTGTACCCCAGGCTGGGGTCAAAGCCGTCGCAGGCCTTGATGAGCCCCATGCACCCGGCCTGGTAGAGGTCGTCGTACTCCACCCCCCGCCCCCGGAACCTGCCCGCACAGGCGTGGACGAGGCCGAGGTTTTCCTCTACAAACTTATCTCGCTGCTTTGCTGGCGATGCGCTTTTCAAGATAGACGCTGGTCCCCTTTCCGGACGTACTTCTCACCTGCAGACGGTCGGTGAACGCCTCCATAACCGCAAAGCCCATCCCCGCGCGCTCCCCAGTGTCGCAGGTGGTGTAGAGGGGTTCCATGGCCCGCTCGATGTCGGGGATGCCGCAGCCGGCGTCCCGGATGATGATGCGCACCCGGTTGTCGGGATAGATTTTTGCCGTTATGTAGATTTTGCCGATGCAGTCTTTGTACCCGTGGACCACGCAGTTGGTCACCGCCTCGGAGACGGCGGTCTTGATGTCGCTGATCTCCTCCACCGTGGGGTCGAGCTGGGCGATGAAGGCCGCCACCGCCACCCGGGCAAAGGACTCGTTCTGGGAGCGGCTCTCAAAGGCCAGCTTCATTTCATTTGTCGGTTTCACTTCCTGGTTTCCTCCTCTATTCGATTCTGACGAGCTTGTCCAACCCCGAGAGGAGCAGGATCCGCCGGATGGTCCCCTTGGCCCCCTGCACCCGCAGCTCGCCCCCCTGTTGCTGCATGGTCCGGTAGCGGCCCATGACCAGGCCGACCCCCGAGGAGTCCATAAAGGTGATGCCGGAGAAGTCCAGCACCAGCAGTTTGGGGCCGAGGGACGCCACCCGCTCGTCGATGGAGTCGCGAAAGGATCGGGCGGAGTGGTGGTCGATCTCCCCCTCCAAAAAGGCGGTGAGGGCCTCCCGGTCCCCCTGCAAGTTCACATTCATCTGCGCACCTCCCGCGCGTGTTCTCCGGGCGCGCCGCCCGGGCAGGGCCTGTCCCCCTTTGGGATTTGGCAAAAAAAGAGAGGACATCCCCTGGAATACCTCTATCCTACGGGATGTCCTCTGCAATTTTTGCCGAAACGGGGGCCTCTGCCCCGGTTTCCATTTTTCCCCGCCCACTGCCGCCGCAGGGACCGGGAGATGTGGTAGAATGGTGTCGACAGACATCCCCCAGCCGCCGGGCGGACAGAAGAGGGCAGGTCCTGTCGGGTCTCTCCCCCAGCGATGCGGTATGATGGGGACACACAGACAGAGGAGGCGGTTTTAGTGGACTGGGTCGCGGGGATCGGCAGGGCCATCGACTACATCGAGGGGCATCTCGACGGCAAACTCACAATGGAGGAGATCGCGGGGCAGGCACTGCTCTCCCCCTTTTACTTTCAGCGGGGGTTCTGCATGCTCTGCGGCTTTTCGGTGGGCGAGTACATCCGGCTGCGGCGGCTCTCCCTGGCCGGGAGCGAGCTGGTCTCCACCGACGCCCGGGTCATCGACCTGGCCCTCAAGTACGGTTACGAGTCCCCGGACAGCTTTGCCAGGGCCTTTGCCCGGTTTCACGGCGCCACCCCCACGGCTGTGCGCAGGGGCGGGGCGACGGTCCGGACGTTCGCCCCGCTGAAACTCAAATTTTCACTGAAAGGCGGTCCCAGCATGGAGTACAAAATTGTCGACAGAGATCCCTTTCCCGTTTTGGGGGTGTCGGAGACCTTCTCCTACGAGGGGGCGGACCGGGCCATCCCGCAGTTCTGGACCGAGCACCTCGCCAGCGGCAGGGGGGCGGTGGTGCAGGGCACCTACGGCATCTGCATCGACGAGCCGATGGAGGGCGACCGGTTTGAATACCTGATTGCGGACGACTGCCCGCCAAACACCGCCGCGCCGGAGGGGTTTGTAGTCCGGGTGATACCGGCCCACCGCTGGGCGGTGTTCCCCTGCAAGGGGGCGATGCCCCAGGCCCTGCACCGGGTGCACGAGCAGGTCTTTTCCGAGTGGCTGCCCACCTGCGGGGACTACGAGATCGCCGCGGGCTACAACATCGAGTGGTACAGCGACCCCGCACAGTTCCCCAAGGGGATGGACGACGAAGCCTACCTCAGCGAAATCTGGATCCCCGTCAAGCGAAAGTAGGGGCTTTGCCAAAGGGGAGAGGGGGAGAGCAGCAACTGCTCTCCCCCTCTCCCCTTTTTTTGCTGTCTCCCCCGCCGACAAAGCGGCTGGGCCCGCTCCCCCTGGACCGGGTCGCACTCCCCCCCCTCTGCCACAGGGGCACTCGCCTCTGAGGGCAGGTGGAGAGGTGCCGTTCAGTTGGGAAGGGGTATTTCTCATCACCCCTTGCCCCAAGGCTCACGCGCCTCTCTCAAACGGCGCGCCCCCCAGGCAGAGGGAGCAGGTCCCCCTCCCTGCGCGCACCGCGCGAGGCGGCAGGGCAGCGCAGCTTCAGAAGAGCTACCAGGTAGAGCCGAACAGATGAACGCCGGAACGGGGCGGCCCCCGCCTCTTCCCGGCCGCCCCGCCAAAACCCGCGCCGCTTTCCCCCGCTGCCCAAACGGCGAAGCGGTCTTCTACCTGTCGGGCGTCCTCTCTCCCCTTCCCATGGCCAGGAGGAGGGGCCGCGCCTCGCTCGCCAGGTAGAGGGAGCCGCAGACGGCCAGCAATCCCTCGGGCGGCAGCTCGGCGCGGGCAGCGGCCAGGGCCTCTTCCAGCGAGGCGCAGGGGGTGGCGGGCAGCCCCTGGGCGGCAAAGGCGGCGGCCAGTTGGGCGGGGTCGGCCGCCCGCTCGCTGGGGGGCGCCACCAGGTAGAGGGCGTCGAAGGCCCCGGCCAGCGAGCGGCCGATCTCCGGCGCGTCCTTGTCCCGCAAAAGGCCGGTGACCGCCACCTTGCGGGGGGCGTCCTGGGCGGCGACCACCCGGCAGAAGGCCGCCATCCCCGCCGGGTTGTGGGCCCCGTCGAGCAGGAGGGTGGGCCACCCCCCCAGCCATTCGCAGCGGGCGGGGAAGCGGACGGCGGCCAGCCCCGCCCGGATCGCCGTCTGGGAAATCGCCAGCCCCTGGGCCGTGAGGACGCGCAGTACCTCGATGGCGGTGAGGGCGTTTTGCAGCTGGTACTCCCCCGCCAGGGAGAGGGCGTAGGGCAGCCCTCGGTAGGCAAAGGTGCTGCCGGAGAGGCCGCTTCTCGCCACCCGGAGGGCTTCCGGGTCCGGGAGAAAGAGGGGGGAACCCCGCCGGGCGCACTGCGCGCGGATGACGGCCAGGGCCGCCGCGTCCTGCCCGGCGCAGCAGACCACCGGCGCGCCCCCCTTGATGATGCCGCACTTGCGCTCCGCAATGGCGGCGGTGGTGGGGCCGAGGGCAGCGGTATGGTCCAGGCTGATGGGGGTGATGGCGCAGCAGAGGGGGGCGGGGATGACGTTGGTGGCGTCGGTATCGCCCCCCATCCCCACCTCCAAGCAGACCAGGTCCACCTCCTCGGCGGCAAACCACAAAAAGGCGATGGCGGTGTCGATTTCAAACTCGCTGGCGTAGAAGCCCTCCCCCTCCATCGTATCGCAGACGGCCTTCACCCGCTCGGTGAGGGCGGCCAGGGCGGCGAGGGGGATCATCTCCCCGTCGATTTGAAAACGCTCGCGGAACTCGAGGACAAAGGGGGAGACATTTCGCCCCACCCGGTATCCGGCGGCCTGCAGGGCGGCGGCCACCATGGCGGTGGTGGAGCCCTTGCCGTTGGTACCGGTGACATGGACGCAGCGCAGCCGGTCCTGGGGGTCGCCCAGCCGGCGCATCAGCTCCCGCATCCGCGCGAGGCCGGGCTTGGGCAGGCCCCGGCGGCGGCCGTGGATATAGGCGAGGGCCTGTTCATAGGTCATGGTGTACCTCCCTTTCTCCGCCCTGAAGGGCGGGCAAAAAAAGTGCGAGCGGCGGGAAGGCCCGCCGCCCGCACAGGGCAATTTGGCAGTTTGGCAGTGAGGGCGCGGAGAGGGGTGCTAGAGGGCGGCCAGGCTCTCCTCCACCTTTTTGAGCCGCTCCTGGGCGCGGGCCAACTTCTCGCGCTCGGCGTCCACCACGTTCTGGGGGGCGCGGCTGACAAACTTTTCATTTTGCAGCTTCCCGGTGAGGCTGGCGATCTCCTTCTCACAGCCCAGCTTCTCCTTCTCCAGGCGCTGGCGCTCCTTCTCCCGGTCCACCAGGTCGTCCATCGGCATCCCGATCTTGGCCTCGGCGGTGATGGCCATCACCATCCCCTCCAATTCCAGCTGGGGGGCGACGGCCACCTCACTGGCGGAGGCCAGGCGCTTGATGAACTCCTCCCCCTGGGAGAAGACTTCGACCCGCTCGGTCTCGATAAAGACCTTGGCCTTTTTGGAGGGGGGGACCTGCAGCTCGCTGCGGCGGTTGCGGATGGCGCGGATGGCCTTCATGATGATCTCGAACTGCTCCTCTTCTCTGGCAAAGGAGAGGGCGGGGTCGTAGACCGGCCAGGGGGCGGTCATGATGCTCTCCCCCTGGTGGGGCAGGGCCTGCCAGATCTCCTCGGTGATGAAGGGGGCGAAGGGATGCAGCAGCTTCATGGTGCCCTCAAAGAGGGCGCAAAGGACCCGCAGGGCGTTTTTCTTCTGCTCGCCGCCGGCCTGCAGCCGCAGCTTGACGATTTCGATGTACCAGTCGCAGACGATGTCCCAGACGAACTCGTTGACCTTGCCCAGGGCGATGCCCAACTCGAACTTGTCGATGTTCTGGGTCACCTGGCGGACGATCTCGTTGTACTTGCTCAACACCCACTTGTCCTCGATCTCCAGCTCGCTGGGGAGGCCGGGTTCCAGCTCCTCGTCGCCCAGGTTCATGAGGATGAAGCGGGCGGCGTTCCAGATCTTGTTGCAGAAGTTGCGGCTGGCCATGATCTTGTCGTCGGAGAAGCGCATGTCGTTTCCGGGGCTGTTGCCGGTGGCCAGGGTGAGGCGGAGGGCGTCGGCCCCATACTGGGCAATGACCTCCAGCGGGTCGATGCCGTTGCCCAGGGACTTGGACATCTTGCGGCCCTGGGCGTCGCGCACCAGGCCGTGGATGAAGACGGTCTTAAAGGGGACCTCCCCCATCTGCTCGATGGAGCTGAAAATCATCCGGGCCACCCAGAAGAAGATGATGTCGTAGCCGGTGACCAGAGTGTCGGTGGGGAAGAAGTAGTCCAGCTCGGGGGTCTTGTCCGGCCAGCCCAGGGTGGAAAATGGCCAGAGGGCGGAGGAGAACCAGGTGTCCAGGGTGTCCTCATCCTGCCGGAGCTTGCCGCCGCAGTGGGGGCAGCAGGCGGGCTCTTCCCGGGCGACGATGGTCTCGCCGCAGCCGTCGCAGTAGTAGGCGGGGATGCGGTGACCCCACCACAGCTGGCGGGAGATGCACCAGTCGCGGATGTTCTCCATCCAGTTGTAATAGGTCTTGTCAAAGCGGGCGGGGACAAACTGGGTCTCCCCCTCCCGCACGGCCTTGATGGCGGGGGCGGCCAGCTCCTCCATCTTCACGAACCACTGCTTGCTGACCATCGGCTCGACGGTGGTGCCGCAGCGGTAGCAGGTGCCCACGTTGTGGGTGTGGTCCTCGATGCGCACCAGGTAGCCGCCGGCTTCCAGGTCGGCGACAATGGCCTTGCGGGCCTCGTAGCGGTCCATCCCGGCGTACTTGCCGGCGCACTCGGCCATGTGGCCGTCCTCGGTCATGACGTTGATGATGGGCAGATCGTGGCGGGCGCCCACCTCAAAGTCGTTGGGGTCGTGGGCAGGGGTGATCTTCACAACGCCGGTGCCGAACTCCCGGTCGACGTACTCGTCGGCCACCACCGGGATCTCCTTGTCCACCAGGGGGAGGATGACCGATTTGCCCACGCAGTCGCGGTAGCGCTCGTCCTCGGGGTGGACGGCCAGGGCGGTGTCGCCGAGCATGGTCTCGGGGCGGGTGGTGGCGATCTCCATGTAGCCGCTGCCGTCGGCAAAGGGGTAGCGGATGTGCCAGAAGTGGCCGGCCTGCTCCTCGTACTCCACCTCCGCGTCGGAGATGGAGGTCTTGCAGTGGGGGCACCAGTTGATGATCCGCTCCCCCTGGTAGATGAGGCCCTTTTCGTAGAGGCGGCAGAACACCTCGCGCACCGCCTTGGAGCAGCCCTCGTCGAGGGTGAAGCGCTCGCGCTCCCAGTCGCAGGAGGAGCCGAGCTTTTTCAGCTGCTCGATGATGCGGCTGCCGAACTTCTCCTTCCACTCCCAGGCGCGCTCCAAAAAGCCCTCGCGGCCCAGGTCCTCCTTGGTCAGCCCCTCCTGGCGCATGGCCTCAACGATCTTGGCCTCGGTGGCGATGGAGGCGTGATCGGTCCCCGGCAGCCAGAGCGCCTCGTACCCCTGCATCCGCTTGTAGCGAATGAGGATGTCCTGGAAGGTCTCGTCCAGGGCGTGGCCCATGTGGAGCTGCCCGGTGATGTTCGGCGGGGGGATGACGATGGTGTACGGCTTTTTATCGGGATCGGGTTCGGCGTGGAAATACCCGCCGGAGAGCCAGAAGTCGTAAATGCGGTCCTCGACCTGCCCCGGGTCGTATTTCTTGTCGAGCTCTTTACGCATGGCGCAGATGCCTCCTCAATTCTCTAATAGTCTTATTATGAGTGCGCGGCCCAGCCTTGTCAATAGCCGACAAAAGATTGCGGCGGGTTTTGTCGATTCGGTGAAAAAGAAAGGGGGAAACAGCGCGCCGGAGGGGCAGGATCTCCTCTCTATTCCCCCTTTTCGGGGGGCAGCTCCACCCGGGCAAGGGGGGTGTCGGCGGGGCCGCAGAGGACCTCGCCGTCCACCGAGAAGCGGGAGCCGTGGCAGGGGCAGTCCCAACTGGTCTCGGCGGCGTTCCAGTGGAGGGCGCAGCCCAGGTGGGTGCAGGTGAGGGAGACCAGGTGCAGCTCCCCCTCCTCATCCCGGTAAGCCCCGCATCGGCGGCCGCCGATGCGCACCACCGACGCCTGTCCGGGGCGGGTCGGAAGGTCCCCGGTGGGGCGCAGCCGCTCCCCCACCCAGTAGGCGGCGGTGGCCGCCCCCTCCTTTATATAGGAAAAGGAGCAGATGTCGCTGTGGCGGGCCGGATCGTAGAGGGGCGAGGGGGCCCCGGACGGTTCGAGACAGCGCCCGGCCAGATAGAGGCCGGCGGCGGTGCCGGCGGTCATCCCCCACTTGCCAAAGCCCGCGCAGAAGAGAACCCGGGGGTCGCCCCTGTCCACCTCGCCGGCGTAGGGCAGCTCGTCGGGGGTGCGGTAGTCCTGGGCGGCCCAGCGCCAGACAAATTTCCCCAGGGAAAAATGGCGCAGGCCGTAGAGTTGCAGGGTAGAGAACTCGTCCCCCGCCGTCCGCCCGGTGCGGCAGGTCTCCCCCGCCACCACCAGCACCGGGTGGTCGTCCCGGTCGCGGCAGACCGCCAGCGAGCGCACCGGCTCCTCGGCGCTGATGTACTGGCCCCAAAAGGGCTCGCCCTCGAGCCGGGCGGCCACGGCGTAGGAGCGCGTCGGGTAGAGACGGGTGAAGTAGAGCCCCTTCCCCTCGTACAGGGGGTAGTGGGTGCAGAGGAGCACCTGCCCGGCGCGGATGCGGCTGCCGTTTTCCGCCGTGAGGGTGACGCCGCCGGCCCGCTTTTCCAGCTTGGCCACAGGGGTCTGTTCGCAGATGGTACAGCCCGCCTTGGCCGCGCGGGCAGCCACCCCCTCCAGGTAGCGCACCGGGTTGAGAGTGGCCTCGCCGTCGGCGCGCAGGGCCAGCTCCACCCGCAGGGGGGCGGGCAGGCGGTTGACCGTGGCCAGGGGGAAGTCCAGCCGCTGGGCGAGGGCGGCCAGCCGCTGCAACTCGTCCACCGTGGCAGGGGTCTGGCTGTACAGATAGGAAGGGGCCTCGCTCAGGCGGCAGGGGATCTGGTGCTCCGCCACCATCCGGCGGACAAAGGCGGCCCCCCGCTTGTTCTCCGCCAGGTAGGCGGCGGCCATCTTCGCGCCGTAGCGGTCAAAGACGGTGAGCAGCCGGGTGCCGTGCAGACAGCTGAGCTTGCCGGTGTTGTGGCCGCTGGTGCCGCCGCCGATCCGCCCCCTCTCCAGCAGCGCCACCGACCGGCCCGCCCGGGCCAGTTGATAGGCGGCGGTGACCCCCGCAACGCCGGCCCCCACCACGGCAAACTCCACCTCGATGTCCCGATCCAGGGGCGGATAGGCCGTCCCCCGGGGAAGGTCGCTCCAAAATGCCTGCAAACCGATCACTCCTTTTTCTCTCACTCTCAGCCCCGCGCAGGGGCCTTTTTAGGAGTGTGGACCGGGCAGGGGAAAAATACACCGGCAAAGGGAGAAAAGTGTCAAAGGGCAGTTTGTTTCTGTGCCGGCACAGCGGGCCCGTCTCCCCTCCCCGCGATCTGCTTTAAAAGCGGAAAGGGCAGGGACAGCCGCCCCGACACACTTGGTCGCGCAGCGATGGGGCAGGACATCGCGGTGGCAGAAAAGGGAGCGCCAGGGGCCGTTGGCGCCCGCTGGGGCAAAGGGCCCGCTGCAGATGGGGCGGGGGCGGGCGCTCCGACCTGCAAAGGGGCAGAAAGAGGGCGGCTGCCTGCAAAAAAGGGGTTGCTTTTTTGGCGGGAACGAGTATAATATTGTAGGTAACAGTATCGAGGTGTGGCTCAGTTTGGTAGAGCGCTGCGTTCGGGACGCAGAGGCCGCAGGTTCAAGTCCTGTCACCTCGACCAGCAATACAGACCTGTTTTTTATTGAGAGATAAAAAACAGGTCTGTTGCTATTTTACGACACTGTTCTGGTAAAACCGCAGCATATAATCGCACTTTATCACATGTGAAAACACTTTATTTTACTTTTGAGTTCGGCCACCATTTGATTTGCCCTTTTTTCATATAGTGTTTGAGTGTTCCCAAACACGCAGATAAGGGAAAATGCAGCAATAGGGACGAAGATGCAGGTAAACGAAAGGCCGCTCGGTACAGTTCACAGAACGCACTAAGGGGCCTTTTGGTTTGTGCACAGCGTGGCGCCAACTATCGGCGCATCGCCCGCCCTTCCAGCGAGATCGTTTGGCGCTGCGCAAATCGCTGGAACACGGCAAGCGGATATGCAAATATTCGCCCTCCACAGGAGAAATTCCAGTCATGGAGGACTTGACAGCCCAATGCTCATTTGATACAGTAAAGTCAAATATTAGACTGTCAAATATCGTATGGAGGTGCTTTTGTGGATTATGAAGAAGTGAGGGAGTACGTCAATCAATATTGCGCATTGCGAGATGTTCAATATGCCGCCTATGAATTGTATGCGAGGAAGCACGGCTTGACCGCAAAAGAGTTGTTCGTCCTGGACATCATCTGGTTTGCGCCGGACGGCTGCCTGCAATCTGACATTTGCGAACGGCTGTCCGCGACAAAGCAGACCGTCAGCGCAATTATCAAAAAGTTCTTGAAACAGGGCTATGTATCACTGACCGAATCGGAGACGGATCGCCGGAATAAGATCGTCCGCTTTACAAAAGCGGGGATCGAGTACACGCAAAAAATCATACCGCCCGCCGCTCATGCGGAAATAGACGCCATGAGCGAACTATCCGGGGAAGATATTGCCGAGCTGGTGCGCCTGACCACGCTTTTTTCTCGCTGCATGAGGGAAAAGTTTGAATCGATCCAGGAGCAATCGTAGCCAGGCAGAGGAGAGATAGCGAGATAGAATTTGATGAAGTCATCGACAGGAGAAGAACCAGTCGAGAATGGACGGACAGAGAGGTAGACTTTGAAGCGATAAAAAGGATCATTGGAGCCGGCATGAAAGCGCCCTCTTGGGATCACTGCCGAAGCTGGCAGTTCATCGTCCTCCATACCAAAGAGGAAAAGGGACATGCGTTCAGCTTCGCAAAATCAGTCGCACGGAAATTCGATCCTACGCGATACGAGGGCCGAACGCTCAATTTATCTCAGGAGATGTATCTTTACGCCATGCCGCGGCAGCACACCATGCTGATTGATTGCCCCTATGTGATCGTTCCGCTGTTTCCATGCAAACGGCTCAACGCCGAGTGGGTGAGCAAACTCAACCCGCTCGCCACTGCATGGTGCGTGGCAGAGAACATCATGCTGGCCGCCATCAACGAGGGCTTGGGGTATTCCCTCCGCATCCCCCTGAACCGAGAGCACGATGTGGTGTTGGAAAAGCTGGGTGTTCCCGATGGATGGATGACCCCTTGTTTCATCGGTGTGGGCCATCCCAAAGAGGACGAGCGTGTGCTGGAGCAGTACAGCACCGACCCCAGCGGTCACATACGCATGGGCGGCTGGCACATCCAAGAAACAGTGAACCTGTAAAGGAGAATGGACATGGAATTTTACGAAGTGATCGAAAAGAGAAGGAGCATTCGTCAGTTTGAGGACAAGGCCATACCCACGGATATGCTGGAGCGGATTTTAGCCGCCGGCCTGCAGGCCCCCTCGTCCAACCACCAGCGGCAATGGCAGCTGGTGACGCTGACAGACAAGGCCGTCATCAGGGAGCTGGCAAAGTTCATCAAACCCTATCCCTGCCGCATCACCGAGCCCAAAACGCCCCAGCAGGAGATGTTCAAAATCGCCTACCCCCGTCAGCGGACGATGGTGGAGGAGGCTGCCTGCGTGATCCTGCCCTATTTCAAGTGCAAGTACGACATGAAGAGCACCACCAACGACTACGGCTTGATGGACTATGGAGCGGCCTGGGCGCTGGTGGAGAACATTTTGCTGGCCGCCACCGCCGAGGGACTGGGCTCTGTGATCCATATCCCGGTGAAGAAAGAGCCGGAGCAGATCAAGGCGTTTATGAATATCCCGGACGGGTATATCCTCCCGACGCTTATCATGCTGGGCTATTCCAGCAAGGATGCGTTGATCCCCACTCAGGTCAAGGCCACGGTGGAAAACAGGGTTCACTGGAACAAGTGGTAAAGGAGAAATGCGGAGGCGGCCCTATGACAGTCAAAGAAATCGAAGCGAAAAGTGTCCTTACCAAATCAAACCTGCCTGTCAGCGACTATTCCGTGAACCCCTATGGAGGGTGCGCCCACGCCTGCAAATACTGCTACGCCAGTTTTATGAAGCGGTTTACAGGCCACACCGAGCCGTGGGGCGAGTTTGTGGACGTAAAGCGCTGGCCCGCCATCCGGCACCCGGAACGGTATGCGGGAAAGGAGCTGTTTATCGGCTCCGTGACCGACCCCTATCAGCCGTTGGAGGAGACCTATGGTCGCACCAGGGCGCTTTTGGAACAAATGCAGGGCAGCGGGTGCAAAATCAGTATTGCCACCAAATCCGACCTCGTTTTGCGCGACCTTGACTTGATCAAGACCTTTCCAAACGCCCGCGTGTCCTGGTCGATCAACACCTTGGATGAGGACTTTCGCAAGGAGATGGACGAGGCGGCGAGCATCGAGCGCCGTCTTGCCGCCATGAAAGTCTTTCACGATGCCGGCGTGCGGACGACCTGTTTCATCTCCCCCATCTTCCCCGGCATCACCGACGTGCCCGCCATCATCCGCAGGGCCAAGGCCCAGTGCAATCTCGTATGGCTGGAAAACCTGAACCTGCGGGGGAGCTACAAGGCAGTCATCCTGGACTACATCAAGGAAAAGCACCCCAGCCTTCTGCCGCTGTATCAGGCGATCTACCAGCAAAATGACCGCGCCTATTGGGCCACTCTGGATGAAGAAGTGCGGGAGTTCACTGCGGCGGAGGGCCTCACCTATGTCCGGGACGACGACTCCATGAACCGCCCCTTCGAGGCTCCGCCCATTGTGGTCAACTTCTTTTTTCACGAGGAAATCAAGAAGTCGGCAAAGAGGGAGGTGACCAAAAATGCCTGACCTGCCGGAGGTGGAGACCGTCAGGCGCACCTTAAAATCTCAGCTCGTGGGCAGAGCGGTCAAAACTGTGGAAGTTTGTAGCGGGCGGAGTTGTTTTCGGCGCTCCCACAAGGGCAGATGATCCAAAATATCAGTCGCCGGGGAAAGTTTCTCACCCTCCATTTTGAGAGCGGAGACAGGCTCTCCCTGCACCTGCGGGTGACGGGGCAACTCCTGTTCATGCCCAGGGAGGAGGCGCTGGGGCCGGGGCCAACAGACCCAACTTTGACCGCAGAGTATCTCAAATTGAAACTCGGCAAACGGAAGAAAGCCATCAAAGAAACGCTTCACGACCAGACGGTGGTGGCCGGGGTCGGCAACATCCATTCCGATAAAATGCTGTCTGTTGCAGGCGTCTGTCCGGGGGCAGGGCGCGACGCCCTCAGTGATGCCGACTGGGGGCGGTTGGCGAATGCCATTCCGAAAGTCGTCTTATGGGGCGACGCCGACCAAATGACCCCGGAGGAGCACCTGCGTGGCAAAGGCAAAGCGCACCAAAACGCGGTGTATTTGCCGGTTTATGGCCGCGGTGGACAGCCCTGCCCGACCTGTGGAGACGCCCTCTGCCGCAAGGCAATCGGCGGCAGAAGCAGCACATATTGCCCAAATTGTCAAAAGGCTTGCCAAGTCGGGTCGGTTTTTTGCGGGCAAAAGTCAAAGCGACACTCGGGCCTTTTCAACGCCACGGTTTTTACAGTTCTTTAAATCATAGCCGCACCCATTGTAAAAGGCGAAAACAGAGAATGGCACTGCCTCTTAGCCAGGCGAAGTGTTTGTTGTTTTGGGGTCGTGCCCCTGCGCAGGGTCCCGCCCCGGGGATGCCGCCCGTGAACAGCGGAACGGAAATATCGATTTTACATGGCAGTCCGAGTGTCCGCACGGGCACTCGGATTTTTTATCGGCCGCGATTGTGAACCATCCCGCCAGCGGCAGGTCGCCCTTACCCATTCCCCTCCTCCCTTTGTGGGGGCGCTTTTTGCACCTCTGCACAGGGTTCTCCTGCTAGCTCTCCCCACCGGCGAATTCCAGCGACCTGCCCTCTTTTGCACCCTCGCCTTTTTGGGCGGGCCCGCCAATCGCCGGTCTGCCATCCCCCACCTGCCGCGCTGCCATGCCCCAACTTCACGGGCGAGGTACGGTTTTGTGAAGTGGGCACTGCTGTGGCGCCCAAAAGCACCCCAAGTGCAACCAGGACAAGGCGGTGGGGCCGCCACCTCTCAGCAGGAAGGGCTGAACCCCAAGGAAATTGTCCGCCCGGTGAGGGACCGCTTCACACCCTGGCCGCCGTCGACCCGGCAACCGGCCCCTACTCCTGGGAAAAGGTGCCCCTCGCCGTCTGTCGCGCGCTGGGGGAGCAGCTGGCCGGCACCGCGCAGGATGAAAAAGAGTGGACCCTCGGGTCCACCGGCAGGCGCCGCAATGTCTGGGGGGCCTCTTTAAAGGGCTGCGCCTCTACGCCTGGTCTGCCCCATTTTGCCCTCCTTTGCGCATCGTCCTCCCCTTTTCAAAGGGGTTTGAAAACCCGCTGCCACCTTGGTACAATAGAGAAAAGACAGCTGTGGGGAGGGATCACCCTGATGGAGCGACCGGCCAGCCGGCAGGAGGCGACCAAGTACCGCCTCGCCGAGGCGATCAAGGCCTGCATGAAAAACACCCCTGTCGACCGCATCACCGTCTCGCAGATCGCCGAGATCTGCGGCGTCACCCGGCAGACATTTTACCGCAATTTTCTCGACAAGTACGACCTGGTCAACTGGTACTTTGACAAGCTGCTGCTGGAATCCTTCGCCCACATGGGCAGCGGCCGCACCGTGCTGGAGGGGTTGGAGCGCAAGTTCGCCTACATCCGGGAAGAGCGGGTGTTCTTCACCGGCGCCTTCCGTTCAGACGACCAAAACTCCCTCAAGGAGCACGACTTCGCCCTCATCCTGCGCTTTTACACCGAGAAAATCGAGGAGAAGACCGGCCTGCCGCCGGACGAGCAGACCCAGTTCTTGCTGGAGATGTACTGCCGCGGCTCGATCTACATGACGGTGAAGTGGGTGCTCGGGGGGATGCGCGAACCGCCGGAGCAGATGGCCCGGCGGCTGGTGGAGGCGATGCCCGCCAAGCTGGCCCGGCTCTTTGTCAAGCTGGGGCTCCTGCCGCCCGAAGAGTCCCCTCTCCCCAGATGAGGGCCGCCGCCCAAAAAGTCCGCCCCGATGTGACAGCCGGGGCGGTTTGTCACTTTACTTCCTCCCTGTTCCCCCTTACGATGGAAGGGAAGGGGGCCGCCTGGCCCACCGCTGATTCGGAAAAAGGAGTAGAGGACTTATGGCAGACAGGATCATGCTCAACCAGACTTCCTACCACGGCACCGACGCGATTTTGGAGATCGCCAACGAGGCAAAGGCACAGGGCTTTCAAAAGGCCCTTGTCTGTTCCGACCCGGACCTGATCGAATTTGGGGTCACCTCCAAGGTCACCGATGTGCTGGACAAAAACGGTCTTTCCTACGAGGTGTACTCGGACATCAAGGCCAACCCCACCATCGAAAACGTTCAAAACGGCGTGCGGGCCTTCCGCGCTTCGGGGGCCGACTACATCGTCGCCATCGGCGGCGGCTCCTCGATGGACACCGCCAAGGCCATCGGCATCATCGCCGCCAACCCCGAGTTTGCAGACGTGCGCAGCCTGGAGGGGGTCGCCCCCACCAAGCACCCCAGCGTCCCCATCATCGCCGTCCCCACCACCGCCGGCACCGCCGCCGAGGTGACCATCAACTACGTCATCACCGACTTGGAGAAGAAGCGCAAATTCGTCTGTGTCGACCCCCACGACATGCCGATCGTCGCCATCGTCGACCCGCAGATGATGGCCTCGATGCCCAAGGGACTGACCGCTTCCACCGGGATGGACGCCCTGACCCACGCCATCGAGGGCTACACCACCAAGGCCGCCTGGGAGATGACCGACATGTTCCACATCAAGGCCATCGAGATCATCGCCCGCTCGCTGCGGGGGGCGGTGGCCAACACCCCTGAGGGCCGCAAGGACATGGCCCTGGGCCAGTACATCGCCGGCATGGGCTTTTCCAACGTGGGGCTGGGCATCGCCCACTCGATGGCCCACACCCTGGGCGCGGTCTACGACACCCCCCACGGGGTCGCCTGCGCCATGATGCTCCCCATCGTCATGGAGTACAACGCCGCCTGCACCGGCGAAAAGTACCGGGAGATCGCCCGGGCCATGGGGGTCAAAGGGGTGGACGGAATGTCCCAGGACGAGTACCGCCGGGCCGCCGTCGACGCGGTCAAGCAGCTCTCGGCCGACGTGGGCATCCCCTCCAAGCTGGAGGCCATCCGGGAGGAAGACCTCCCCTTCCTGGCCGAGTCTGCCTTTGCCGACGCCTGCTGCCCCGGCAACCCCAGAGACACCAGCGTGGAAGACCTGAAGGCCCTTTTCCGCAAATTGATGTAATTTTTTGAAATGGCTTTTTGACATCTCTCAAAACCAGCTGCCCTTGTAAAGCAGCCGGTTTTTTTGCATTTTGGGCCGGTTTTGACACCGTGAGCGCGGGATATATCTTTCTCCAAACATCCCCTTTTTGCGGTTGTTCTTTTCGACAGTTTTTGATATAATAAATAAAATAAATGCGGACCCTCGGTCATGGAGGACAAGATGCACAAACGATTGACGCCGGCTTTGCTGGCCGCTGCGCTGCTTCTCACCGGGCTGCTCTCTGTCCTGTCGATCCGTGGCTTACAGGGGAACGCCAGGGTGATCAACTACGCGGGCGTGGTGCGGGGCGCCACCCAGCGGCTGGTCAAAGAGGAGCTGGCCGGGCACCCCAACGACGCCCTCATCGGGCGAATCGACGGCATTCTCGACGAACTCGCCACCGGCGAGGGGGAAAACAGTCTCGCCCGGCTGGAAGACGCCTCCTTTCAGGACCTCGTCTCCCAGATGCGGGCCGGGTGGGCGGAAATCAAAGGCGCCATTGCCCAGGTGCGCCAGGGGGCTGACGGCGAGGCCCTCTACCGCCTGAGCGAGTCCTATTTTGAACTGGCCGACCACACCGTGTCGGCCGCCGAGATCTACTCCGAGCGGCAGGTGACCAAAGCCCAGCTGGCCCTGCTGATCCTCAGCGCCGTCTTTTTGGTGTTGGCCGCCCTGCTGGCCTGGTATGGGGCGGTACAGGCCCGCCGGCAGCGGGAACTGCAGGCGGCGGAGGAGGCCAACCGCGCCCGGCGGGAGAGCCTCTCGCGGATGTCGGAAGACCTGCGCGCCCCCCTCAACGACATCTCCGAACTGATGTACGTCGCCGATTTGGAGACCCACGAGCTGCTCTTCATCAACGAGACGGGCCGCAAGACCTTTCACCTGGAAGAGGCGGCGGGGCAGAAGTGCTATCGGGTGTTGCAGGGCTTTTCGCAGCCCTGCCCCTTCTGCACCAACCGGCAGCTGGTCCCCGGCGAGACCTACACCTGGGAGTACACCAACCCCATCACCCAGCGGCACTACCTGCTCAAAGACCGGCTGCTGGAGTGGGAGGGCCGGGCCGCCCGGCTGGAAATCGCCTTTGACATCACCGAGGCGGAGGCGGAAAAGCAGTCCCTCAAACGCACCCTCGACGCCGAACAGATGCTGATGGAGTGCGTGCGCGCCCTCTACCGCGAGCACGACTTAAGGCAGTCCGTTCCCCCGGTGCTCGAACAGCTGGGCCGCTACCTGTCGGCCGACCGCACCTACCTGATTTTCGAGCGGGGCGGTCTGCTCTACAACGACTACGAGTGGTGTGCCGAAGGGGTGGTCCCCCAAAGGGCGCTGCTGCAGGGGATGCCCCTGTCCACCATCGACCGCTGGCTGCCCTTTTTTGACCGCCAGGAGTGCGTGGTCGTGGAAGACATAGAGGAGCTGCGGGAGCGCTCCCCCCTGGAATACGACCTGCTGCGCAAACAG
This sequence comes from Acetanaerobacterium sp. MSJ-12, assembly GCF_018917875.1. Lineage (NCBI taxonomy): Bacteria > Bacillati > Bacillota > Clostridia > Eubacteriales > Oscillospiraceae > Acetanaerobacterium > Acetanaerobacterium sp. MSJ-12. The sequence goes on along the minus strand of NZ_JAHLPK010000009.1, from coordinate 107,869 downwards.
GACATTGTCCGCCTGGTGGTGGCCCCCCTGGAGCAGGACGGCCAGCTGCGGGGCTGTGTGGGGGTGGACAACCCCCTCGCCCAGAACATGCGCACCATCCCCTCGGTGCTCCAGACCCTGGGCTACTTTCTCATGCTCGCCTATCGCCGCGCCGAGAGCGAGCGGGAACTCTCCCGCTTGAGTTACTACGACACCCTGACCTCCTTTTTCAACCGCAATCGCTTTATGGAAGACACCGAGACCCTCTCCGCCCAAATGGGGCCGGTAGGGATCGTCTACCTGGACGTCAACGGCCTCAAGGACATCAACGACCGGCACGGCCACGCCTTTGGCGACAAGGTGCTGGTCGAGTGCGCCCAGCAGATGCAGGAGGTCTTCGAGGGGGCCAACTTCTACCGCATCGGCGGGGACGAATTTGTCATCATCTGCCCGGGGACGGCGCGGGGCGATTTCGAGGCGCAGGTGAGGGCGCTGCGGCAGCGCTTCCAGGCCAAGGCCAGCTGCCGGGCCGCTATCGGCGCCCGCTGGACCCCGCAGTTGGAGGACCTGCAACAGGTCATCGCCAACGCCGACGCTGAGATGTACGAGGACAAAAAGGAGTTTTACCGCCAAAACCCCGCCTCCAACCGCTACCGCCACCACAGCGACGAGGTACTGCACCTCTCCGACCCGCAGGTGCTGCAGAGGGAGATCTTGCAAAACCGCTTTGTGGTCTACCTGCAGCCCAAAATCTCCTCCAGCGACCGCACCGCCGTAGGGGCCGAGGCCCTGGTGCGCTACCAGCCCCGCTCCGGCTCCCTGGTGCTGCCGGGCAACTTTCTCCCCCTGCTGGAGGAGAGCCAGACGGTCAGCCAAATCGACTTTTACGTCTTTCAGTTCGCCTGCTCCCGCCTCAAGGAGTGGGCCGACCAGGGGAAACAGGCCATGCCGGTGTCGGTCAACTTCTCCCGCTGCTCCCTGGCGCAGCCGGATTTTGTGCAGCGGCTCGACGGCCTCTGCCGGCAGTACGGGGTGGAGAAAAAATACTTGGAAATCGAGATCACCGAGACGGCGCGGGAGTCCGACGGGGTGGACTTAAAGGTGCTGATCGGCGATTTGCGGCGGGCGGGCTTCATCGTCTCCATCGACGACTTCGGCACCGAGTACGCCAACCTGGCCCTCCTCTCCTCGGTGGAGTTCGACGTGCTCAAACTGGACAAGACCCTGGTGGACGACCTGGCCGGCAACCACCGCGCCCGCACCGTGGTGGAGTCGATCGTGGACATCTGCAAAAAGATGGACATTCAGGTGGTGGCCGAGGGGATCGAGACCGAGGAACAGCTCTCGGTGCTGCGCGACTGCGGGGTGGAACTGGCCCAGGGCTTTTTGTTCAGCCGCCCCATCCCCATCGAGGAGTACGAAGAAAAATACCTGTAAAATCTGCCCGACAAGGCCGACCGACCTTGTCGGGTCTCTTTTTCTCCTGAAATTTGTGCAATATCCGCTGTTTTAAGGAAAAAATAGCCCTGGGCGGCAACTTGCTTCCCAGGCCGGCGGTTCGTGAGAGCAGAGGAGGAAAAGGTGCCGAATTTCCGATTGACAATGTTTTAACAAAGGAGTACAATGCTCTTTGGAAACCCCAGCATAGAAGGACGTATTTTATTGATTTTAAGGAGATGGGCAGAATGGGGATCTTTGACGGAAAGGTCGCAATCATTACCGGCGGGGGCAAGGCCAAGTCGATCGGCTACGGCATTGCCGTGGCCTATGCCAAGGAGGGGGCCAACCTGGTCCTGACCGGCAGAAACGAGCAGAAACTGTTGGACGCCAAGGAGGAGCTGGAGCGCCTCTACGGCATCAAGGTGCTGCCGCTGGCGGTGGACGTCACCCCCAGCGACGAGTCGGAGGACCGGGTCAAGGAGGCCGTGCAGAAGGTCATCGCCGAGTTCGGCCGCATCGACGTGCTGATCAACAACGCCCAGGCGTCGGCCTCGGGCATCCCCCTGTCCATGCAGACCAAGGACCACTTTGACCTGGGCATCTACTCCGGGCTCTACGCCACCTTCTACTATATGAGGGAGTGCTACCCCTACCTGAAGGAGACCCAGGGCTCGGTCATCAACTTCGCCTCCGGCGCCGGCCTCTTCGGCAACGTGGGCCAGTGCTCCTACGCCGCCGCCAAAGAGGGCATCCGCGGCCTCTCCCGCGTCGCGGCCACCGAGTGGGGCAAGGACAACATCAACGTCAACGTGGTCTGCCCCCTGGCCATGACCGCCCAGCTGGAAAACTTCAAGCTCTCCTACCCCGAGGCCTACGAGAAAAACCTCAGAGGGGTGCCCATGGGCCGCTTCGGCGACCCCGAGCTGGACATCGGCCGGGTCTGCGTGCAGCTCGGCTCCCCCGACTTCAAGTACATGTCCGGCGAGACCCTCACCCTGGAAGGCGGCATGGGCCAGCGCCCCTAACCGCTCACACTTCTCCCTTTTCCCTACACACACAAATAGGCCGCCGGCGTCTGCCGGCGGCCTATTTGTATCTCACAGCCAGTCTGTCTTGCATCTGCAAAGGCGGTGGTTGCCTCATCACCCGAAGTGCTGGCCACATCGATTGTCCGACAGCGGCGCAGGTCCAACCGTCTCGCCGCGCCGCCTCCTCCCCGTTGGCATCTCTACTCCTTTTTAAAGGGCACACAAAACTTCTCCCCTTTTTAACTTGTCGCCCGCCTCGCCGGCACAGGACCCGAACCGCTGCCGCACGCCGATCAACTCCAAACCGCCATAAATGGGTCGAAAATCTCCTTTGCCATAGGCGCACCGGTCCTGCTACATACAAGAAAGAAGGGCCAATAAGCCCCGTGGCGGCAGAGCGATTCCCGTGTGCAGATATTTGCCTGTTCGCCGAATGGCAAATTGGCGCCTTTCCCTCTGCGATCTGCCTCTTGGGGAAAGAGAGGGAAGCAGGCCCTTTTACACGGCTTTTTTCGTCAACGGACTGGAAAATTATACCTTTTCTTTCATCTAAAAAACTGTCTAAATGCTACAAAAGAAGCAATCTCATTTTAAAAAGAATCGAGCTGTCTCGACACAGTTTTTCGTTCAAATTTACAAGAGCGATAATTTATGCTATAATACAAAAAGTTTTGCAAACTTTGCAGGTTTTTGTAAAAATCAGGAAAGCGGAGGAGTTATCATTATGCTTTTGTACATTGACCCGGCGGCCACCTCTTACATCATCCAGGTCATTGCGGGATTGGTCATCACCTTGAGTGTATCGGTGGGTATTTTCTGGAAAAAAATCCGCCTGTTCTTCTTAAATCGGAAGATGAAAAAGGTGGAGCAACAGCTGAAAGCCCAGACCGGCGCCGAGGAAACAGAGTCGGCCAGTCAGGCTGTCGCGGGGCAGTCCGCCTTTGCGCAGGACATGACCGAAGAGGACGGGGTCGTTGAGATCAAATTGGACGAGGAGGACGCCATCCGATGAAATCGGGAAGATGGTCTGCCCTGGTGCGCGATGATCGGCCCCTGAAAAAGCGCCTTCCCCCCGCTCTGCTGGTCAGCGGCGCCATCTCGTTTACCTTTGTTGTCTTTGGCATCTTGGACCTCTATGTGGGAAATAGCGATATCTTCCCCTTTCTCTTAAAGGATATTCTGCTGCCGGTTTTGCTGGCCGGACTCCTCTGTTTTGCGGCGCTCGCCGCCATCCTGCTGCTGTTGCGGGGAAAACTCTTTGACGTCGCCCTCTCTCTGGGCCTTGGAGTCTTGCTGGCCGGGTATTTGCAGGGGAACTTTTTAAATCTGAACCTGGGGCAGCTCACCGGCGACCGCATCGCCTGGGAGGACTACGCCGTCCACAGTCTGCTCAACGCCCTGTTGTGGGTGGCCATCGTCTGCGCCCCCCTGGTCCTGCGGTATTTCAGCCAGAAAATCTGGCGGAGCGCCACCGTCTTTGTGCCGGTGCTGCTCATCGGGATGCAGCTGGTGGGGCTTACGACCTCTGTCTTTACCAGCGGGGTATTGGAGCAGAAGAGTGCCAACCGCTACCTCTCCACCCGGGGACTCTATGAGGTCTCTTCCCAGAAGAATGTCATCGTCATCATCCTCGACCGGTTGGACGGAAAATACGTGGATGCTGTCCGCAAAGATGACCCGACATTTTTCGACGGGATGGACGGCTTCACCTACTACGGCAACAACACTTCGCAGTACGGCCGCACCTTCCCCTCCGTGACCACAATGCTCACCGGCAAACCCTCCTTCTATCAGGAGCCCGCCAGCGAGTACTTTGACGAGGCGTGGGGAAATGCCACCTTCCTGCCCACCCTCAAAGAAAACAATTTTACCACAAAACTATATATCGAAAAGGGGTATACCTACTCCAACATCGAGCAGCTGGACGGCCAGGTCGACAACATCGACGCTGGCGAGATGACTGCGCAGACCCTTCCCCTCATGCGGAGGATGGCGGTCCTCTCTGCCTATCGGTATGCGCCGCACGCCCTAAAGCCCAGCTTCTGGATGCCCACCAGCGTGTTCAACGACTACGTGGAGGCAAATGCGGAGATCGGCGCCTACAAAACCGACGACGTAGCCTTCTACAAGGGGCTAAAAGCAGAGGGGTTGACGGTGCAAAACACCCAGAACAACTTTGCCTTCTACCACCTGCACGGCTGCCACGACCCCATCTACAATGAAAAGGTCGAGTACGTCCCAGAGGACCAGACCTCCCTGCTCCAGCAGACCAAAGGCGCCTTTAAAATCGCCTTTGAGTACATGGATCAGCTCAAAAAGCTGGGGCTCTACGACGACGCCACCATCATCATCACCGGCGACCACGGGAAATCGGGCGATTGGATGCGGCTGGACATGTACAAGACCACCGGTCTGTTCTACAAGCCCAGCGGCAGCTCCGGCACTCCGCTGGCCAATTCGGACGCCCCCACTTCCCTCGCCAATTTCGAGGCCACTGTGTTGCAACAGGCTGGCATCGACTACGCCGACTACGGCAGCGCCATCTCCGACATCCCGGAGGGTGCAGATGTCACCCGGAAGTTCTACTATCGGATGAACAATGAGACCGAGGATGTGCTGGAGGAGTTTGAAATCAAAGGCGACGCCAGAAAGTTCTCTAACTGGCACAAGGTGGGCGAGACGGTCAACAAATACCCCCACGGGTGATCTCCCCCCTTTTTGTAAGCCCATATCTCTGTCCCCCGCCCTCCGGCGGGGGACTACTACGACACGAGGATGTGTAGCTTCTTATGATGGACATCATCAATACCGTCCTGGGGATCCCCCTAGGCTATATCATGTACTTTTGTTACTGGCTGGTGCGGGACTACGGCTGGGCGATCATACTCTTTACCGTGCTGGCCAAGGTGGTCATGTTCCCCATCTCCCTGAGCGCGCAGAAAAACTCCATCAAGATGGTCAAACTGCAGCCCCAGTTGGAGGAGATCAAGGTCAACTGCGCCGGCAACGCCGACATGGCGGCCGAGGAGCAGATGCGGCTGTTCAAAAAAGAAAAGTACAGTCCCTTTGTGAGCATGGTCCCCACCCTGCTGCAGATCCCCATCATCCTGGGGCTGATCAACGTGGTCTACAACCCCCTGCAGCACCTCTTCCACCTCAGCCAGGAGACCATCACCATGCTGGCTGGCTGCGTGGGCATCACCGACATCGGCTCGGGCGCCCAGCTGCAGGTGCTCAACGCCATGCAGCAGACCCCCGACGCCTTCTCCTCCCTGCAGGGGGCCATTCCGGGGTTTGACCAGCTCTTTGCCAACGTCTCAAAGATCAACCTGCACTTCATGGGGTTCGACCTGTCCCAGACCCCGTCCATCACCGACCTCTCCATCCTGATCTGGATCCCCATCCTCTCCGGGTTGAGCGCGCTGCTGATGTGCATTGTGCAGAACAAAATCAATGTCCTGCAGCGGGAACAGGGCTTTCTCGGCAAGTGGGGGATGACCATCTTTCTGGTGATCTTCTCCACCTACTTTGCCTTTGTCGTGCCCGCCGGGATCGGCCTGTACTGGATCGTGGGCAACCTGCTCGCCATTGCGGTCATGTACATCTGCAACCTGGTCTACAACCCCCGCAAGTACATCGACTACGAAAACCGCTCCGCCAAGCCCAAGCTCTCCAAAGAGGAGAAGGCCGCCATGCGCCGCGCCGCCAGGGAAAACCGCGAGCGCTCCAAGGCCGATGAAAAGCGCTTTTTCGCCGAGCCGGACAAGCAGCTCGTCTTCTACTCGGAGTCCAGCGGCTTCTACAAGTACTTCGAGCGGTTCATCGACTACATCACCGCCCACTCCGACATCGTCATCCACTACGTCACCAGCGACCCGAACGACCAGATCTTTCAGAGCTCCAACGACCACATCCGCCCCTACTTCATCGACAACCGGGACATGATGACCTTTATGATGAAGATGGACGCAGACATGGTGGTCATGACCATGCCCGACTTGGAAAACTACTACATCAAGCGCTCCCTGGTGCGCAAAGACATCGAATACCTCTACCTGGACCACGCCATGGCCAGCTTCCATCTGACCCTGCGGGAGGGGGCGCTGGACCACTACGACACCATCTTCTGCTATGGACCCAACCACGTGGCTGAGATCCGCGCCATTGAAAAGGAGTACGGCCTGCCCGCCAAACGGCTGGTCAAGACCGGCTACGGCCTGCTGGACTCGATGCTGGAAAACTACAGTGCCCAGGAGCACCGGGAGAATCCGGTCAAAGAGGTGTTGATCGCCCCCTCTTGGCAGAAGGACAACCTGCTCGACCTCTGTCTGGACCCCATTATGGAGCAGCTGTTGGGGAAGGGGTATCACCTGACCATCCGCCCCCACCCCGAGTATGTCAAGCGCTTCCCCGCCAAGATGAAGCGGATCACCGAAAAGTACCAGGACAAGCTGGGGCAGGAGCTGGAGATCCAGACCGACTTCTCCTCCAACAGCACCGTCTATGACGCCGACCTGATCATCACCGACTGGTCGGCCATCGCCCAGGAGTTCTCCTTTACCACCAAAAAGCCCTCGCTCTTCATCAACACCCCCATGAAGGTGATGAACGCCGAGTACAAGCGCATCCCCCTGGAGCCGCTGGACATCTCGCTGCGGGACCGCATCGGCGTGTCGGTGGACGTGGACAAGCTGGACACCCTCGGCGAAGTGGTGGGCGACCTGCTCTCCCACACCGAGGACTACCGCGAAAAGGTCACCGCCGTGGTGGAGGAGACCGTCTACAACATCGGCCACAGCGCCGAGGCGGGCGGAAAGTACATCCTCGCCTCCCTGGCACAGAAAAAACAGGCGCGACACTGACCCGTCAAACAGGCGGCTGCCCAGGGGGCGGCCGCCTGTTTTCTTGTCTGGACACCTTCCCCCGCCTGTCCAAACTTTGGACACTTTGCCCCCTCTGTCTATGTTCATCTCCCCCGCCAGGCGCTACAATAGAGGTGTCAAGGGGGCACCGCCCCCGGCAGTCAGACGAAACAGAAAGGGGAGGATCGCTTTGATCCGAATAGACGCTGACTTTGACTACACCAACGCCCTGGTAGAGGGGTGGAACCGCAAGCTGCGCTCGGTCCGCATCGCCAGTTTCATCATCAGCATCCTGCTGGTGGTCTGCGCCCTCCTCTGCGCATTTTTCCCGGTGCAGAGCGCCGGGGTGATGGGCGCCCTGGCCGCCATCCTCATCCTCGCCCTGGGGGTCTATCAGCTCATCGACTACTTCTGCGCGCCCCCCTTCCTGCGGGAGGCCGGCGGGCTGGTCAGCAGCGTCCTCAACCTCCTCATCGGGGTGCTGCTCCTCGCCTCCCCCACCGAAGCCACCCTCTCCACCTTCGCCTTCCTCCTGGGGGGCTTGATGCTGGTCTTCGGGATCAACAAGCTCTCCTTCTCCAGCAAGCTGGGCTACTTCGGGGTGTCCGGCTACGGCTGGGTGGTGGTCAGCGGGGTGCTGAACCTCCTGGCCGCCCTCTCCTTCCTCCTGCTGCCCCTCTTCTCCGCCCTGGTGCTCAACTACCTGGTGGCCGGCTACCTGCTGGTGGGCGGGGTGACCCTCTTCATCGAGGCCATCGCCATGAGGGACCTAAAGGTCCGCTGACAAAACCCGCTGCAAAGCCCTCGGCCCGCCCGGCCGGGGGCTTTTTGCCGTCCCCTGCCAAAGAGAGGGGGAACCAGGCCCCAACATTCGACTTTTTCCCCGATTCGTGGTATCCTGTTGCTGTGAAATCGTGCGGCCGCCGGGCGGTCCGCAGAGCAGGAGGTCTTTTTTATGCCCTTTTCCGCTGACACCCTGGACTTCTTATTTGAAAACCGAATGCACGACAGCCGGGAGTGGTTTGCCGAGCACCACGACCGCTACCGCAAGAGCGTTCTGGAGCCGCTGCGCCAACTGGTGGTGGCCCTGACCCCCAGCATGCTCTCCATCGACGGGGAGCTGGGGTGTGAGCCCAAGGTGGACCGCACCATCTGCCGCATCTGGCGGGACACCCGCTACACCCACGACCCCTCCCTCTACCGGGACAACATGTGGATCATCTTCAAGCGGGGCGGGCGGATGCACGGGACCGACTACCCCGGCTTCTACTTCGACCTGTCGGGGAGCGGCTTTGGCTACGGCTGCGGGTTCTACGCCGCCTCCACCGGGTATATGAATACCCTGCGCGGCCTGATTTTGGAGGGCGCCCCCGACTACCGCCGGGCGCAGAGATCCCTCGCCAAGTGCAAACAGTACGAGATGGACGGCGATTTCTACAAGCGCCCCCACTACCCCGACCGCCCGGCCGCGGAGCGCCAGTGGCTGGAGCGCCGCAACATCGGCTTCAACGCCTTCAGCAAGGACTTTGAGCTGCTCTTCTCCGACCGGTTGGCGGCCTTTTTGGAGGGGGAGCTGCTCCAACTGGCCCCCGTCTACCGCTTCCTGCTCAAGGCCGCCAAGTTGGAGCAGCAGCGGTTGGCCGCCCTGGACGGCGCACAGCGCCAGTAGTGGCGGCCCGGCCCACAACTCGCCCCAGAGGCGCAGAAAGGGAGGTTGGCAATGCTCCTCACCGTCCTGTCGGAAAACCGCTCAGACAGCCCGTTTTTGGGCGCTGAACACGGCTTGAGCATCTATTTGGAGGCCGGCGGCCGACGCCTCCTCTTCGACATGGGGGCCAGCGGCCTCTTCTGGAAAAACGCCCGGACGTTGGGGATCGACCTGTCGTCGGTGGAGATGGCCTTTCTCTCCCACGGGCACGACGACCACAGCGGCGGGCTGCCCACCTTTTTAAAGGGCAACGCCCGCGCCCCCGTCTACCTGCGGGAGGGGTGCTTTGCCCCCCTCTTCTCCCGCTCCGGCGACGGCTGCCGGCCCATCGGGCCCGACCCCGCCCTCACCGCCTCCCCCCGGCTGGTGTTCACCGGCGCGCAGGAGCGCCCCGCAGAGGGGCTGCTCCTCTTTTCCGACCTGTGTCGGCGGGAGCACTGGCCCTCCACCAACCGAAACCTGCTGCTGGAAGAGGGCGGCGTTTTAGGCCCCGACCCCTTTTTGCACGAGCAGTACCTGCTGGTGCAGGAGGGGGGGACCGCCCTTCTCCTCTCGGGCTGCGCCCACCGGGGGATCGAAAATATCGTGGCCCGCTGTGCCCAGCACCTGGGCCGGGCCCCGGACGCGGTGGTGAGCGGCTTTCACCTGACCAGCCCCCGCAGCGGCCAGGCGGCCGACGCGGCGGAAGTGCAGGCGGTGGGGCGGGCCCTGGCCGCCTATCCTCACACCCGCTACTACACCTGCCACTGCACCGGGGAAGGGCCCTTTGCCCAGCTGCGGGGGGAGTTGGGCGACCGCCTGTTCCCCCTGCATGTGGGGCAGCGCCTCGCCCTGTGATCCCTCGCCGGCAGCCCGGCAGAGGCGCGGTCTCGGAATTTCAGAAAACCCGAGAAATGGGCGGCGTTTTGTGGTAAACTAGATAGGAACTTTTGGCGGCCAAACCGCATTTTTCCAGGGGACAGTCTGCCTGGCCCCAGCCGCCGGTAAAAGGGGGAAGCCCATGGCATCCAAACGAAAGCAGAACTTTCTGGTACAGGGGACCATCCTGGCGGTGGCCGGGATCCTGGTCCGCCTCATCGGAATGGTCTACCGCATCCCCATGGCCAACATCCTGGGGGAAGACGGAAACGGCATCTATTCGGTGGCCTTCGGCATCTACAACATCGCCCTCACCCTCTCGTCCTACGCCCTGCCGCTGGCCCTCTCTCGGCTGGTGAGCCAGCGGATCGTCCAAAAGCAGTACCGCAATGCCCACAACGTCTTTCAAAAGACCCTCCTGTTGGGGCTGGCCACCAGCACCGCCGTCTCCCTGGTCCTCTACTTCGGCGCCGGCTGGCTGGAAAACCTCTACGCCAGGGACGGGCTGGCCGCCCCCCTGAGGGTGTTGGCGGTCACCACCTTCATCATGTCGATGGTGGGCACCCTGCGCGGCTTCTTCCAGGGGCGGGGCACCATGATGCCCACCGCCCTCTCGCAGATCTTTGAGCAGATCGTCAACGCGGTGGTGAGCGTGTGGGCGGCCTACGCCTTTGTCACCTCCAGCCCCAGCCTCTCGCAGACCGCTTCGCGCGGGGCGGCGGGGGGCACGGTGGGCACCCTGGCCGGCGCCGCCACCGCCCTGCTGCTGCTGGTCGTCGTCTACGCCCTCTACCGGCCCACCGTCATGCGCCAGATCCGCCGTGACCGCACCGAGGTGGAGGAGAGCGGCGGCCAGGTCTTTCGCATCCTGCTGCTGACCATCCTCCCGGTGATCCTCAGCCAGACGGTCTACCAGCTGGGGAACACCGCCGACGACCTGATTTTCGGCAACATCATGCAGGCCAAGGGGATGGCCGCCACCGCCGTCAGCTCGCTGCAGGGGGTCTTCAACTCCCAGTACGTGCTGCTCATCAACGTGCCGGTGGCCATCGCCTCGGCCATGGCGGCCTCGGTCATCCCCAGCATCGTCGCCTCCCAGACCCTGGGAGACCACCGCGAGGTCTGCCGCAAGGCCGACTCGGTGATCAAGTTCAACACGGTCATCGTCCTGCCCTGTGCGGTGGGGCTGGCGGTGTTGGCCCGGCCGATCATCACCCTGCTCTTCCCCAGCCTGGTCACCTACCGGGACCTGGCGGTGCGCCTGCTGGAGGTGGGGTCCTCGGCCGCGGTCTTCTACGTCCTCTCCACCATCACCAGCGCCATCCTGCAGGGGCTGGGCTTTATGCGCACCCCGGTCAAGCACTCCGCCATCGCCCTGGCCATCCACCTGGTGCTGATTCTGGGGCTGCTCTGGTTCACCGACCTGGGGGTGTACGCCCTGGTCATCGGCAACATCACCTTCCCCATGACCACCTGCCTGCTCAACTGGCGGTTTTTGCGGGCCCGCCTCCCCCACCGGCAGAACCTGAAAAGGATCTTCCTGGTCCCCCTCCTCTCCTCCGCCCTCATGGGGCTTGTGGCCTGGGGCGGGTACCACCTGCTGCACCTGCTGGTCAAGAGCAACCTGGTCTGCACCCTGGTGGCCATCCTGCTGGCCGCCGGCTGCTACTTTGTGTTGGTGCTGGCCCTGCGGTGCTTCTCCAAAAAAGAGCTCTACGAGCTCCCCCTGGGCCGCACCATCGCCACCCTGGCGGGCCGGTTGGGGCTGCTGAAGTAAACGGCTCTATAAAAAAGTGCTGTCCATTCGGACAGCACTTTTTTTGGTCGCACCCCCACACGGGCGGGTGGATGGAAATCATCTGAAGGCCGGTCTTTTTTGCCCCGACGACTGGCGCACCCCACACGGGCGGGCAAATCGAAATTTTGCAGACTTTCAGGGATCGGGCAAAACTACTCCATCTCCCGGTAGTACCGGCACATCTGCAGCAGGAGTGCCTTGTAGCGGGCGGTGTCGGTGGTCATGGCCACCTGGGCATTGGCGGGAGCCGTTCCCACCGGATCTGCCACCGTCTCGCCGTCCCGGTCGCCCGCGTCGTCCCGCACCCAGACACGGCGCTCTTCCCCGCCGCAGACGGCGTCGTCCATTGCCCAGGCCACGGCGATGGCGTCGTGGATGATGTTGGAGTCCTGCCCTTTGACAAAGGCGTTGTGGCGGGAATAGGCGAAGAGCTCCTTGAGCAGCGCGGCCCTGGGGCCGTCGCCGCAGGCGGCGATGAGCTCGTTTAGGTCCGCCTCGCTCAGGGCGCCGTCGCAGGTGGCGTTGAGCCCCACCATGTGGGTGGGCAGCTTTTCAAAGCAAATGCGGGCGGCGGTGGGGTCTTTAAAGATGTTTGCCTCGGCATAGGGGCTCTGGTTGCCCATCTCAATGCCGCCGCCCATGATGTAGAAGCGGGAGATGAGACCCGGCAGGTCGGGGTAGCGCATCAGGGCCTTGGCCACGTTGGTCAGGGGGCCGACGGCAAAGAGGAGCAGCTCGCCCCCTGCCCGCACCGCCTCGCGGTAGATGACGTCGCAGGCCTCGTCCTCGTCCAAGGGCTGACGGCCCTCCGGCAGGAGGATACTGGCGATGCCGGTGCTGCCGTGGACCGGGCTCACGTAGTCGTCGCCCCGGTCGTACTTTTTGAAAAAGGGCTCTTTGGCCCCTGCCGCCACCTGGGCGCCGATGGCCAGCACCTCGTTGAGGGCGCGGGCGTTGTAGAGGGTCTTTTTCAGGGGCATGTTGCCGTAGACCGCCGTGATGGCCCGGATGTCGAAATGGGGGCAGCTCTGGGCGAGGGCCAGGGCAAAGGCGTCGTCCACGCCGGGGTCGCAGTCGATGAGTACGGGAATGCGCGTCACAGGGATCGCCTCCAAACAATTTGATCTTGTCTCTATCATACCAGATGACAGCGGACCGGCAAAGGACAAAAGACCTGTCCGGTGGGAGAGAAGCCGACCCTCCCTCCCGCTGGGGTGCAGAGGGCCCTTGCCGGCCACTAAAATCAAAACCGCCAGCAAAACGGGTGGCATGCGCTGATCCCACTGAGCACCATACGGGGTCCGCCCCCCGAGGGACATCAAATTTCACACTCGCACCGACGCCAGTAAACCGGTGATATGGAATACCACTTTGCGCCATCTATGCCCAAACCGTTCTCTTTGCGCCTTTGGCGCCCTCCCCTTCAGGAAGGCCTATGCCAAGGCGATTTGTCCCCCCCAGCCAAACCGAGAGTTTTGGGCGCCAAAGCTACAACAAGAAAAGAGCCACATCGATCGATGTGGCTCTTTTTGGCTGGGGTAGAAGGATTCGAACCTTCGGAATGACGGAGTCAGAGTCCGTTGCCTTACCGCTTGGCGATACCCCAATATTTTCTTGGCGTCAGCAGTATTTATTATACCCCAAAAAGGGGAAAAGTCAACCTGTTTTCGCATTTCTTTTTTTATTTTTTCTGGAAATAAACGGGGGGACAAAATGGCTCCCTCTTCCTTTTTATTCGACAGGAAAAACGCCCCGCCGATTGGCGGAGCGCTCCCTGCAAGAGAAAAAAGTGAGAGTCGAAGTTACTTCGCGGAGTTCTCGTAAGCCTCGATCATCTTTTTGACCATCTGGCCGCCCACGGAACCGGCCTGCTTGGAGGTCAGGTCGCCGTTGTAGCCCTGTTTCAGGTTCACGCCAACCTCGTTGGCAGCTTCCATTTTGAACTTGTCCATCGCTTCGCGAGCTTCGGGAACAACAATTTTATTGCTAGACATGGTACATACACTCCTTAAAAATAGATGTTATTTGCGTTTGCAATAGTAGTATGGCCGTGCCCGTCAACACTATGACTGGAAATGTTTTCTCATTTTTTCTGCATTTTAAAAGGCGTTCGGCGACGGCGGAAGCCCGAGGAAGAGGGAGACGGCCGCCGCCGCCAACAGGGTGTACCCGCCGCTGATCCCCGGCGGCAGAGGCAGGTCCTGGGGGTCGGCCAGCCGCCCGAAGGGGCCGTGGATGGGCCGCAGCAGGCTCACCACCGGCTGGCCGTCCTGACAGCTGGAATAGGTCAGGGTGTCCCGCAGGGACATGCCGCAGCTGACGACCTGCCCCCGCACCTCCCCCTTCTGGTGGAGCCAGGGGGCGTCCTCCTGCCGCACTACAAACCCGCCGGCAAGGGCATTGGGCGGGAGGGAGACATCCCTCGCTCCCTCTTTGATGACCACCAGGCCCTGCCGCCAGCGCAGGGCGTCCCAGCCCTCGCTCTCAAACAGGCCGTAGAGCCGCCCTTCCCGGGAAAACACGGCGGTCTGCCCGCTGCGGCAGAGGAGGGCTTCCCCCCGAAAGAGGAGCTTTTCCACTGCCCGGGGGATCCGCCTGTCCCCGCTGGGCCCCAAAAACAAAATCGGGATCAATCGCTCATCACCACTTTGCCTTTTCTGCCGCCGGATGGCGGCCATTCCCCCTTATTCTGCCCAGGATTTGCCGCCGCCACACTTTTGCGCAAAAAAAGAGACCGCCTCCCAGAGGCGATCTCTCGTTTGAGCGATTTGATTGCTTTGGCGCGCGCAAATTTTCAAGGGGTCTGCAGCCATCCCCCGTCTGCCCGTCAGCGGCCGCCCAACAGCTTGGCGATGGTCTTGAGCAGCCCGCCCGCCTGGCCGCCGGCGCTCACCAAGACGGGACGCTCCCGGCAGAGGGGCGGTTCCGGCTGGACCGGCGCCGCCTTTTTGGGCGGGGGCTCCTCCCCTTTGGCAGGGGCGGGGATCGCCTCTTTGGGGGGCGGCGGGGCGACAGCGGGGGCGATGGCGGGGACCTTGCCGCCGCTGAGCTGGCCGCGCATCTCCTCCAGCCGCAGCTGGTAGAGTTCGACGGTGTCCCCCATCCGGCGAAGGTTGCCCTGCATCTGCGCCGCGGCTGCCCGCAGGGTCTCGCTCAGCCCGGCCACCTGGTCCCCCAGCTGGCCCATCTCCCGGGAGAGGGACTCCAGCTCTGCCAGGGCACGGTCCCGCTCCTCCCGGCCCTGGCGCTTGCCCTGGCGCACCAGGTCGGCGGCCATCCGCTTGGCCTCCACCAGAGCGCCCGAAATCTCGCCCTGGCGCTCCTCATAGCCCTTGAGCTTCTCCTGGTACTGGCGCACCATCTCCTGCAGCTCGTCCCGCTCGGAGTGGAGACCGTGGATCTCCAGGTCGCTGCGGCTGAGCTTGTCCCGCTGGGCGTTGATCTGGGAGTTGAGAAAGACCACCTTTTCCCCCAGTTCTTTGGCGCCCTCCCTCTCCTGCTCCAACAGCCCGTCCAGGCTGTCGATCCGTTCCCGCAGGGCGGCGTTTTCGTCGCGCAGGGTGTGGGTCTCCCCCTCCAGCTCGTCGATGCGGCTCAGCAGCTCGCTGCTGGCCTTTTGGTTTTCGGCGTTGAGCTGCTCGATATAGGCCAGCACGTCCGCCTTGCGGAAGCCGCCGATCGCGCTCTTAAACAATCCGTCCATGACACCCACCCTCTGCTCGGTTTCGATGTTGCCAGTATACCACGCCCGCCCTCAAAAAACAATCGAATTGCCCTCGCAGGCAGCAAAAAGGGAACCGTTCCCTCTCGGGGCCGGTTCCCGCTCTCGCAGGGGCAACGATCAGTTGCCCTTGTTTTTGAAGATGTTCATGATGGAGTCGATGTCCTCCTCCATCGAGTCGTCCCGGGACTTGAAGGTGTAGTCGGGAATGCCGAAATCGGCCTTGTTCTTCTCGTCAAAGCCGGTGGCGATGACGGTGATCTGCATCTCGTCCTGGTAGCTCTCGTCAAAGGCGGCGCCCCAGATGATGGTGGCGTTGGGGTCGGCGGCCTTGGTGATCTCGTTGGAGGCGATGGACACCTCGTCCAGGCTGATGTCGGGGGAGGCGGTGATGTTGATGATGACCCCCTTGGCCCCGGAGATCGAGGTCTCCAGCAGGGGGCTGGAGATGGCGGCAGCCGCCGCGTCGACAGCCTTGTCCTTCCCGCTGGCGCGGCCGACGCCCATGTGGGCGAGCCCCGCGTCCTTCATGACGGTGGTGACGTCGGCGAAGTCCAGGTTGACCAGGCCGGGGACATTGATCAGGTCGGTGATGGACTGCACGCCCTGTTTGAGGACGTTGTCCGCCGCCGCAAAGGCGTTGATGAGGGTGATGGGGGTCTCGGAGATGAGGCTGAGCCGCTCGTTGGGGATGACCACCAGCGAGTCGACGTGCTCACGCAGGGCGGCGATCCCCTCTTCGGCCTGCTCCATCCGCCGCTTGCCCTCAAAGGGGAAGGGCTTGGTGACGATGCCCACCGTGAGGATGCCCTGCTCTTTTGCCACTTCGGCCACCACCGGCGCCGCGCCGGTGCCGGTGCCGCCGCCCATCCCGGCGGCGATGAACACCATCTGGGTGCCCTTGAGGGCGGAGGCGATGGTCTCGCGGCTCTCCTCGGCCGCCTTCTGCCCCTTTTCGGGGAAGCCGCCGGCGCCGCGGCCCTGGGTCAGCTTGTCGCCGATCTGGATCTTCTGGGTGGCCACCGAGCGGTTGAGGGCCTGGCGGTCGGTGTTGACAGAGATAAATTCCACGCCCTTCATCCCGTCGTTGATCATCCGGTTGACGGCGTTGCCGCCGCCGCCGCCCACGCCAACTACGCGGATGGAAGCGACCTGGTCGAAATCGTCATCGAGAATAAAGCTCACTGTTTTCGTCCCCCTAAAATGTTTGTATCACAAGGCACAGCGCGGGGTGAAAGGGTTTTCATCTCCGCCGTGACGGCATTTTCAAAAAAATGTTTACCTACTCTTAAATTTAACAGATGTCACGAAAAATAGCAAGGGTTTTTTACACTTTCACACAGGAAACCGGGCTGCTCGCCGCCGGTTTTCGTCTCTTTTGCCACCCCTGTCACTGGGCGGCCCCCCCGTCCCCCTCGCCGGCGTCCTCCGGCTGTTGGGCGGGGGTCTCCCCCTCTTGCGGGGCCTCCTCCCCGCCCTCGGGGGCCGGCTCCTCGGCGGGCGGCTGCTGCTCTCCCCCGGCCGCGCCGTTGGCCGCCTCCAGCGCCTGCACGGCGGCGGTGCCGGTCTTGGCCGTCACCTTGCCGGGGATGGAGGCGTCGAGGATGGTGGGCTCGGGCGAGAGGTCCTTTTGCACAATGATCTCGCGCACCAGCTGCAGCTTGTACTCCAGCTGATAGTCCGACCCCAGCTTGACCAGGAAGTACTTTCCGACCCGCAGGGAGATGTTCTGGGTGTCGCTGAGGTCCACCGACTGCAGCCCTTCCAGCCCCACCGCGCTCACCGCCTGGTGGATGCCCTCCAGCAGGGGGAGCTTGTCCGGGTCGTCAAACTGCAGCGTCTCCCCCAGCTCGCCCTGCTTGGCCTTGACCCCGGAGATGACATAGACCCCCTCGGGCAGGGAGGCCTGGTTTTGGGCCATGATCCGCCCCGACTCGGAGAGGAGGGTGTAGCCGCCCCCCTCCTGCTTGACGGCGGTGCGGGCCACCGCGTCCTTGGCGGTGATGGTCACGGTGGTGGGGAGGGTGCGCCCCACCTGGATGTCGTCGAGGAGGGGGAACTTGCGGTAGAGGGCCTCCTGCACCTCCCCCGCCTTGAAGCGAAAGAGGTTTTCCCCAACGCTCACCGGGCAGCCGCCCTCGATCTGCTGGGCGCTGTAGGCGGTGATCTCCCCCTCAAAGCGGATGGTGTCGATTTTGAAGAAGATGGAGACGGCCACCGTCGCCCCCACCACCAGCAGGCAGCAAAACAGCAGGAAAAAGCGGAACGCCGCCTTTTTGCGGCGCCGCTTCTGCCGCTTTTGGGCGATCGTCCGCTTGATCCGCTCCCGCTCCTCCAACTCCTCCTGGGTCATGGCGACGGCCCGGTAAAAGCCCTCTTCGGTGTACCCGGTGTTGTGGGTGCGCGGGATGTCCCGGCGCTGTGCCTGTTTTTTGACCTGTTTTTTTGGCTTCTTTTTCATCTGCTAAACCTTTTCCATCCGTCCGCCCAGTGCCTGGACGGCTCTGTCCAACTGTTCATATCCCCGCAGGATGTGTTCGATGCCGCCGATCTCGCTCTGCCCTGCCCGCAGGGCGGCGATGCAGAGGGCCGCGCCCCCCCGCAGGTCCACCGCCTCGGCCCGCCCGCCGGTGTAGCGGCTGCCGCCGGGGATGCGGGCCAGCCTCGGGCTCTTGAGCTCCACCTCGGCGCCCAGCTTGCGCAGCTGGGGCAGGTAGGCAAAGCGGTTTTCAAAGACCGTCTCTCTCATTTCGGTCTCTCCCTGGGCGGCGGCCAGCACCGCCGTCAGCAGGGGCTGGATGTCGGTGGGCAGCCCCGGGTGGGGTGCGGTCACCAGCCCGCCCAGCCCCCGCAGCTCCCCCGTGGAGCGCAGGCCCACCCGGTCGTAGCGCAGGGCCAGCTCGCAGCCCATCTTCTGAAAGAGGGGGAGGATGTTGTAGAGGGTCATGGGGGTGGTGTTGGTGAGGGCGATCTCCCCCCCGCAGAGGGCGCCCATGCAGAGGTAGGTGGCGGCGGCGATGCGGTCCACCATCACCGTGTACTCGCAGCCGTGGAGGGGGCGCCCCCCCTGGATCTTCAGCTCCCCGGTCCCCATCCCCGCGATCTGGGCCCCACAGGCGGTGAGGAACTGGATCAGGTCCAC
The DNA here is from genome assembly GCF_018917875.1 of Acetanaerobacterium sp. MSJ-12. Lineage (NCBI taxonomy): Bacteria > Bacillati > Bacillota > Clostridia > Eubacteriales > Oscillospiraceae > Acetanaerobacterium > Acetanaerobacterium sp. MSJ-12. The sequence goes on along the minus strand of NZ_JAHLPK010000009.1, from coordinate 89,333 downwards.
CACCTCCGGCTCCCGCGCCGCGCCGCGCAAGACCGTCTCCCCCTGGGCGGCCACCGCCGCCAGCAGCAGGTTTTGGGTGGCCCCCACGCTGGGGAAGGGCAGCTCGATGACCGCCCCGGCCAGCCGCGGCCCCTCGATTTCAATGGAGCCGTTTGCCCGGCAGACCGCCCCCAGCCGCTCAAAACCGGAGAGGTGGTAGTCCAGCGGGCGGCGGCCCAGGTCGCACCCGCCGGGATAGGCGGCCTTCACCCGGCCAAAGCGGCCCAGCAGCGCCCCCATGAAGATGGAGGAGGAGCGCAGCGAATGGGTGAGCGCCGCGGGGAGGGGCCGGTAGTAGGCGCAGGAGGTGTCCACCTCCCACTCCCCTCCCGACCGCAGGACCCGGCAGCCCAGGTACTCGAGGATCGCCGCCATGCTGCGGGTGTCCGCCAGGTCGGGACAGCGGTGGAGGACCACCTTTCCCCCCACCAGAAGGGCCGCCGCCAAGATGGGCAGACAGCTGTTTTTAGACCCTTGCACGGCCAGTTCTCCCCGCAGGGGACGGCCCCCTTCCAATCGGTACATCGCCACAAAACCATCCCTTTCCGCCAGTGCTGTCCCCCTCTTGCAGGGGGTATGCACCAGGGTATGCCCGGGGTGGATTTTGTGTGATTTCGCCGTTTGGGCGGCCTATTTTCGCAAAAAGCGGGGCAAAAACGGCAGGCGGGATGCTACCGGGCCAGCAGCTCCGCCAGCTCCCGGTAGATGCGCTCGTTTGCGTCGACAATGGCCAGCTTGCTGCTGGCCCGGCCCCAGGCCTCGATGGTCTCGGGGTGCTCGATGAGGGAGCGCACCTTGGCGATGAGGGCCGGGCCGGTCAGGTCCTTCTCCTCAATGATGGCGGCGGCGCCCGCCCGCTCCAGCACCTGGGCGTTTTTGAACTGGTGGTTCTCGGCCACGTAGGGGGAGGGGATGAGGATGGCCGCCTTCCCCGCCGCCTCGATCTCCGAGAGGGTGATGGCCCCTGCCCGGGAGATGACGATGTCCGCCGCCGCCAGGCAGCGGTCCATGTCCTCTATGTACTCCCGGCAGTCCAGCCCCGGCCGGGGCAGTTCGACCCCGCCCGCCCGCAGCCGGGCGACAAAGGCGTCCCGCCCGCTCCCACCGTAGGCGTGGATGTGGCAGACGTTGGGGCAGTGCTTCTGGGTGTAGGCCATCAAGTCGGCCACCACCTCGTTGAGGGGGCGGGCCCCCAGGCTGCCGCCGAAGGAGAGGATGCAGATCTTCCCCTCCAGCTGGTAGTGGGCCCGGCTCTCCTTGGGCATGGCCAGCAGCACGCTCTCCCGGATGGGGTTGCCGGTGACCACGCAGTCCCCCTTGGGCTGCAAAAACCGCTGGGCCTCGGGCACCGCCAGCAGGACCTTGTCCACCTCTTTGGCCAACAGCTTGTTGGTGATGCCGGGGAAGGCGTTTTGCTCGTGGATGGCCGTCTTGATCCCCCGCTTGGCTGCCGCCTGCAGGATGGGTCCGGCCACATAGCCGCCGGTGCCCACCACCAGGTCGGGGGCAAAGTCCTTGAGGATCTTTTTGCAGCGGCCGGGCGAGGCCGCCAGGCAGCCCAGGGCCTGCAGGTTGTGGGCGATGTTGCCCGGCGAGAAAGAGCGCCGGAAGCCCAGCACCTTCATGGTGTAGAGGGGGTAGCCCTCCCTGCCCACCAGCCGCTCCTCCATCGAGCCCTTGTTGCCCACAAAGGCGATCTCGGCGTCGGGGTGGTGCTTTTTGATGGTGTTGGCGATGGCGATGGCCGGGTTGATGTGTCCGGCGGTGCCGCCGCCCGCTAAGAGTACGCGCATAGCTTCACTTTCTCCACTTTCTGCCGCCCCAGACGGCGGCTTTTCGCGGCCCGGTGAAAAGGGCCTTTGAAAATGCCAAAGCGCGAAAGGCGCTGGGCGGGCCCCGGACAGCGGGGCCCGCCGCCCCTTTCGCGGCAAACGGCTATTTTTTCTCGATGTTGGCGTGCCGGGAGACCGAGAGGACGATCCCCATCTCCCCCAGCAGCATCAGCAGCGAGGTGCCCCCGTAGCTGAAGAAGGGCAGGGAGATGCCGGTGTTGGGCACGGTGTTGGTGACCACGGCGATGTTGAGCAGCGCCTGCAGCCCCACCTGGAAGGTCAGCCCCAGCGCCAGCATGCTGCCGAATTTGTCCTTGGCCTTCATGGCGATGGCAAAGCCCCGCACCACCAGCAGGATGAAGAGGATGATGACGATCAGCCCCCCCACCAGCCCCAACTCCTCGCAGAGGATGGAGAAGATGAAGTCGTTGTGGGGCTCCGGCACGTAGAGGTGCTTCTGGCGGGAGTTGCCCAGCCCCAGCCCGAACACCCCGCCCGAGCCGATGGCCAGCAGCGACTGCACCGTCTGCCAGCCGTCGCCCTGCTTGTCGATGAAGGGGTTTTGCCACATCTCCAGCCGGGGGATGGCGTGTTCCAGCAGCGGGGTGAAGAGGAGGAGGAAGGCCAGCGCGCCGACGATGGCCACCCCGCCCATGACGAACCACTTGGTGCCGGTGCCGCCGACAAACATCATGGTGAAGCCGATGGTGACGATGAGGATGGTGCCCGACAGGTGGGGCTCCAGCACCATCAGCCCGCAGATGACCGCCAGAACCGCCATAAAGGGCAGCACCCCGTAGCGGAAGGTCTGCAGCCGCTTATAGTTGACGTTGATCAGGTGGGCAAAGAGGACGATGACGGCGAACTTGGCCACCTCCGAGGGCTGAAAGGTGGTGAAGCCCAGGTTGATCCAGCGGCGGGCGTTGTTGAGGGGCTCCATAAAGAGCACCACGATCAAGAGCACCACCGAGAGGCCGATGAGGATGTAACTGAACTTCTCGTAGATGTGGTAGTCGATCTTGGAGATGGCCAGCATCATGGTGACCCCGCCCACGGCGAAGATGCCCTGGCGGAGGATGAAGTGAAAGGAGTTGCCGTAGTTGTAGTAGGCAAAGGCGTAGCTGGCCGAGAACAGCATCACCAGCCCAAAGACCACCAGCACCAGCACCAACACCAAAAAGGTGGTGTCCATCTGGCCGGATTTCCGGACGGCCTGGCCGCCGCTCCCCCGCTCCTCGCGAATTTGCTTGCGCAGTTCCCGATTCCGCTTTTTCACCCGCGATCACCCCATTTCTCACACCGGCGGGCAACGCCGCCGCTCACACTGTCCGCTCTTCCCTCACATCCCCAGCACCCAGAAGACCGCCAGCACGCAGCCGGCCAGGGCCACCAGGGAAAAGACCGTCACGATCTTGACCTCGCTCCACCCGCTCATCTCGAAGTGGTGGTGGATGGGGGCCATCTTGAAGACCCGCTTGTGGGTCAGTTTGTAGCAGCCGATCTGGATGATGTCCGAGAGGGTCTCGCAGATGTAGACGATCCCGGTGAAGACCAGCACCACCGGCAGCCCGATGCCAAAGGCCATGGCCACCACGATGCCCCCCAAAAAGAGGGAGCCGGTGTCCCCCATAAAGACCTTGGCAGGGTGGAAGTTGTAGAGCAGGTAGCCGATGCAGCCGCCGGCCACCGCCGCCGCCAGCAGGGTGAACCCGGCATAGCCCAAGATCCCCGAGAGGACCAGGAAGCCCAGGGCCACCACAAAGGTCACCGAGCCCGAGAGCCCGTCGATGCCGTCGGTGAGGTTGACGGCGTTGACCGTGCCCACAATGATGAAGAGGGCCACCGGCCAGTAGAGCCAACCCAGTTCCACCGCGCCGAAGAAGGGGACGCGCAGGGCGGTGGAGCGGCTGCCGGAGAAGTAGAGGGCCATCAGGTAGACCGCGCCGATGAGCAGCTGCAGCAGGAACTTCTCCCGCGCCCGCAGCCCCATGTTGCGCTTTTTCACCACCGAGATGTAGTCGTCCAAAAAGCCGACGAACCCAAAGCCCAGGGCCATCAAAATGCCGTAGATCAGCCGGCTCCACTGCTGGGCGCCCACCGTCTGCAGGGCGGTCTTATCCCCCCAAAACAGGGTGCAGGCCCCCAGGGCGGTGGCCACCACGATGCCGATGATAAACATGATGCCCCCCATGGTGGGGGTGCCGCCCTTGTCCTTGTGCCAGGTGGGGCCGATCTCCTTGATGGTCTGGCCGTAGTGCAGCCGCTTTAAAAAGGGGATCAAAAAATACCCGGTGACGGCGGTGATGACAAAGGCGGACACCGCCGCCAATACCACTGGTAGTTGACTCATTGCTTCCCTCCCGGCAGCGCCCAGGGCGCCGCCTTCTCCTCTCTTTTTGCCCGTTTTTTCCGGCTTCTATTCCAAATCAGCTCACTCCATCGCCCCGTAGACGATCTCCAGCACCTCTTCCAGCTTCATCCCCCGGCTGCCCTTGACCAAAACGCAGTCCCCGGGGGCCAGCCAGCGGCAGAGCTCCTCGGCCAGCCGGTCCTTTTCGTCAAAGCAGAAAACCGCCTTGCAGCCGGCCTCCCTCGCCCCTTCGGCGATCAGCCGGGCCTGCTCCCCGTAACAAAACAGGGCGTCGATCCCCTCGGCCGCCGCGTCCCTGCCCACCTGCCGGTGCATCTGGGCGGAGCGCTCGCCCAGCTCCAGCATGTCGGCCAGGACGGCGGCCTTGCGGGCGCCGCTGAAATTCTGCCCCAGCAGGGCGAGGCTGGCCCGCATCGAGTCGGGGCTGGCGTTGTAGCAGTCCTCGATGACGGTGATGCCCGCCAGCTTCTTCACCCGCTGGCGCATGCCGGCGGTCTGGTAGTCCTCCAGCCCCGCCACCGCCGCCGCCCGCTCAAAGCCAAAGGCCTCGGCCGCCCCCAGGGCCAGCAGGGCGTCGTAGACGTTGTGCTGCCCCAGGCAGGGGATGCAGGCGGGGTAGGCCGCGCCATCGGCATAGTGTACCACAAAGTGGGTGCGGTCGGTGTCGGAAGAGAGGGCGTCGGCCCAGATGTCGGCGTCCCGGTCGCACAGGGAGATGCGGATGATCCGCCGGGCGCCGTCGGCCCGCTCCACGGTGGAGAGCAGGTCGTTGTCCTCGTTGAGGACCAGGGTGCGCACCCCCTGCAGCCCCCGGGTGATGCTCAATTTCTCGGCGAGGATGTTCTCCCGGGTGCCCAGCTTCTCCAGGTGGGAGACGCCGATGTTGGTGAGCACCGCCACCTCGGGGCGCACCGCCCGGGTCATGGGCTCGATCTCGCCAAAGCCGCTCATCCCCATCTCGATGACCGCCAGCCGGGTGTCGTCCGTCAGCCCAAAGAGGGTGCGGGGCATCCCGATCTCGTTGTTCTGATTGCCCTCGGTCTTGAGGGTCTTGCCAAAGGGGGAGAGGGCGGCGTAGAGCATCTCCTTGGTGGTGGTCTTGCCCACGCTGCCGGTGACCCCCACGCAGCGCACGTCAAAGAGCTGGCGGTAGAGCCCGCCGATCTGGATCATGGCGTCCAGGGTGTTGGGGCAGACCAGGCAGGGTCTGCCCTCCACGGCAAAGGCCGGGTCGGAGAGGACGGCGGCCGCCGCCCCCTTTTCAAAGGCCTGGGCCACAAAGGCGTGGCCGTCAAAGCGCTCCCCCCGGATGGCCACGAAGAGGCTCCCCTCCCCGATGGCGCGGGTGTCGCTGCTGATGTCAGAGACCGTCAGCTCCCCGGTGTACAAGGCGCCGATGGCCTCGGCGATGGCCTGCAGGCGCAGTGGTTTCATGGGCGCTCCCTCCTCTCTTCCAGGGCCCGCTTGACGATCTCGTGCTCGTCGAAGTAGACGGTGCAGGTGTCAATGGCCTGGTAGTTCTCGTGTCCCTTCCCGCAGAGGACCACCACGTCCCCCGGCCCGGCCTCGTCGATGGCCCAGCGGATGGCGTAGTAGCGGTCCACCTCCAGGTGGTAGGGGACGCCCCGGTCCCGTACCCCGGCGACGGTGTCCTCCAAAATCACATAGGGGTCCTCGTCCCGGGGATTGTCCGAGGAGATGACCATCAAGTCGGCGAAGTCGGCCACCGTGTTTGCCATCTTGGGGCGCTTGGTGCGGTCGCGCTTGCCCGCGCAGCCGAAGAGGACGATCAGCCGCCGCTTGACAAAGGGCTTGATGGTCTCCAGCAGGTTTTGCAGGGCGTCGGGGGTGTGGGCGAAGTCGCAGATGACGGTGAAGTCGCCGCTGTAGAGCACCTCCGCCCGGCCGTAGACCCCCTTGCAGTGGCACAGGCCCTTGGCCACCACCGCCAGGGGCAGCCCCAGGGAGAGGCAGACCCCGGCCACGCTCAGGACGTTGTAGACGGAGAAGAGGCCGGGCATCTTGATGTCCACCGGGCAGCGCTCCCCCCGGTAGCAGAGGGTGAAGGAGACCCCGTCGGCCCGCTGGCAGACGTCGCTGGCCGTCAGATCGGCCTCCCCCTGGGCCGAGCAGGTCAGCACCGGGATGTCGGTCAGCTGGGGGATGCGGCGGCCGTAGGGGCAGTCGAGGTTGGTGACCGCCCGCCGGCACTGGGCGAAGAGTTTGGCCTTGGCCTGAAAGTAGTTTTCCAGGGTGCCGTGGTAGTCCAGGTGGTCCTGGGAGAGGTTGGTGAAGGCCCCCACCTGAAAGGTGACCCCGGCCAGCCGGTTTTGGTCCAGCGCCTGGGAGCTGGCCTCCATCACCGCGTACTCGCACTCCGCCCGGCACATGTTGGCCAGCAGGCCGTGCAGGTCGTCGGGCTCGGGGGTGGTGAATTTGGCCGGCAGCTTCACCTCGCCGATCTCGTTTTGAATGGTGCCGATGAGCCCCACCTTGGCGCCGGTGTACTCCAGCACCTGCTTGATGAGGGTGGTAACGGTGGTCTTGCCGTTGGTGCCGGTGACGGCGATCATCTTCAGCCGGTCGGCGGGGAAGCCGTTGAAGGCCGCGCAGAGGGCGCCGTAGACCGCGCGGGTGTCCTCCACCAGCAGCTGGCAGGGCAGCCCCAGATCCCGCTGGGCCACCACGCAGACCGCCCCCTTCTCCACCGCCTGGGCGGCAAAGTCGTGGCCGTCGGCGCTGCCGCCGACGATGCAGCAAAAGACGCTGCCCTCCACCGCCTTGCGGGAGTTGGACACCACCGACGCCACCTGGGCGTCGCCGGCAGCGGCCGGGGCGGGCAGCCCCGCCGCCTGTAAGAGTTCTGCTAAAACCATTGCGCTACTGCCTCCAACCGTTTTGGATTTCCGGGTCTGGCCGCCCCCGCCCGGCCCCGCCAAGCGGGGGGCGGAGAGGCCGGCCTTTGGGGGGGCGAAAAGGCCCCTCTAAAAGTAAATAGTATACTCCATTTTGCCCGCCAATGCAAAGCGGGCCGTCTTTTTTGGGGCTAGTCGCCGGTGTCGTCGCTGACGGTCTTATCCCGCAATTCCACCGTGACCACCGTGCCGATGGGCACTTCCTCCCCCTCGGCCACCGACTGGGCCACCGAGACCGAGCCGGTGTTGTCCGAGCCGCCGCCGGAAAATTTGATGTTGATCTTGGCGTTGGTGGCCACCTGGTTGACGGTAGAGGCCGACATCCCCACCAGGTTGGGCACCCGGGTCATGGTCTGCTCGGCGTCCTCCTCGGTGTAGAGGGTGATGGTGGAACCCGCCGGGATGGCGGTGCCGGCCGCCGGGTACTGCTTGACGACCGAGTCGCCATTCCCGACCTTGTTGTACTTGAAGCCCTTGGCCCGCAGGTCGGTCTCGGCCGCCTCCACCGTCTTGTCGGTGACCTTGGGGGCCGACACCATGGCCGCGGCGTCCCCCTCCTCGTACTGGGGGTCGATGCCGATGTAGGGCAGGATGTCCGCCATCAGCTTGCCCACCGACGGCGCCACCAGCGAGGAGCCGTAGATGCTGTAGGAGTGGGCCTCATCCAGGAACATCAGCACCAGGATCTGGGGGTCGTCCACCGGGGCAAAGGCCAGGAAGGAGGCCACGTAGGACGACTCCTGCCCGGAGCTCAACTTCTGGGAGGTGCCGGACTTGCCGCCGATGCGAAAGCCCTTGACGTAGGCGTTTTTGCCCGAGGCGTTGGGGTCGGCGATGACGTGTTCCATGATCTCGGCGATCTGCTTGGAGGTGGACTCGCTGATGACCTGGCGCACCTCGGTGGGCTCGTAGTTTTCCACCACGTTGCCGTCTTTGTCCTGGATCTGCTTGACCACGTGGGGCTGGTAGAGGTGCCCGCCGTTGACCACGGCGCACATGGCGGTGGCCATCTGCAGCGGGGTCACCGAGTTGGTCTGGCCAAAGGAGCTGGAGGCCAGGTCTACGGCGCTGAAGGTCTCGTGGTAGATGCTCTGCGCCTCGCCGGGCAGGTCGATGCCGGTCTTTTCGGTGAAGCCGAAGGCCTTGAAGTAGGTGGCGAACTTCTCCGCCCCCAGCTTTTCGGCGGTCATCATGAAGCCGGGGTTGCAGGAGTTCTTCATGATCTCCATGAAGTTCTGCTGCCCGTGGCCGCCCTTGGCATAGCTGGCGCACTTGATCATCCGCCCGGCGACCATGTAGTAGCCCGGGCAGTAAAAGCTGCTGTTCTGGTCCACGACCCCCTCTTCCAGGGCGGCGGAGGCGGTGATGGGTTTAAAGACCGAGCCGGGCTCGTAGAGGTCGTTGAGGACCTTGTTGCGCCACTGGCGGGAGCGCTCGTTGGCGAGGGCGGTCTTGAGTTCGTCCCCCTCCAAATTGGCCACCCGCTCCTGGGCGGCCGGGTCGTAGAGCTCCATCGGCTCGTTGGGGTCAAAGTCGGGCTTGGTGGCCATGGCGAGGATCTCGCCGGTCTTGACGTTCATGACGATGCCGCCGCCCCGCTCGGAGGCGTGGTGTTCGTCCACCGCCTCCTGGAGGTATTTCTCCAGATAGTGCTGAATGACCTCGTCGATGGTGAGGACCACCGTGTTGCCCTGCACCGCGTCGTAGATCTTCTCGTACTCGAAATCCATCTCGGTGCCGCGGGCGTTCTTGGCCGAGACCACCCGCCCCGGGGTGCCGGTGAGGAATTTGTCGTAGTAGCTCTCGACCCCGGCCAGGCCCTGGTTGTCGCTGCCGACAAAGCCCAGCACGGTGGAGCAGAAGTTGCCGTAGGGGTAGTAGCGCTTGGTGTCCTCGGCGGTGTAGATGGCGCCAATCTTGTTGTCGCTGGCAAACTGGAGCACCTTGTCGACGGTCTCTTTGTCCACCTTTTTCTTGAGGTACTCGTGGAAGTTGCTCTTGTGGCTCTTCTCGAGGATCTCGTCCTTCTCGACCTCTAAAATGGCAGAGAGCCCGGAGGCGATCAGTTCCCTCTGGGCGTCGTCTTTGATGTCGTTGGGGGAGAGGATGACGTTCCACACCGTGTTGGAGGTGGCCAGGACGTTGCCGTTGCGGTCGGTGATGTCGCCCCGGGTGGGGTTGATGACCGTGTCGCGCAGCTGCTGTTCGCTGGCCAGGTCGCGGTACTCCTTCCCCTTGAAGATCTGTATATTCACCAGGCTGCCGAACACGGTGCCAAAGCCGATGATCACCACCAAAAAGAGGATGATATAGACCCGCATGTGCATCTTTTTCGTCGGTTTCATAGTGCAGCTCTCTGCCCCCTTTGCCAAAAAAAGGGTCAAGATTTTCTCTCAACCCTCTCAACTCATTCCTATTGGATTAAAGGCCCAGGTATTCCTTTATTTTGCTGCCGATGGTCCCCAGGATGCCCTTGGCCGGGGAGTCGTTTTTGGCCACATAGACCTTGTTCTCCTGGTTGAGACTGACGTACTCGACCTGCTGGTTGTCCACCTTGACCAGCCCCAGGGTGTTCTGGGCGTATTCCTCCACGTGGGCGAGGGACATCTTGCTCTCCACCTGCATGTTCAGCCGGGTGGTCTCGCTCCGGGTGCTCTCCAGTTCGGTCTTGGCCGCCCGCAGGTCGTCCCCCAGCTCCACCAACTGCACCCGGGAGTAGAGCATCATCCCCGCGAGGATGACGATCACCGCTGCCAGCAGGATCTTGGCCGCCGGGGTGCTCTTTTTCTGGGGCAGGGGCTTCTCGTTCTTGATGACCCGCATCCGGGGCTCCCGGTTTTCAAAGAGCGACAGGTCGTAGGCCTGCGCCTCGCTGGTGTTTCGCACGATCACTTCATCCTCTCTCTGTGGGAATGGGCCCGCCCGCCTCCGGCAGCTTTTCGATGACCCGCAACTTGGCGCTGTGGCTGCGCGGGTTCTCGGCCAGCTCTTCCGGGGTGGCGGTGATGGGTTTCTTGTAAATCAGCCTGCCCCGCGGCTTCTTGCCGCAGACGCAGACGGGAAAGTCGGGCGGGCAGGTACAGCCCACCGTCCAACTGGCAAACTGGCGCTTCACCATCCGGTCCTCCAGGGAGTGGAAGGTGATGACGCAGAAGCGCCCGCCCGGGGCCAGCCGGTCAAAGATGGCCTCCATCCCGGCGGCCAGGCTCTCAAACTCCCCGTTGACCTCGATGCGGATGGCCTGAAAGGTCTGCCGGGCAGGGTTTTTCTCTTTTCGCCGCACCGCGGGTGGGAGGGCCGACTTGACCGCTTCCACCAGCTGGGCGGTGGTTTCAATGGGGTGCTGTTCCCGGAGCCGCTCGATCTTGCGGGCGATCTGCCGGGCGTACTTCTCCTCGCCGTAGGCGAAGAGGATGCGGGTCAGTTCTTCGGGGGAATAGCCGTTGACCACGTCGTAAGCCGAGAGGCCGGACTGGCTCATCCGCATGTCCAGCGGGGCGTCCGCCCGGTAGGAAAACCCCCGCTCGGGGGTGTCCAGCTGGTGGGAGGAGACCCCCAGGTCCAGCAGGGCGCCGTCGATGGCCTTGATGCCCAGCTCGTCCAGGGCGGGGGCGGCGTTTTTAAAGTCCTCCTGCACCACCTGGGCGCAGGGGTAGGGGGCCAGCCGCGCGCTGGCGGTCTTGACCGCGTCGGGGTCCTTGTCCAGGGCGATGAGCCGGCCGGTCGTGAGCCGCTTGGCGATCTCCCGCGAGTGGCCGGCGCCGCCGGCCGTGCCGTCCAGGTAGATGCCGGCGGGGTCGATGGCCAGGTTCTCCAGGCACTCCCCCAGCAGCACCGGTTTGTGGGAAAATTCCACCGGCTCTCTCCCCCCTCTGCGGGCTAGAAGCCCAGCTCGTCCATGATCCCGGCGATGTCGTCGGAATCGAGTTTGGCGCACTCCGCATCCCAGCGGGACTTGTCCCAGATCTCGGCGTGGTTGGAGGCGCCGACCACCACCACGTCCTTTTCCAGCCCGGCGTATTCCCGCAGGGCCGCGGGCAGGAGGATCCGCCCCTGCTTGTCCGGCTCGCACTCCACCGCGCCCGCAAAGAGGATGCGCTGGAAGGGCCGGGCCTTGGACATGGGCAGACCCTTGATTTTTTCGGCGAGGAGGTTCCACTCTTCGTAGGAATAGGCGGCCAGACAGGCGTCGCCCAGGCTCTTGGTCACCACAAAGCGCACCCCTAAATCGTCCCGCAGCCGGGCCGGAAAGATCATCCGCCCCTTGGGATCGATGTTGTGGCTGTACTCCCCGATGAGCATCTCCTCACCCCCTTTGTGGTGTTTCGTGCCTTTTTCCACCACTTTTCACCACTTGAACCTATTATAGGGCCCGTCCCCTCAAAAATCAAGGGCCGGGCTCGTTTTTTTGGAATGTTTACATTTCCAATTGTTTCCTTAACCGCCGTTTTTTCAGGTTGTTTTTCACAAAAACGACAGAACAACTTCTCTTTTTTGTGCGCGCTTTTCCAGTCCTTTCCTCTCTCCCTCGGGCGGTGGGGGAAAGTGGAGGGAGGGGTCGCCGGTGGGAGGAGGAGGAGGAGGTCTCTCCTTTTTTAGAGAGGCAACAGGGGCATTGAGCGCCCCCTTTGCCAGGATTGAGCGTCCCCTTGGCCGGGAGAAAGGGGACTGCGCGGGCGTCCGAGAGCTGCCCCTCTTTTTCCCTGGCTGGGCGCGCCCGGAAAACACAGGGCATATTTCTCCCCCTGGACCGCCTTCTCCCCCAAAAGCGGTTTGCCGCAAAAGCGCACAAAGACGGCTGTTCAGAGGAGGATTCCCCCTTCTCCTCTCCACACCGCCACCGCCCGGCACCGGCGGGATGCCCTCCGCACGGCGGCGCTCCACCCCCTTCCCCGCGGGTGGGATTGGAAAAGCAAAGACGGCTCCCCCTCCAAATGGGTGTTTGCCCCCCGGCAGAAGTTGCCGCAGACGGAAAGGGCGATCGTCCCCCTCCTCCCTCTCCCGACCACAGCGGGAGGGGCGGTTGGCACCGGCAGGGCGCTCCTCCGCGCGACCGCGCCATCCCCGCCGGTCCGGCAGACCGCCCCCGGCCCGCAAAAAAAGCGCCGCGGGGGACCGATTGGGTCCCCCGCGGCGCGAACGCAGGCAGAACAGGCGCTATTTCTTGCGGCCCCGCAGCTTGGCGCGGGTCTCCTTGACCTCCTCCATCGAGGCCACCAGGAACTGCTCGGTGCTCTTCATCAGGTTGTCGGCAAACTCGGTGGCGGCCTGCCGCATCTCCCGGGCCTGCATCTGGGCCTGGCTGATGATCTCGGCCGCCTTCTGCTGGGCGGCCTTGGTCAGGTCGTCCTGGTTGACGATGGCGCGGGCCTTGTCCTCGGCCTTTTTGACGATGGAGGCCGCCTCCTTCTTGGCGGTGGAGATGATCTCGGCCCGGTCGTTGACAATGGCCTTGGCCTGGCGCACCTCGGCCGGCAGGTTGAGGCGGATGTCGTCGGTCAGCTCCCGCATCTTCTCAATGTCCACCACCCGGCGGCCGCCGGAGAGGGGCAGGGTCCAGGCATCCTCCAGGGCCTCGTCCAGCAAATCCAAAATCTCGTCGATGTTCATTTTGACACTCCTTTACTCAACCGCTGTTTGATGGGCTCGATGATCGCCTGGGGGACAAAGTCGTCGATGTCGCCGCCAAAGGCCGCGATCTGCTTGACCAGGCTGGAACTGAGGTACATGTACTTGGAATTGGTGTTGAGGAAGATGGTCTCCAGCTGGGGGTCGAGCTTTTTGTTGGCCAGGGCCATCTGAAATTCGTACTCAAAGTCGCTGACGGCCCGCAGGCCGCGGATGGAGGCGGTGGCCCCCACCTGCCGGGCGTAGTCCACCAGCAGCCCCTGGTAGGCGTCCACCTCGACATTTGCCAGGTCGCCGGTGACCGCCCGGATCAGCTCCACCCGCTCCTCCACCGAGAAGGCGGTGCGCTTGTCGGGGTTGACCGAGACCAGCACCACCACCCGGTCAAAGAGGCGGGAGGCCCGCAGGATGATGTCCAGGTGGCCCTTGGTGATGGGGTCGAAACTGCCGGGGCAGAGGGCGGTGCGCATCTACTCCTCCCCCTTCTGGTAGAGGGAGATGACCGTCTTGCCGTAGCGGTAGCTCTTCTGTTTGAGGAGGAGGCCGTAGCTCTCCTCCAAGGGCAGGTCCCGCTCGCCCTCCACCAGCACCTTGCCGCCGGGGGCCAGCACCGGCGCCAGGGCGGCGAGGATCTCGCCGTACTGGCCGCAGTGGTAGGGGGGGTCGACAAAGACGAAGTCAAAGCGCTCCCGGCAGCGGGCCAGGTAGGCCAGGGCGTCGGCCTGCAGGATGCGGGCCCGCTCGGCCACCTTGGCGGCCTGGACGTTGCGCTTGATCACCTCTTGGCTGCGGCGGTCCTGGTCCACAAAGACGCAGAGGCTGGCCCCCCGGCTGAGGGCCTCGATCCCCAGCTGGCCGGAGCCAGCAAAGAGGTCGAGGGCGGTGCGGCCGGGCAGCTCAAAGTGGATGGCGCTGAACAGCCCCTCCTTCACCCGGTCGGCGGTGGGGCGGACATCCTGCCCGGGGACCGTCTCCAGCTTGACGCCCCGGGCCGTTCCGGTAATGACTCTCATGGCAGATTCCTCGTGCGGACGGCCCGGGCGCGCCCGGTGGTCCGCTCTCTCCTGTTACTGTTCATATTATCCCGAATGGGAAAGGGGTTGTCAAGTTTTTTCGACAGCCTTTGCAGGGGCTGGCACTACTTCCCATTGAAGTAGTTGTAGACGGCCAGGGCGGCGCTCTTGGGCAGCTTGCCCCGGTCCATCAGCACCTGCACCGGCGCCAGGGAGATCTCCTCCAGCGACTGAAAGGCCCCCAGCAGCTGTTTGGCCCGCTTTTCCCCCACCCCGGGGATGTTGGTCAGCTCCGACTTGAGGGCCGAGTTCTTGTGCAGCTTGCGCTGGTAGGAGATGGCGTAGCGGTGCACCTCGTCCTGGATGGTGGTGACCAGCTTGAAGGCCGCCTTGAAGGAGGAGAGGGCCACCTCCGAACCGTCCAGGGCGATGGCCCGGGTGCGGTGCTTCTGGTCCTTGACCATCCCGAACACCGGGATCTGCAGCCCCATCTCGGCCACCAGGGGGCGGATGGCCGAGACGTGCCCCTTGCCGCCGTCGAGGAGGATCAGGTCGGGGGTGGTGGCAAAGCCCTCGTCGGCGTCGCCGTTTTTCAGCCGGGTCAGCCGGCGGGTGAGGGCCTCTTTCATGGAGGAGTAGTCGTCCTGCCCCACCACCGTCTGGATCTTGAAGCGCTTGTAGGCCCGGCGGTAGGGGCGGCCGTCCTTGAAGACCACCATCCCGCACACCTTGTAGCTTTCCCCCAGATTGGAGATGTCATAACTCTCGATATAGGCGGGGGGTTCTTCCAGCCCCAGCAGTTTGGCCAGCTCGTCCAGGGCGGCGATCTCCCGCGCCGGGCGGCGGCTGCGGTAGGAGATGCCGGTGACCGCGTTGTCGTAGGCCATCTTCACCAGCCGCAGCTTCTCCCCCCGCTGGGGGAGAAGCAGTTCGGCCTTGCTCCCCCGCCGCTCGCTCAGCAGCTGCTCGATGAGGGGGCGGTCGGGCAGTTCCAGCTCCAGCAGCACCTCCTTGGGCAGGTCGGCGCGGGTGGTGTAGTAGCGGGCCACAAATTCGTTGAGGATGTCGGTGGGGGCGCCGTCGTCCTTTAAAAGGTACTCGTCCTTGTCGGAGAGGCGGCCCTGGCGGAACTTGAGGACCACCACGCAGACCTTTCCCTCCCCCTTGGCCAGGGCGATGGCGTCCATGTCCACCTTGCTCTCAAAGACCACCTTCTGCCGCTCGTTTAGCCGCTGCAGCGACTGCAGCTGGTCCCGCACGGCGGCGGCCTTCTCGAATTCCAGGTTCTCGCTGTATCGCTGCATCTCCGATTGCAGGTCTTTGATGATCTTGTCGGCCCCGGTGGTGATGTAGGCGATGGCCCGGTCCACCATCTCCCGGTACTGGGCCTGGCTGATCTTGCCGGTGCAGACCCCGCAGCACTGCTTGATGTGGTAGTTGAGACAGGGCCGCTCCCGGCCGATGTCCTGGGGGAAGCGCTTTTTGCAGCTGGGCAGCAGAAAGGCCTTTTTGGCCAGCTCCACGCTCTGGGTGACGATGAAGGAGCTGGTGTAGGGGCCGATGTAGGTGCTGCCGTCGTCGATCTTCTGCTTGGCGGCCTGGATGTCGGGCCAGTCGCCGGGGGTGATTTTGATGTAGTGGTAGCCCTTGTCGTCCTTCAAGAGGATGTTGTACTTGGGGCTGTACTGCTTGATGAGGCTGCACTCCAGCACCAGGGCCTCGAACTCGCTCTGGGTGACGATGAAGTCGAAGTCGTTGACGTGCATCACCATCTGGTAGACCTTGGGCAGGTGGCTCTCCACCGCCATGAAGTAGCTGGAAACCCGGTTTTTCAGCTTTTTGGCCTTGCCCACATAGATGACCTTGCCGGTCTTGTCCTTCATGATGTAGACCCCCGGCTCCAGGGGCAGCTGATGGGATTTCTGCCGCAGCTGTTCCAGTGTCATGGCGCTCCTCCTCCCGCTCTGCAAAGACGCAAAAAAGGCGCAGCCGGAAAGGCCCGGCGGCGCCCGATCGCATATCCCAAATGCCTACTCTTTAAAGCCAGACTCCACCAGGGCCACCAGGGCCTCAACGGCCTGCTGCTCGTCGCTGCCGTCGGCCAGGATGCGGATGGCGGTGTCCCCCACGATCCCCAGGGAGAGGACGCCCAGCAGGCTTTTGGCGTTGACCCGGCGCTCGTCCTTCTCGACCCAGATGGAGGACTTGAACTCGTTGGCCTTCTGAATAAAGAAGGTGGCCGGGCGAGCGTGCAGACCGACCTGGTTTTCTACAACAACATCTTTCACAAACATAGCGATAGACTCCTTGTCCGTAAATTCTGCCCCCGCTTGTCTTGGGGCGGTGTGGCTGACTTCCCCCGGCCGTGTGCCGGGACATTTTGGATACACTGCGATTTTCAAACGACCTCATTATAGCAATCCCCATGGGATTTGTCAGCAGCTAGAGGGGATTTTCTGCTTTTGCGATAATACCGCCACTTTCCCGGCGACGGGCTTTGTACAACATTTCTACATTTTTATAAACATCATCAGCAGGTTGTACAGTGGCGGTACAAAGATGGCGGGCAGCAAATTGGCCGTTTTGATCCGCTCGCCAAAGAGGAAGTTGATGCCGATGACCAGGATGATGGCGTTGCCCACCATGGAGATCTGCCCCATGAGGGCGTCGGTCATCAGGGGGGCCAGGGCCCCGGCCCCCAGGGTCAGCGCCCCCTGGTAGAGGAGGACCGCCAGGGCGGCAAAGCCCACGCTGGGCCCCAGGGAGGCGGTGAGGACCGCCGCCGAGACCAGGTCGAGGGTGCTCTTGACCAGGAGGATGCTGTAGTCGCCGGTGAGCCCCTCCTCCAGCGCCCCGAGGATGGCCATGGCCCCCACGCAGAAGATGACCGCCGCCGGCACGAACCCCTGGGCAAAGCCCTTGATCTTGAGTTTGCGCTCCACAAAGCCGCCGAACCGGCCCAGCCGGTCGTCGATCTTCAGCAGTTCCCCTGCCAGGACCCCCAGCACCAGGCTGACTAGGAGGAGCAGCCCCCCGTCGAAGGAGACCGCGCCCCCCTCCACCCGGCCCATGGCGCCCAGGGTGCCGGTGAGGCCGATGAGGACGACCGCCAGCCCCATGGTCTTCATCACCGCGTCCTCGATGCGCTGGGGGATCCCCTTTTTGCAGAGGAAGCCGACGCCGGTGCCCAACAGCACCGTGCCCACGTTGATCAGGGTGCCGATCATACCGTCTCCTCCCACTCCCCGCCGGGCGCTTCCAGGGCCTCTAAAAAGGCCCGGTCCGCCCCGTCCAGGGGGGCTGTTTGTAGCATGTCGGGGCGCTTTTTCCAGGTGTTGCGCAGGGCTTCCTCCCGCCGGTAGCGCTGGATGTTGGCGTGGTGCCCCGAGAGGAGGACCGGCGGCACCTCCCTGCCCTGCCAGACCGGCGGGCGGGTGTACTGGGGGTACTCCAGCAGCCCGTTCCAGTGGCTCTCCTCGGTGAAGCAGTCCTCGCTGGAGAGGACCCCCGGGCACAGCCGCACCACCGAGTCCACAAAGGCCATGGCGGCGATCTCCCCCCCGGTGAGGACAAAGTCCCCCAGGGAGATCTCCTCGTCGACGATCTCGTCGAGGACCCGCTGGTCCACCCCCTCGTAGTGCCCGCAGAGGACAAAGAGGGACCCCTCCCCCGCGTACTCCCGGCTCACCTGCTGGGTGAGGACCCGCCCCTGGGGCGACATGTAGACCGCCTTGGGCCGGCCCCCCCGCTGGGCGCAGACCGCCTCAAAGCAGCGGAAGATGGGCTCGGGCTGCATCACCATCCCCATCCCCCCGCCGTAGGGGTAGTCGTCCACCCGGCCGTGCTTGTCCAGGGTGTAGTCGCGGATGTTGTGGCAGCGGATGTCCACCAGCCCGTCGGCCATGGCCCGGCCGATGATCGACTCCCCCAAAACGGCCATCACCATCTCGGGGAAGATGGTGGCGATGTCGATCGTCATCATTCAAACAGCCCCTCCAGCGGGCGGATGCGCATCTCCCCGGCGGCCAGGTCGATGGTCAGCACCACCTCTTTGATGGCGGGGATCAGGGTGACGCGCCCCTCTTTTTCAATGTGGTAGACGTCGTTGGCCCCGGTCTGGCTGACCTCGCAGAGGGTGCCGTAGCATTCGCCAGTGTCGGCGTCCTTCACCGTCAGGCCCACCAGGTCCTGCACGAAAAAGCTGCCCTCGGGCAGCTGCACGTCGCCCCGGTCCATGTAGAGGACCTTGCCGATGTAGCGGGTGGCCTGCTCCACCGTGTCGATCCCCTCGAACTTGCAGACCACCACGTTTTTGTGCACCCGGCTGCGCTCGATTTGCAGGGTCTCGGCCCGGCCCTCGGTGAAGAGCCGCTCAAAGCCCAGCAGAAAGTCCGGCGAATCGCACCAGGGCTGAATGCGCACCTCGCCGCGCACCCCGTGGGTGGTGACGATCTTCCCCACTTCCAAATCCTGTTTCATCTCGTCCTCCCTCGGCCGCACCAGAGGCGGCCCCATAAAGGCAGTAGGGAAAGCAAAGTCGCCCTCGCTTTCCCTACGGTGTGAAGTTCCCTAGTCGATGTCCACCTGGACCTTTTCGCCGACGCGAACAGCGGCCGCCCGCATCACAGTGCGAATGGCTTTGGCGATCCGCCCCTGCTTGCCGATGACCCGGCCCATGTCGTCGGCCGCCACGTGGATGTGGTAGACGGTGACGCCCTCTTCATTGGGCTCGTCCTTCTGCACCTGGACGGCGGCCTTGTCCTCGACCAGGCCGGTCACCAGGGTGATGAGCAGTTCTTCCATGCCACAGACCTCCTCGGGCAAAATTACTCAGCGCTCTGCTGTTTGAGCAGGCTCTTGACGGTGTCGGTGGGCTGGGCGCCGTTGGCGATCCACTTCTGGGCCTTCTCCATGTCGATCTTCACCACTTTGGGGTCTTTGGTCGGGTCGTAGTAGCCCAGCTCCTCAATGAAGCGGCCGCCGCGGGGGTAGCGGGAGTCGGCCACGACGATGCGGTAAAAGGGGGCTTTCTTGGCGCCCATCCGGCGCAGTCTGATTTTTACTGCCATGATACAATTCCTCCAATGATGTTGTTCTCTTTATTGCTGTGCAATAAATGGGGTCGGCGGCTGCAAGGCCGCGCTCTTTTATAGCACCGGCCGGTCTCCCGGGCCGGAATCTACCAATAAAAAAGTTACACAGGGGTTACATGAGGTTACAAAAGGGTTACATAAAGGGCATCATCCGCCGCCGCTTGCCGGGGCGGCTGAACTGCTTCATCAGCTTGCTCATGGTCTCGAACTGCTTGAGCAGGCGGTTGACGTCCTCCACCCGGGTGCCGCTGCCGGCGGCGATGCGCCGCTTGCGGCTGGGGTTGATGAGCTTGGGCTTGGCCCGCTCGGCCGGGGTCATGGAGCAGATGATGGCCCGCACCTGGTCCATCTGGCGGTCGTCCAGGTCGGCCCCGCTGAGCTTGTTTCCGATCCCCCCGGGGAGCATGCTCACGATCTGCTGCAGGCTGCCCATGTTCCGCATCTGGTCGAGCTGGACGAGCATGTCCTCCAAATCGAACTTGTTCTTGCGGAACTTCTCCTCCATGGCCTTTTGCTGCTTTTCGTCGAACTGGGTCTGGGCCTTTTCGATGAAGGTGAGCACGTCCCCCATCCCCAGGATGCGGGAGGCCATCCGGTCGGGGTAGAAGGGCTCCAGGTCGTCCAGCTTCTCGCCGGTGCCCGAAAACTTGATGGGCTTGCCGGTGACCGCCTTGACCGAGAGGGCCGCGCCGCCCCGGGTGTCGCCGTCGAGTTTGGTGAGCACCACGCCGGTGATCTCCAGCAATTGGTTGAAGCTCTCGGCCACCGAGACGGCGTCCTGGCCGGTCATGGAGTCGATGACCAGCAAGATCTCGTCGGGCCCGACCGCCGCCTTGATGGCGGCCAACTCGGCCATCAGGGCCTCGTCGATGTGCAGCCGGCCGGCGGTGTCGAGGATGACGATGTCGTTGCCGTAGTCCTTGGCGTGGGCCAGGGCCTTTTTGGCGATCTCCACCGGGTCGCCCTGCCCCATCTCAAAGACCGGGACCCCGGCCTGTTCGCCCACCACCTGCAGCTGTTTGATGGCCGCCGGGCGGTAGACGTCGCAGGCCACCAGCAGCGGGCGGTGCCCCTGGCTTTTGAGCAGCTTGCCCAGCTTGCCCGAGTGGGTGGTCTTGCCCGAGCCCTGCAGGCCGCACATCATAATGACGCAGGGCGGCTTGGAGGGGATGTGCAGCCGGCTGACCTCCCCCCCCATGAGGGAGATGAGCTCTTCGTGGACGATCTTGATGACCTGCTGGGCCGGGGTCAAACTCTCAAAGACGGCGGCGCCCACCGCCCGCTCGGTCACCGCGTCCACAAACTGCTTGGCGACCTTGTAGTTGACGTCCGCCTCCAGCAGGGCCAGGCGGACCTCCCGCATGGCGGTCTTGACGTCCTTCTCCCCCAGCTTGCCCTTCTGCTTCAGCTTTTTAAAGGCGGCGGACAGCTTTTCAGACAGTCCTTCAAAGGCCACGGTGTTTCCCCCTTTCCCCTATTCGCCGATCTCTTTGACGGTCTCCAGTATCGCCTTGACCGACCGCTCGATCTCGGCGGAGGAGTTGTAGTTGTCGTTGAGCAGCGAGATGTTCTTGGCCTCCTGGGTGATCCGCTCCAGCCCCTGGTACATCTGGCGGTAGCGGCGGCAGAGGCCCAGCTTCTCCTCCATCTCCAGCAGGGTGGCCTCCCCCCTCTTGATGGAGTCGCGCACCCCCTGGCGGGTGATGCCGGTGTTCTCGGCGATCTCGCCCAGGGAGAGGTCCTGGTCGTAGTAGAGGACGATGCAGTCGCGCTGCTTCTCGGTGAGCAGCTCCCCGTAAAAGTCGCACAGCAGGGCGATCTCCAAATTTTTGGACACGGGCCGCTCCCCCCTCTCAAAAAGACACGCCGGAGGCCCGGCACTGGGCCATCAGCGTGTAAAGTGTTTTTCTTTACATTGAGTATAGCAAAGCCCTGGTCCCCTGTCAAGGCCTTTCGCTTTACCAATTGCAACTTTCGTCAAAAAAGAAGGGGGTATTTTGTGCAGGCGACCCCATTTTTTCTGCCCGCAGACAAAGGCGGTCACCTTTTCGACCCCGGCGCAGGAGAATTCGGTCGCGGCCTCGGCCAGCTTTTGCAGCCCCTGCGCCCCGCAAAAGCGGTGGTTGCAGCCGGTGTCGGTGTGGGCGCAGAAGCGCTCGATCCCCCCGCCGGCAGAGTGCTCCCCCAAATGTCGGTAGAGCTGGTTGCCGATGTCCCGGCCGCGGCAGCTCTCGTCCACGGGGAAGAGGGAGAGCTCGGCGCCAAAGGGGCAGCCGACCGACCGGTGCAGGGCGGCCAGGGTCTAGCCGTGGCCCGACCACTCCCCGTTCCCCCTGCGGAAGGAGCGGTCGAAGAGGAGGGGGACGGCGTGGCGGAGGGCGCGAAGGGAAGTCCCCCCGTGCCACCGCTTCCTGCCCTTGCGGCAGTCGGCCCCCACAATGACCCCCGCCGGCCGGCTCTCCCGCAGGGCCACACAGGTGTAGCTCTGCCGCAGCGGGCAGGAGAGCAGGTAGCTCTGCCCGAAGCGGTCGGCCCCTTTTGAGCTCCCTGTGAACTGGCCAGTCTTCCGGGTATCGACGGCGACGCGGCCCAGCGCGGCGCAGCCGGGCGGCTGGATGCCCCGGCGGGCGATCACCTGTTTTTCCCTTTCTCCCATGGCGGGCGGGTCGACCGCAAAAAGTACACATAGGGTGTCCTCTCTCCCCCCGCCTGTCGACCCCCCGCCCTGTATAAAAAAGGGGGCGGAGCCCCTCGCTCCGCCCCCTGAGAGGGACGCTTTTCCCCGGCGCTAGGCCCGGTAGACGATCTCCCCGTCCTTGATGGTCATCCGGTTGTCGGTGACGGTGGCGATGGTTTGCAGCGGGTCGTCCCGGTAGACGGCAAAGCAGGCCCGCTTGCCCGGGGTGATGGAGCCCAGGCTGTCCTCCACCCCGCAGAGTTTGGCCGACTCGATGGTGCCGATGCGCAGCGCCTCGAGGGGGGTGAGGCCGCCCTTTTCCACCATCAGCACGTACTCGCTGCAGCTGTTTTCCGGCGGGTTGGACGGGGTGCCCGCGTCGGTCCCCATGCAGATCTTGACCCCGGCGGCGTAGGCGTCTTTGAAGGAGCGGATGTGGGAGTCGATGACCTCTTTGGTCTTGCGGATGACGTAGTCGGGCTGTTTGACCGGGCTGTCGCCGTAGAGGATGAAGTGGCTGGCCGCCAGGGTGGGGCAAAACCAGGTGCCCTGCTCCACCATCCGGCCGATGGTCTCCCCGTCCAGGTAACAGCCGTGCTCGATGGAGTCGATGCCCGCCCGCACCGAGTCGCGGATGCCCGAGGCCCCCTGGGCGTGGGAGCAGACCTTGGCCCCGCACTTGTGGGCCTCTCTGACCACGGCCTCCATCTCCTCGAGATCCATCTGCTGGGCGCCGGGCTCCACCCCCTTGGTCATGATGCCGCCGGTGGCGATGACCTTGATCCAGTCGGCCCCGGCCCGCAGCTGGTCCCGGGTGGCCTTGCGCATCTCCTCCGCCCCGTCGGCCTGCAGGCCGCAGAGGGTCCAGCTGTGCCCGCCGGTGATGCAGATGCAGCGGCCGCAGGCGAGCATGTCCGGCCCCTGCACCCGCCCGGCGCGGATCTCGTCGCGCAGCAGGATGTCGATGCCCGAGTAGCCGCCCACGTCCCGGATGAAGGTGACCCCCGCCTTGAGAAAGCCCTGCAAGCTCTTGATGGCCAGCAGGGTCAGCCGGGCGTCGCTGCCGCCGATGAGGCCCATGTCGGCGTCGCTGCTGATGGTGATGTGGGTGTGGCAGTTGAAGGCGCCGGGGGCCAGGTACTGGCCGCCCATCTCCACCACCTGGCAGCCCTCGGGCAGGGGGCCCACCTCCCCGACCGCGGCGATCCTGCCGTCCTCCACCAGCACGTCGCCGGCAAAGCAGCGGCCCTCCAAGACGTCCACGATGTTGGCGTTTTTGAAACAGACCTGTTTCACCGTTTTCACTCCTCCTTCGCCGGCCGCAGGGGCCGGCCTTTTTTGCAAGTATGACACCCGCCGCGCCGTTTGTCCAACCCGGAAACCCCTTGCAAGCCCGCTTTCAAAAAAAGTTGTGAAAATTGTACAGACAGCTTCCCTTTTTCTTGACAATGCCGACAGGCAATAGTATGCTGTAAGCAGAGACTAACTTAGTGACGTGTGAAGAGGGGAAGTGCAGGTATGACATTGGACAAAGTGGCACCGGGGCAGGGGGGCGTCATCACCCAGGTGGGGGGCGAGGGGGTCCTCCGCCGCCGGCTGCTGGACATGGGGCTGACCCCCGGCACCCGGGTCTCGGTGCGCAAGATCGCCCCCATGGGCGACCCCATCGAGCTGTTTTTGCGCAGCTACGTGCTGACCATCCGCAAGGAGGAGGCGGCCAACATCGCCGTGGAGGGGGTGGGGGAAACCGCCCTCCCCCGCGCCGCCGAGCGCCGCCCCGAACCGGCGGCGGCAGGCGGCGGCAGACCGGCGGAGCACCGCAGGGGGAGGTGGGGCAGATGAGCTACCTGCTGGCCCTGGCGGGCAACCAGAACTGCGGCAAGACCACCCTCTTCAACGCCCTCACCGGCGCCAACCAGCACGTGGGCAACTTCCCCGGGGTGACGGTGGAGAAGAAGGAGGGCACCATCAAGCGCCAGAAGGACGCGGTGCTGGTGGACCTGCCGGGCATCTACTCCCTCTCCCCCTACACCTCGGAGGAGGTGGTGACCCGGGACTTTATTTTAAAGGAAAACCCCCTGGCCATCATCAACATCGTCGACGCCACCAACATCGAGCGCAACCTCTACCTGACGCTGCAGCTGATGGAGCTGCGCATCCCCATGGTCATCGCCCTGAACATGATGGACGAGGTGCGGGCCTCGGGCAACTCCATCGACGTGCCAAAGCTCAGCGAGCACCTGGGGCTGCCGGTGGTGCCCATCTCCGCCTCGAAAAAAGAGGGGATATCCGACCTGCTCGACGAGGTGCGCAAGGTCATCAAAAACCCGGTGCCGCCGGAAAAGCTGGACTTCTGCACCGGCGAGGTGCACAAGGCCATCCACTCCATCGCCCACATCGTCGAGGACCAGGCCAAGGCCGCCGGCTACCCGCTGCGCTTCGCCGCCACCAAGCTGGTGGAGGGCGACAAGCCGATGCACGAGGCCCTGGGGGTGCGCGGGGAGGAGTACCACATCGTCCACCACATCATCCACCAGATGGAGCGCAACCTGGGCACCGACCGGGAGGCCGCCCTGGCAGACATGCGCTACAGCTACATCGAAAAAATCTGCACCGACTGCGTCATCAAGCACCAGGAGACCCACGAGCAGATCCGCTCTGAAAAGATCGACCGGCTGCTGACCCACAAGTACCTGGGCATCCCCATCTTCTTCGGCATCATGTTCTTCATCTTCTGGTTGACCTTCGGGGTCATCGGCGAGCCCCTCAAGGGGCTGCTGGAGGAGGGGATCGCCGCCGCCACCGCCGCCTTTGGCGACCTGCTGGTGCGGGTGGGGGTCAGCGACTGGCTGCGCTCCCTCCTCATCGACGGGGTCTGCGTGGGGGTGGGCAGCGTCCTCTCCTTCCTCCCCATCATCGTGCTGCTGTTCTTCTTCCTCTCCATCCTGGAGGACAGCGGCTACATGGCCCGGGTGGCCTTTGTGATGGACAAACTGCTGCGCAAGATCGGCCTCTCCGGCCGCAGCTTCGTGCCCATGCTCATCGGCTTCGGCTGCTCGGTACCCGCCATCATGGCCACCCGCACCCTGGCCAGCGAGCGGGACCGGAAGATGACCATCGTCCTCACCCCCTTCATGTCCTGCAGCGCCAAGCTGCCCATCTACGCCATGATCACCGCCGCCTTCTTCCCCAAAAACGGGGCGCTGGTGATGATCTCCCTCTACCTCACCGGCATCCTGGTGGCCGTTCTCTCGGGGCTGCTGCTCAAGCGCACCCTCTTTCAAGGCGAGCCGGTCCCCTTTGTGATGGAGCTGCCGGCCTACCGCATCCCCTCGGCCAAGAGCGTGGCCCTGCACATGTGGGAAAAGGCCAAGGACTTCATCCGCAAGGCCTTCACCATCATCTTCCTGGCGGCCATCATCATCTGGTTTTTGCAGAGTTTCGACTGGCGGCTCAACGCGGTGCAAAACAGCGCCGACAGCATCCTCGCCTCCATCGGCTCCTTCATCGCCCCCCTCTTCACCCCCCTGGGCTTTGGGGACTGGCGGGCCTCCACCGCCCTGATCACCGGCATCACCGCCAAGGAGACGGTGGTCAGCACCCTCACCGTTCTCACCGGGGCCCAGAGCGGCGCCCAGCTGGGCCAGATCTTGGGGACCATCTTCACCCCCCTGTCGGCCTTCTCCTTTTTGGCCTTCACCGTCCTCTACATGCCCTGTGTGGCCGCCTTCGCCGCCGAGCGGCGGGAGCTGGGCAGCACCCGCGGGGCGCTGCTGGCCTCCCTCTACCAGACCGGCGCGGCCTATGTGGTCGCCCTGCTGATCTACCAGGTGGGGAGTCTCTTCATCCGCTGATTTCTCTTGGGAGGTGTTTTTTATGAGCGTTGCCGACTGGGTGGTCCTGGGGCTGCTGGCCCTCTGCGTGGCCGCCGTCATCCTCTTCCTGCGCCGCCAGAAGCGGCGGGGCGGGGGCTGCGCCGGCTGTTCCGGCTGCGCGGGCAGACAGGGCGGCGGCTGCGGGGGCTGCCCCTCCGCCGGGCCCTGCCCGCCGCCAGAGGGAGCGGGACATCGACCCCAATAACCGTCTTCTCAGAGGGGCGGGCCCAAAACGGCCCGCCCCTCTTTTCAGCCCAAATGTTGACAGTCCCTTCTCTGTTTGTTCACACCTTCTAAATAAATCGACCATCTTGCACAAAAACCAGGCAATCACTTTAACGAAAATGCAAATGGACTTCCAGCGGCCAATCGAATATACTGAAGGTGCAATAGGGAAGCAGAATGACAGACAGAATGGAGGAGATTCCAGTGCAGCAGTTTGACCCACAGCATTGTGGTGATTGCCCGTGCCGCGTCTTTGCTCGTTTCTCTGTGAGTTCCCTCGGCGGTTTGTCCTGGTGACCCTCGACCGATCACCCAGCGTGTAACTTCACAGTTCCCCAAAGCGAACCAAAGCGCGAGAATGCGCCGATCGATTTGTATCCTGCGCACGACAAACATCCAGCCCCTTGAAGTGTTTGTTTTACCGGCCCTCTGCAGCGGTGCAGAGAAGTTTCTGTGTAAGACCTGACCCCCGGCGTCCAAACCGCCGAGCAAGGGAGCGATCCTGACCCAGCGTTTTCGTGCAGTGCTTTATAAAAGGCGAATACCGGCCGTATGTGGGTATTTGACACCGTCCTCTCCCAAAAGAGGTGGCCATCAAAAAACTCCCTGGCACGGGCGATCCCACAATTTTTACAAGACAAGTTCATAGAGAAGAGAACGGGGCTGCCGCACTGCGACAGCCCTTCTTTTTTGCCGCGCCCCCATACCGGACAGACTGCCGCCGGTATTCTGTGCGATACTGCAAGGGTAAGACAGGCCCTCGGCCCGGGCCCCGCGCGAGGGGGAACCGCCGTTGGAGACCGTGCCCGCCAAACACCTGTTGCAAAAGACCCGCTCCCCCGCCTGGTTTGGCGCGGCGTGTAACCTCGACCTCTACCGGGGCTGCTGCCACTGCGACAGCCGCAGCGACGACTGCGACCGGGTGCGCTGCCAAGGAGAACGCCATCCCCCCTGCTGCTGCGGGAGCTGGCGGCCAAGCGACAGACCGGGGTGGTGAGCCCGGGGGTCATGGGCGACAGCTACAACCCCTTTTCTGTGCTATCCTGTAAATATCAAAGAGCGGGCCCAACCCCCGGGTCCCGCGCGGGGGGGAACCAACCTTGGAGACCGTGCCCGCCAAACATTTGCTGCAAAAGACCCGCTCCCCCGCCCGGTTTGGGACCGAGTACAACCGCGACCTCTAACGGGGCTGCTGCCACGGCTGCATCTACTGCGACAGCCGCAACGAGTGCTATCGCATCGACGACTTCGACCGGGTGCGCCGCCAAGGAGAACGCCATCCCCCTGCTGCGGCGGGAGCTGGCGGCCAAGCGCCAGACCGGGGCGGTGAGCCTGGGGGCCATGGGCGACAGCTACAACCCCTTTTCTGTGCTATCCTGTAAATATCAAAGAGCGGGCCCCCCCCCCCGGGCCCTGCGCGAGGGGGAACCAACCTTGGAGACCGTGCCCGCCAAACACCTGCTGCAAAAGACCCGCTCCCCCGCCCGGTTTGGCGCGGCGTGTAACCGCGACCTCTACCGGGGCTGCTGCCACAGCTGCATCTACTGCGACAGCCGCAGCGACGACTGCGACCGGGTGCGCGCCAAGGAGAACGCCATCCCCCTGCTGCGGCAGGAGCTGGCGGCCAAGCGGCAGACCGGGGTGGTGAGCCTGGGGGCCATGGGCGACAGCTACAACCCCTTTTCTGTGCTATCCTGTAAATATCAAAGAGCGGGCCCAACCCCGGGTCCCGCGCAAGGAGGAACCGCCATTGGAGACCGTGCCCGCCAAACACCTGCTGCAAAAGACCCGCTCCCCCGCCTGGTTTGGGACCGAGTACAACCTCAACCTCTACCGGGGCTGCTGCCACGGCTGCATCTACTGCGACAGCCGCA
Source organism: Acetanaerobacterium sp. MSJ-12 (assembly GCF_018917875.1). NCBI lineage: Bacteria > Bacillati > Bacillota > Clostridia > Eubacteriales > Oscillospiraceae > Acetanaerobacterium > Acetanaerobacterium sp. MSJ-12. The sequence goes on along the minus strand of NZ_JAHLPK010000009.1, from coordinate 61,791 downwards.
GCGAGTGCTACCGCATCGACGACTTCGACCGGGTGCGCGCCAAGGAGAACGCCATCCCCCTGCTGCGGCAGGAGCTGGCGGCCAAGCGCCAGACCGGAGTGGTGAGCCTGGGGGCCATGAGCGACAGCTACAACCCCTTTGAGGAGGGGCAGCGGCTGACCCGGCAGGCCCTGGGCCTCTTTTTGCGGCACGGCTTTGGCGCGGCCATCGCCACCAAGAGCGACCTGATCACCCGCGACCGGGCCCTGCTGGCCGAGCTCTCCGCCCAGGCGCCGGTCATCGTCAAGTTCTCCCTCTCCACCGCCGACGAGGGACTGGCCGCCCGGGTGGAGCCCCGCGCCCCCTCCCCCGCCCGGCGGCTGCGGGCGCTGGAACAGCTGTCGGCCGCCGGGGTGTTTGCCGGGGTGCTGCTGATGCCGGTGCTCCCCCTGCTGGAGGACGACCCGGACCAGGTGGTGGAGCTGGTGCGCCGGGCGGCGGACGCGGGGGCCCGGTTCGTCTACCCGGCCTTTGGGGTCACCCTGCGGCAAAACCAGCGCGCCCACTACTACCGTCAGCTGGACCGGCACTTCCCCGGCCTGGCGGAGCGGTACCGCGACCTGTACGGCGACGCCTACTGGTGCGCCTCCCCCCGCCACAGGGAGCTCTACGGCGTCTTCTCCGCCGCCTGCCAGCGGCGGGGCCTGCTCTACACCATGGAGGAGATCGTGCGCGCCTACAAGCCCCCCCGCGCCGAGCAGCTCTCGCTGTTTTGACCCCCGCCGCCCGGGGGATGCCGCCACAAAAAAACAGAGGACCCGGACAAGCCGCCGGGCCCTCTGCTCTTTATCTCTATCCCTCGCCGCCCTCTCCCCCCAAAGGGAGGAGGGTGACCGTCCCCCGGCCGCACCGCACCAGCCCCTCTTTTGCCAGGGCGGCCAGGGCCCGGTTGACGCTGCGCATGGGCGCCTTTACCTGAGCGGCCAGGGCCTGTTTGTCAATCGCCCCGCGGCGGCCCATCTCCCGCCAGCTCTGCAGGCAGGCGCGCACCCGCTCCTTGACGCGCAGGAGCTGCAGCTGGGTGGCGTTCTCGGCGTACCGGCGCATCTGCTGCGCCAGGTGGCGGATGAGGGCGGTGGTGAGGGCAAAGTCCCGCTCCATCCACTCCAGCAGGTAGTCCCGGTCCAACTGCAAAACGGTGCAGTCGCTGGCGGCCACCACCTCGATGGTCTTGAGCCCCTCGCAGAAGATCTCCAGTTCCCCGAAGAGGTCCCCCTCGCCGTAGCGGTCCACCAGGGCGGTGGCCCCGCTCTCGTCCGCCACCCAGGCCATGGCCGTCCCCCGCTCCACCATGTAGATGCAGCGGTTCTCCTCCCCCGCCAGCAGCACCGGCTCCCCCTTGCAAAAGGTGCGCCGGTGCAGCCCGCCTCTCAGGTCTTCCGGCATCCGCTCAAAAAATTCCCGCATCTTTTTCTCCTTCGGGTCAATTGACCTGTTTTCATTCTACCGGCCGCCCTATACTGTTGTCAAGGGATCCCAACCGGCCGCCCTGGGCGGCAAGAGAGGAGAGTATGCAGATGAAAAGACCCATTGTGATCGACACCGACACCGGCTCCGACGACGCGGTGGCCCTGGTGCTGGCGCTGCGCGACCCCGCGGTGGAGGTGCTGGCCATCACCACCGTGGCGGGGAACGTGGGGGTCGAGCAGGCCACCCAAAACGCCCTGATGACCATCGACTACGCCGAGCGGGAGACCCCGCCGGTCTACCAGGGGTGCGCCAAGCCCCTCTACCACCCCCACATCTCGGCCGAGGGGGTGCACGGGGAGGACGGGATGGGCGACCTGGGCACCCTGGTCCCCAGCGCCCGACTGCCCGAAAAGGAGCACGCCGTGGACGCCCTGATCGCCCTGGGGCGCAGGGGCGGGGTGGAGCTGTTGGCCCTGGGGCCCCTGACCAACGTCGCCCTGGCCATGATGAAAGACCCCGAGGCCATGCGGGGCTACACCCACATCACCCTGATGGGCGGGGCCTACACCAAGGGGAACACCGGCCACCTGGCCGAATTCAACCTCTGGGAGGACGCCGAGGCGGCCGACTACGTCTTCACCTTCGGCGTTCCCATCACCATGGTCACCATTGAGGCCTGCCGGGACGAGGCCAAGCTCACCCGGGACGACTGCGACCGCATCAAGGCCGCCGGCTCCCGCTGCGGGGACTTCTGCGTGGACTGCAACCGCACCCTCTACGAGGCCAGCGCCCGCTACGGCGAGCCCTACTTCACCCTGCCCGACGCGGTGGCCGCCGCCGTGCTGCTGCGCCCCGACCTGGTGGCCGAGCAATTTGACAGCTACACCCGCATCGAGTGCCAGAGCGAACTGGCCTACGGGGCCACCGTCAACGACCGGCGGCCCCGGGACCGGGTGGAATTCGTCTCGAAGAAGTCCACCTTCCCCCCCTTCAACTGTCGGGTGGTACACCGGCTAAAAGCGGCGGAATTCAAAGAGTGGATGATCGCGCTGATCGCGTAGAGAGGAGAGAGCGCTGTGAAAAAAATCATTCTCGACACCGACACCGGGTCCGACGACGCGGTGGCCATCGTCATGGCCCTGCGGGACCCGGGGGTCCGGGTGCTGGCCTGCACCACCGTCTCGGGCAACATCGAGGTGGAACAGGCCACCTACAACTGCCTGCAGTCCATCGACTACGCCGGCACCTATCGCCCGCCGGTCTACAAGGGGGCGCGGCGCCCCCTGCAGGAGGAATATGAAAACGCCGACCAGGTGCACGGACAGGACGGGATGGGCGACCTGGGCACCCTGCGCCGACCCGCCGACAGCCCCGCGCCGGAATTCGCCGTGGACGCCCTGCTGCGCCTCCTGCGGGAGGGGGCGGGCGACATCGAGCTGGTGGCCATCGGCCCCCTCACCAACCTGGCCCTGGCCATCCTCCAGGAGCCGGAGACCATGAACAAGGTGCCCCACATCACCATCATGGGGGGCGCGCACCCCTACCACAACCCCCACACCGTCTGGGCGGAGTTCAACATCATGTGCGACCCCGAGGCCGCCCAGGTGGTCTTCTCCTCCGGCATCCCCTTCACCCTGGTCACCCTGGAGGCCTGCTGGGGCGACATGCGCTTTGACGAGAGCGACATCGCCCGCTTTCGCGCCCGCAGCGAAGCCGGCGCCTTCTGTGTCGACTGCAACCGCACCGCCATCGACCTGGCGCGCAAACTGCACGGCGAGGGCAGCTTCGACCTGCCCGATGCCGCCGCCATGGCGGCGCTGCTGCGGCCCGAACTCGTCAAGACCAGCTTCCCCAGCTACACCCAGGTGGACTGCAAGGGCCGCTTCACCCGGGGGGCCACCCTCTTCGAGCCGATCGAGCGCCGCTTTGTCACCGACGCCTTCGGCTTCGAAAAGCACTGCCCCAACTCCACGGTGGTCACCGAGATGGACGGGGCGGGCTTTAAGGAGTACCTCATGGAGCTCCTCTAACTTTCTTCACCTTCTCCAACAAAACGCCACAGGGCGGCCGGGAATACTCCCGGCCGCCCCTCTTTTTGCGGTGTCACACGCCCCCAGGTCGCTTTATGTATGGGGGTTCCCCAAACCAAAGCTGACGCTCAAGGCGTGGTCGATTTGATCCATAGCGCCCGTATCCAGCTGCCCCATCCGCTCCTTGAGGCGGGTCTTGTCGAGGGTCCTGACCTGCTCCAACAGGATGATGGAGTTCTTGGCCAGCCCACAGGTCCCCCCGGTCACCGAGATGTGGGTGGGCAGGTGGTTTTTGTCCTTCTGACTGGTGATGGCTGCGGCGATGACGGTGGGGCTGTGGCGGTTGCCCACGTCGTTTTGGACGATGAGCACCGGGCGCACGCCCCCCTGTTCCGAGCCCACCACCGGGCTCAAGTCGGCGTAGTAGATCTCCCCGCGCTTGACGGTATTCACGTCTGTCACACTCCCAAAAGAAAATTGCGAAAGTCGCCCGCCGCGGTCCGCGGCTGCTGCCTGCACCCATAGTTTGGCCCGCTGCGGCTCCCCTTAAACACGGGAGGTGTACCCCATTCTATTTTTTGGAAGTGGCTTTGGTGTGGCCGCCGGGCCGCCCTGCCGCCCGCCCCCGAAGGGAGGGCGCAAAAAAAGGCGGGGAGCAGCCGGCCGACCGGCTTTTCCCCGCCTTTTTGCGTCTAAAAAATGGCCGCGAACAGGACCGGCGGCCCGGACAGAGGGACCGCCCCCCTCACGAGACGGCCTTGAAGTTCTCCACCGCGATGCGGGTCTTGGCCCGCTCCCCCTCGCCGCCGTAGGTCATCTCCAGGGGGGCGAGGGTCTCCCCGTCAAAGGTGAGGGTGTAGGGGCCGTTTGCATCCTCTCCCCGCACGGTGATGCGGCCCTTCTTCTCGGTGACCTTGCAGTTTTGGGCCTTGAACAGGGTCTTGATGACGTTGGCCACCGCCGTCCCCCGCATCGGCGCCCCGCCGGGGTTGATGCGCAGCCCCCCATAGGTGAAGGAGAGGTCGGCGATGGTGATGGTGCAGCCCAACCCCTTGAGGGTCTCCGGGCTCTGCACCGTGAACTGGTAGGTGCCCTCCGCCGTCTTTTCCAGGTCGAGGGCGCAGGAAAAGCCCTCGCTCTCCACCGTCACATCGCAGGTAAAGGCCCCTTCAAAGGCGGTGGTGGGGTTTTTCACCCCCGCTCCCCCGTCCTTCTTGCAGCCGGCCAGCCCGCCCAGACAGCACAGCAGCGCCAGGGCGGCGGCCCACCCCCTCTTTGTCCGCGTCATCGCCTCTCCCGCCTTTCCCACAAACTGGTTCCCTCTACTTCTATGCAGAGAGGGGGCCGTTCATGTGCCGGAGCGGGCTAGAGCATCACCACAAAGGCCACGGCCTGGGTCCGGTCGTGGCTGATGCTCACGTCGATGGCCCCGCCCCCCGCCAGCGCCTGGGCGCGGGGGGAGAGGGAGAGCACCGGCTTGCCCCGGCGGTCTCTTAGCACCGAGATGTCCTGAAAGCCGACCCCGCGAAAGCCGGTGCCCAGGGCCTTGACAAAGGCCTCCTTGGCCGCCCAGATGCCGGCGGCCGTCTCGGCCGGGTGGCGGCGCGACGCCAACAGCGCCCGCTCCCCCTCGGTGAAACAGCGCGCCAAAAAGCGCGGATTTTCCAGGCAGCGGCGCACCCGCTCGATCTCGACGATGTCCACCCCACAGCGCAGCACAGCACAACTCCCCTTCTTTACAAACAGTGTATCGGCGGCCCGGGCAAAGGCGGGTTTCCAGTAAACGGGCCGACAAGGGCCCCTTCCGCGCGCCCGTTATCTTTTCCCACTATACCAAATTCTGTCTGACTTTTCAAAAATTCGGCGGGCGGGGTGTTGAAACCGCCCAAAAAATGTGGTAGAGTAGGGGCAGTAAACGCAGTGACGAAGGAAAGTAACCGTCCACAGACCGCCTCACAGAGAGGGCCCGGCCGCTGAAAAGGGCCCGAGGCGGGCGGGCGGCGAAGTTCCCTTCCGAGCGGCCCCGCTGAACGGCTTGTCTCAATAGGCGGGGACGGCAGGCCCCGTTACGGTTAAAAGAGTGTTTGCTCTATTGGCAAAAATCAGGGTGGTACCGCGGAAGCTGTTGACACGGCCTTCGTCCCTATAACAGGGGGCGAAGGCCGTTTTGTTTTCTCCCCCGTTCCCCGGCCGGGGCAGCGGCCAAAAAACGGGAGGGGCCCACGCCCCTCCGCAAAAAAGGAGTACAGAGATGAAAGAGGCACTGAAGAGGATCGAAGAGGAGGCGCTGGCCCAAATCGCCGCCGCCGAGGAGGGGCTTGACGAGCTGCGGGTCAAATACCTGGGCAAAAAGGGCGAGCTCACCGCCATCTTGAAGCAGATGGGCGGTCTCTCGGCCGAGGAGCGGCCGGTGGTCGGCCAGCTGGCCAACCGGGTGCGCGGCGGCATTGAGGAGGCCATCGCTCAGAAGACCGCCCAGCTGAAGGCCGAGAAGCTGGCCCGCCAGCTGGAGAGCGAGTCCCTGGACGTCACCATCCCCGGGCGGGCGCCCAAACTGGGCAAAAAACACCCCCTGACCCAGGTGCTCGACGACCTGACCGAAATCTTTTTGGGGATGGGCTTCTCGGTGGCCACCGGCCCCGAGGTGGAGTACGACTACTACAACTTTGAGGCCCTCAACCTCCCCCCCGACCACCCGGCCCGGGACACCCAGGACACCTTCTACATCACCGACAAGGTGCTGCTGCGCACCCAGACCTCCCCAGTGCAGGTGCGGGTGATGGAGCAGCAGAAGCCCCCCATCAAGATCATCGCCCCCGGGCGGGTCTACCGCTCCGACGCGGTGGACGCCACCCACGCCCCGGTCTTTCACCAGATCGAGGGGCTGGTGGTGGACAAAAACATCACCATGGCCGACCTGAAGGGCACCCTCAACACCTTCATCAAAAAGCTCTACGGGCCCGACACCGTCACCCGGTTTCGCCCCCACCACTTCCCCTTCACCGAGCCCTCGGCCGAGGTGGACACCCAGTGTTTCGCCTGCCACGGCAAGGGCTGCCGCCTCTGCAAGGGCGAGGGGTGGATCGAGCTGCTGGGCTGCGGGATGGTGCACCCCAAGGTGCTGGAAAACTGCGGCATCGACCCAGAGGAGTACTCCGGCTTCGCCTTCGGCATCGGCCTGGAGCGCATCGTCATGCGCCGCTACAACATCGACGACCTGCGGCTGTTCTCCGACAACGACCTGCGGTTTTTGAACCAGTTCTAAAGGGTGCGAAGGGGACTGCCGTCCCCCTCGCAAACTCCCCCGGCGCGGCCTTCGCTCCGCCGCGAAGACCGCGAGAGGAGTTTTTTCGGCGGCAGAGCTGCCGGAAAAACAGATTCGTGCAGAGCCGCGCAAAAGGGGCTGGCTGTCCGGGCGCATCGGATGCGCCGGTAGGGCCGTGAGAAAGCCGGATACAAATGCTGAAGGGCTGACCGGTGCCCCGATGCCCCAGGGACAGCAGCGACGCTGGGAAGACAGGTGGACGGCGGGAGCGCCCGAGAACGGCTGGCTCCCGAGCGCATCGGATGCACCGGCAGGGCTGCCGAGAAAGCCGGATACAAGTGCCGAGGGGTTGACCGGTACGCCCCGATACCTCAAGGACAGCAGCCGCGCCGCCGGGAAATTGGTGGGCGGTCAGAAGCCGCCAAGCGGTCTCTCCGCCCCGCGCAAAAGGGGCGGCAACATCCCATTTTCTTACACAAACAGATGGAGGAATCGAGTATGAACCTTTCTTATAAATGGCTGCAGGACTACACCCCCTGCGACCTCGCCCCCCGCGCCTACGCCGAGGCCATGAGCCTCTCGGGCTCCAAGGTCGAGGGCTGGTCCAGTCTGGCCGACGAAATCAAAAACGTGGTGGTGGGACAGGTAGTCTCCATCGCCTCCCACCCGCGCGCCGACAAACTGGTGGTCTGCCAGGTGGAGGTGGGCCGGGGCGAGCCCCTGCAGATCTGCACCGGGGCGGCCAACCTGAAGCCCGGCGACAAGGTGCCGGTGGCCCTGCACGACAGCAATCTGCCCGGCGGGGTGCACATCCAGCGGGGTGAGCTGCGGGGCGAGATCTCCGACGGGATGATGTGCTCCTTTGCCGAACTGGGCCTCACCATCCACGACTGCCCGGACCAGCGCGAGGACGGCATCATGGTGCTGGAGCCCGACGCCGTCGTCGGCCAGGACATTGTGAAGGCGCTGGAGCTGGACGACCTGTCGGTGGAGTTCGAGATCACCTCCAACCGGCCCGACTGCCTCTCGATGATCGGCCTGGCGCGGGAGACCGCCGCCACCCTGGACCGGCCCCTGCACCTGCCCGCGCCCACCGTGGAGCGCGAGAGCGGCGACATCGCCGACTACCTGAAGGTGGACGTGGAGAGCGACCTCTGCCTGCGCTACGCCGCCCGGGTGATCAAAAACGTCAAGATCGGCCCCTCCCCCAAGTGGATGCGCGACCGGCTGCGGGTCTGCGGGGTGCGCCCCATCTCCAACATCGTCGACATCACCAACTATGTGATGCTGGAGTACGGCAACCCCATGCACGCCTTTGACTACGACCGGGTCGCCGGGCACCACATCATCGTCCGCACCGCCAGAGAGGGAGAACACCTGGTCACCCTGGACGACGTGGACCGCACCCTCACCCCCGAAATGCTGGTCATCGCCGACGAGGCCGGCCCCTCGGTGGTCGCCGGCATCATGGGCGGCGAGCAGTCGGGCATCAGCGACGAGACCACCACCGTCATCTTCGAGGGCGCCTGCTTCTCGGGCCCCTCGGTCCGCCGCACCAGCAAGAAGCTGGGGCTGCGCAGCGAGAGCTCGGCCCGCTATGAGAAGGGGCTCGACCCCAACACCTGCATGAGCGCCCTGATGCGCGCCTGCCAGCTGGTGGAGGAGCTGGGCTGCGGCGAGGTGGTCGGCGGGGTGATCGACTGCTACAAAAACCCGCTGAAGCCCTGGAAGATCGCCCTGGACGAGGGCTACATGAACCGCTTTTTGGGCATCGACATCCCCCGCAGCGAGATGGAGGAGTACCTGACCCGCCTGGGCTTTGGCATCGACGGCGGCGACGTGGTGGTGCCCACCTTCCGCGCCGACGTGGAGCACAAGGCCGACGTGGCCGAGGAGATCGCCCGCATCTACGGCTACGACAAGATCCCCGCCACCCTGGCCAAGACCGCCGACGAGGCCGAGCTGACCGAGGAGCAGAAATTCAAGCGCGCCGTGGGCGGCGCCCTGGTGGGGATGGGGCTCAACGAGATCATCACCTACACCTTCATCAGCCCCAAGTACTACGACAAGATCGACCTGCCCGCCGAGAGCCCCCTGCGCGACAGCGTCACCATCCGCAACCCCCTGGGCGAGGACACCAGCGTCATGCGCACCACCGCCATCCCCTCCATGTTGGAGGTGCTGGCCCGCAACTACGCCAACCGCAACCTCTGCTGCCAGATGTACGAGATCGCCACCGAGTACCGCAAACAGGGCGGCCCCGACGACCTGCCCGACGAGAGCGAGGCCGTCCTCGTCGGGATGTACGGCGGGGAGAGCGACTTCTACCGCCTCAAGGGGGTCGTGGAGAACCTGCTGGAGGCCACAGGGGTGAAAGACGCCGTCTTCCTGCCCGAAAAGAGCGACCCCACCTTCCACCCCGGCCGCTGCGCCAAGCTGCTGCTGGGCGGGGAAGAGGCGGGCACCCTGGGCGAGATCCACCCCCACGTGGCCCAGAACTACGGCATCAAGCAGAAGGTCTATCTGGCCCGCATCCCCCTGGCGGGGCTGCTGAAAAACGCCCGCAGGGAAATCAGCTACCGGCCGCTGCCCAAGTTCCCCGCCACCACCCGCGACCTGGCCCTGGTCTGCGACGAGGCGGTGCTGGTGGGCGACATCTCCCGCGCCATCGCCGAGAGCGCCGGCAGCCTGCTGGAAGGGGTGGAGTTCTTCGACATCTACCGCGGCAAGCAGATCGGCGAGGGGAAAAAGAGCGTCGCCTACAAGCTGATCTTCCGCTCGGACAGCGAGACCCTCAAGGACGAGCACGCCGACGCGGCCGTGGAGCGGGTGCTGGCGGCGCTGAAGCCCCTGGGCATCACCCTGCGCAGCTAATATTTTCCAGATGTGGACGGCATTTTTCTTGATTCTTGGGGCAGGATAGTGTATCCTACAAAGAGAGGTGATCGCTATGCAGGACAAAACCATGACCTTTTCCATCTATGAGGACAAGGAGGACGAGACCCGCCGCATCCTCACCCAGGTCTACGACGCCCTGAAACACAAGGGCTACAACCCCATCAACCAGATCGTGGGGTACATCCTGTCCGAGGACCCCACCTACATCACCACCTACGACAACGCCCGCAGTCTGGTGCGCAAGCTGGACCGCGACGAACTGCTGCGCACCCTGGTCAAATCCTACCTGGGCGAATAGGCGCTCTGCCATCTGAGATCCGCCCGCCGCCCCCTGCCGGGACGGCGGTAAAGGGACGCGGACTCCCCCTTCGGGAGTTCGCGCCCCTTTTTTGTTTTCCTTGCCAAGGCCCTGACAGAGATGTATCATAAAGGGGAAATAATTTTACATCTTGCAAAGGGGAAATAAACGGGCGCCCCTGCAAACAGGCAGGGGCGCAAAGCCACAGGGTCTTCTGCACGGGGAATGGCGGCGGCCGGTCGCCGCATTCGCCCCTGCTGCGGGGCCAGTTGGCAAAAAGAGGGGGTTTTACCGTGAGATTTGCAAAGAGACAGCGGGGGATGGTCGCCCTCGCCCTGCTGGTGGCGCTGGCCGCCCTGTCGCTCTCCACCTGGGCGGAGGAGGCCCCTTATGCCGGGCCGGTCTTCACCTGGGCGGCGGCGGGGGACGGGGTCGCCGTCACCGGCTTTGACGACCGGTACCTCGCCTCCCTCACCGAGGCGCAGAGGGGGGACATCGCCATCGCCATCCCCGAAACCATCGGCGGCAAGCCGGTGACCGCCATCGGCGATCTGGCCTTTTACAACAACACCCACCCCTCGTACAAGGACTGCCGGTTCACCTCGCTGGACCTCTCCCAGGCGACCCATCTGGTCCAGATCGGGGAGATGGCCTTTGACAGCCACAGCGAGCTCACCGGCCCGCTGGCCCTCCCCGCCTCGCTGGAGACCATCGGCAAACAGGCCTTTATGGGCTGCCGGTTCACCGGCTCCCTCGACCTGCCCGACGCCCTCACCACCCTGGGGCAGGGGGCCTTCAAGTACAACACCGGCCTCACGGGGGTGCATTTTCCCGCCGGGCTGACCGCCATTGAAAACGCGGCCTTTTCAGGCTGCACCGGTCTGTCGGGGGAACTGGCCCTCCCGAAGTCCCTCGAGAAGATCGGCGCCCAGGCCTTTCAGTCCTGCACCGCCCTCACCGGCACCCTGGTCCTGCCCGAGGGGCTGACCTTCCTGGGCTCCCAGGCCTTTTACGGGACCAATTACTCCACCGCCGTCCTCCCCACAGACCCCGCGGTCGTTCTGGAAAACGGCGGCACCGCCTTTCGCAGCTGCACCCGGCTGACCGCCCTCCTCTGCACCGGGGAGAACTACGCCGCCTACAGCCAATCCCTCACCTATGCCGACGCCAAAAAGCTGCTGGGCTACCCGGTGCGCGTCTCCTATACCGACGGCTCGGCCCCCGCCCTCGAGCGGCTCTTTGGCCGCCCCCTCAACCTGGTCAAGGGCGCAGACGGCCACTGGGCGACGGACAATAGCTTTGCCCTGCCGGCGGACGACGGCGGCAGCGGCTACCTGACCCGGTGGAGCTTTGCCGAGGGGGGGAGCGCCGTCTCCCCCACCAGCGCGGTGAGCGGCGCCACCCTCTACCCCGTTCGCGGCTACGCCGACCCGGTGCTGACCCCCAGCGACAGCCGGGTCTCCAAGGTGTATGACGGCCGGCCCGCCGAGTTGAAAATCGACATCTCCCACCCCCTCAAGGGCGACGAGGTCTTTTTCTACTGCATGTGGACCAAGGTCCACAACTACCAAAAGGACAAAGACAGGTGGTCCGCCGACAACTGCTGGACTGCCGTCGACGTGGCCGACAGCGCCCCCGGCGGCGGCGACTGGTACCAGGTGACCGTCTACGGCTACGACTACGCCACCAAGACCAACTTCTACAAGAGCCAGACCCACTACTTCTACCTCGACATCCAGCCGGCCGACGCCACCGTGCTGCCCGTCTGCGCCGGGGACGCCCCGCTGGGGTCCGGCCTCCCCACCCTGGCCCTGGGCGAGGGCAGCACCCCCGGCGCCATCGCCTGGGAGGAGGGCCAGACCCCGGTGGCCGGCACCGCCAACTACCGCTGGACCTTTGAGCCCGACAGCGACAACTACCGGGGCGCGGGCGGCGAGGTGGCGCTGACCCTGCACCCGGCCCCGGACATCGCCGTCGAGGCGGGGGCGGGCGGCGCTGTCAGCCGGGAGGGGGAGATCCTCTGGGGGGAGGACGCGGTCTACCGCCTCTCCCCCGACCCCGGCTACCGGGTGGACGCCGTTCTGGCCGACGGCGTCCCGGTGGCGGCGACAGGGCGCTACACCTTCCCCCAAATCAGCGGGCCCCACACCCTGCAGGTCACCTTTGCCCCCCTGCGGGCGGAGGAGGCCGAGGAGATGATCGACGCCCTGCCCCCGCTGGACGGCGATCTCGCCCCCGAAGAGCAGGCCGCGGAGGAGGAGGCCGCCCTCGCCGCCAAGGTGCACACCGAGGCCCTGAAAAAGGGCGGCACTGCGCTCTCCGCCGGGGCGCAGGACGCCCTCAACGCCGCCCTGGCCCAGCTCTCCACCGTGACAGTGGAGGGACCGGACCACCCCGCCGTCGCCCTCAACCGGCCCGCCGCCCTCCTCTCCAACATGAGCCAGGAGGAGGCGGCCGCCCTGCAGGCGGGGGAAATCAGCCACTACCGCCTCTCCCTGCAGCGCGGCAGCGCCGCCCCCGACGGCCGGGAGCAGGCGGCCATTGAGACCGCCGCCCAGGGGTACGCCCTGGCCGACCAGCACAGCCTCACCCTGCAAAAGATCATCACCCGGGGGGAAGACACCGAGGTGGTGACGGTCGAGCGGCTCGCCGCGCCCATCTCCCTCACCTTCGCCGTTCCCCCCACCCTCCAAGCGCCCGACGGCATCGCCCGGACACACGCCGTTCTGCGCACCCACCAGGCCCCTGACGGCAGCTGGACGGCCGAAATTTTGGAGGATGTGGACAGCAGCGCCGCCACCGTCACCGTGCTGACCGACCGCTTTTCCACCTACACCCTGGTCTACCGGGACGAGGTGGTCGCCCCCGGGCGCTGCACCGTCCGCTTTGCCGGCACCGGGCTGGCGGACATCGAGGCCGCAGTCGGCAGCCTGCTGCCCCAACCCGCAGACCCGGTGAAAGAGGGGTACCGCTTTGGCGGCTGGTACCAGGACGGGGGCTGTACCCTCCCCTGGGACTTTGCCGCCGACCGGGTGGAGGGGGATCTCACCCTCTACCCCCAGTGGATCCCCCTGGAAGGGACGCCGGGCGAGGGAGCGACCCCCGCCCCTTCGCCCGCCCCTACCCCTGCCGAGGGGCCGCCGGCCGAGACCGGCGACACCGGTCTCCCCCTGGCCGCGGGGGCGCTGGCCCTCCTCGCCGCGGGGGCGGTCGCCGTCTCCCGCGCCCGAAAGCGGCGGTAACCTCGCGCCCGATGGCGGGGCCCTTTTGCGGCCCCGCCATTTTTTCTGCCCCGCCGAATTTCTTCCCGCCAAACAGGAAGATTTTTGGGCCGGAACATGGTACACTGGGAGGCAGAGAGGGGGTGCGGCAGATGGACGACGAGGAGAGGTGGCGGGCGGTGCGGGACTGCGACCCCGCCTGGGACGGGCGCTTTTTCTACGGGGTGAAAACCACCGGCATCTACTGCCGGCCCTCCTGCCGCTCCCGCCTGCCCGGCCGGCAGAACATCCGCTATTTCCCCAGCGCCCGGGCCGCCGAGGAGGCCGGTTACCGCCCCTGCAAGTGCTGCCGCCCCGACCTGGCCGCCTACCGGCCGGAGGAGGAGTTGGCGCGGGCCGCCGCCGGGTGGCTGGAGGAGCACCTATCCCGGCCCGACGCGCTGCGCGCGCTGCCGGGGGCCCTGGGGGTAAACGGCGACCACCTGCGGGCCCTCTTTCGCCGCCAGCGGGGCGAGACCCCCGCCGCCTTTCTGGCCCGCCGCCGGGTGGAGGCGGCCTGCCGGGCCCTGAAAGAGGGGGACGCGCCCATTTTACAGGTCTCCCAGGCGGTGGGGTTTGCCAGCCTGTCGGCCTTTTACGCCGCCTTCCGGCGGCAGGTCGGACTGTCGCCGGGGCAGTACCGCCAAAACACGTTGTCAAAGGAGAGGTGTCTATGAAGACCATCTGTTGGAGAGAGAGCCCCATCGGCCCCCTGGGGGTGGGGGAGGAGGACGGCGCCATCACCCTGATCCTCTTTGCGGGGCAGCAGCCCCCCGAGGGCTACCGCGAGGGGGAGACCCCCCTGCTGCGGGAGGCCTGGGCGCAGTTGGAGCGCTATTTCGCAGGCGAGCTGCGGCAGTTCTCCCTCCCCCTGGCCCCGGCCGGGACCCCCTTTCAGCAGGCGGTCTGGCGGGCGCTGGAGGAGATCCCCTACGGCGAGACCCGCAGCTACGGGGAGATCGCCGGCCGGGTGGGCAGGCCCAAGGCCAGCCGGGCGGTGGGGGCGGCCAACCACCGCAACCCCATCCCCATCGTCATCCCCTGTCACCGGGTCATCGGCGCGGGGGGGACCCTCACCGGCTACGGCGGCGGGCTGGACAGAAAGAAGCTGCTGCTGGACTTGGAGCGGCAAAACCGCCCCCCAAAGGGCTGAACCGCCTGCCCTTGCCCTCCCTTGCCCTCCATTGCCCCCCATTGCCCCCCATTGCCCCCCCTCGCCCTGCTCGGCAAGCCCTCCCCCGCTGTGTAAACGCGCTGCCACTGCGCGGGAGGGGCGGCTTTCCCCCAAACAGCCAAACAGAGCAAGGGACGGGCGCGACTTTTACAAGTCGCGCCCGTCCCTTTATTTGTCTGCCCTTATGTGCTGGAAATGCCCCATGGCAACGGGGGGACGGAGGCCGGCCCATCGGGCCGGCAGTGGGCCATTCGGCCCAACAGAAGCGCCCATTTTTACAGGCCCCTCCTGCGCTAGCTCTTCTCCAAGATCTTGCTGCCGAATTGCTCTATGAAATCCTTTGCGCTCTCCCAATCCTCTATTTCCACTTTGGTGATCCTCTCCAATGCCATGCAACAGATATACTCGTACAGGCCCTGATGCGGGCTCTTGTACAGGATCAAGTACAGCGGTTTTGCCGCTGCGTTCCCCATCTCTAAAACTTCTTGAAATTGCTCGCTCTCCAACGTGTAGGTGTACCAACCGGCGCCAAAAGCAAATTCCGGGTCTTCTCTCTCCCTTTTCTCTATTTCGCCGGTCAGCTCCTGCAACAGAGCAGCCACCCGTTCCAAGACTGCTGTGTCCACAGCCTCCATCAGCTTTTCTTCGTCTACGCCATCTGCCAAAATCTCATTCCAAGTGATTTCAGTTGACTCACTGCTGCTGTTTTCCCCTGGGCTGCTGCTGTTGCCCATATCCCCTATATTTCCGTTTTGACATCCTGTAAAATAGAACACCATTACGCCCGATAGTATAAATGCCAATGCTTTTTTCACATATTTTTCCTCACCAAATGCCGACTGGGGGTCGTCTATTTCTCGTCGCCGTGCTTTTTACGCTGTCCGACGATCGCCATGACGGCCGCAAAAAAGCACAGGGCCGCGGCGCCCCATGCCGCGGGATGCCCCATCAGCCCGGCCACACAAAAGCAGACCGCCACGATGAGCAGGACCCAATAAAATCCCTTCATACCTGTCTCCCCCTCCCACTGTTCCGGTGCGCCCTCTCTGCCTAAAAGGCACCCTTTTTTTCATGATACCTTGTAGACCTGTTTTTTTCAAGGCCATTTGGCGGGGCCGAGGGAACTTCGCTGTTGATGCACCCGCCCGCGACAGGAACCGACAGCCCCTTCCCTTTACAAACCCGCAGGGCGATGGTATACTGATAAAAAGTACCCAATAGGGAGTTGTGCGGCAACGCGGGGAGGGCTCTCCGCGTTGCCTATCTCTAGTGAAGAACAAATAAAGGAGGTCACCGGGATGGCACAGGTGCAAACGGCGCTGAAATACCAGGGGAAACCCCTCGCCCGCTGCGGCGACGAGCTGTATTTCGGCAGCATGGACGATAAATACATCGTGTATATGCAGATCTTGAGCAAGCAGACCTACCAGGGCGAGGAGATGGCCGACAAGGTGCGGCTCTCCCTCATGCTCACCGACACCAACCTCTCCCCCATCGAGCGCATCATCAAGAGCAGCGAGAAGAAGGGGCTGTGGGGGGCGCTGGAGATCGCCAATATCTGGCTGGAGCGCGCGAACGCAGAAGAAAAGTAGATCGAGTTTGCAAAAAGGCAGGGGACTGTGTGTCCTCTGCCTTTTGTGCAACTGTTCCCCCGACCAAACGGAAAGGAGTGTTCCATATGTCCCTGTTTCACTGCCATTTTTTCTCCAAGGTGCTGCAGACCCCCACCGAGCTGACCGTCTGCCTCCCCTCGCCCCCCGACTACGTCTGCAAGGAGACCCCCATCGACCAGCTCTACGCCCCGGTGCAGGACAGGCTGCCGGTGTTGACCCTGCTGCACGGCCTCTCGGGGGACTGCACCAGCTGGCTGCGCGAGTCCAGCGTTGAGCGCTACGCCGCCGAGGCGGGGGTGGCCCTCGTCATGCCCTCGGCCCAGAACAGCTTTTACAGCGACCTCTCCCCCGCCGGCCCCTACTTCACCTACATTGCCGAGGAGGTGCCCCGCTTCTGCCGCGCCTCCTTCGGCCTCTCCACCCGGCGGGAGCAGAATTTCATCGCCGGGCTCTCCATGGGCGGGTACGGGGCGGCCAAGCTGGCCCTCACCCTGCCCGAGCGCTACGCCGCCTTCGCCAGCCTCTCGGGGGCGCTGGACGCGGCGGCCCTGGCCGGCCAGTGGAAGGCCGACCCCGCCTTTGCCCAAGTTGCCGCCGCCTTTGGCGACCTCGACTCGGTGGCGGGGAGCGAGCACGACCTCTACGCCCTGGCCCGGGGGCTGGCCGAGAGCGACGCCCCCCTGCCCGCCGCCTACCTCTGCTGCGGCACCGAGGACTTTCTCTACCCCTACACCCCCGCCTTTGCCGACTTTCTGGGGGCCCTGGGCTTTGACGTGACCGAGGAGGAGGGGCCCGGCGTCCACGACTGGGCCTTCTGGGACGAGTTCATCCAAAAGGTGCTGGCCTGGCTGCCCCTCCCCCGGCTGTAGAGGGGGGCGCGAAGTGAACATGACCCGCCGCCAGGTGCTGGACGACCTGCGCTTTTTAAAGGTGCTGGCCCGCCAGTACCCCACCATCCAGTCAGCCTCTACCGAGATCATCAACCTGCAGGCCATCCTCAACCTGCCCAAGGGGACCGAGCACTTTATGAGCGACCTGCACGGGGAGTACGAGGCCTTTTTGCACATCATGGGCAACGCCTCCGGCGCCATCCGCGAAAAGGTGGATCTGCTCTACCAGAACACCCTCTCCCAGGCCCAGCGGGCGGCCCTGGCCACCCTCATCTACTACCCGGAACAAAAACTCAAAGAGGTCAAAGAGGAGACCCCCCAGGAGGAGTTGGGGGAGTGGTACCGCCTCACCCTGGGGCGGCTGGTGGAGGTCTGCCGGCTGGTGGCCTCCAAGTACACCCGCTCCAAGGTGCGCAAGGCCCTGCCGCCCGATTTTGAGTACATCATCGACGAGCTGCTGCACACCACCTACGACGAGCGCAACAAGGGCCGCTACTACGAGAACATCATCGCCACCATCATTGAGATCGAGCGGGGGGACGCCTTCATCGCCGCCCTCTGCGGCACCATCAAGCGGCTGATCGTCGACCGGCTGCACATCGTGGGGGACATCTACGACCGGGGCCCCCGGGCCGACATCGTCATGGACTCGCTGATGGCCCACCACTGCGTGGACATCCAGTGGGGCAACCACGACGTCCTCTGGATGGGGGCCGCCGCCGGCAGCCGCACCTGCATCGCCAACGTCCTCAACAACTCCATCACCTACAACAACCTGGAGGTGGTGGAGAACGGCTACGGCATCAGCCTGCGGCCCCTGGCCCTCTTCGCCGCCGAGACCTACGGCGGCCGGGACATGGCCGCCTTCCTCCCCAAGGGGGAGGCCACCCGCGGCTACAGCCCCAAGGACATCCACCGGGTGGCCTGCATGCACAAGGCCATCGCCGTCATCCAGTTCAAGCTGGAGGGGCAGATCATCCTGCGCAACCCCGGCTTTTTGATGGGGGAGCGGATGCTGCTGCACAAGATCGACCGGGCGCGGGGCACCGTCCGCCTGGACGGGCGGGACGTCCCCCTCAAGGACACCGACTTCCCCACCGTCGACCCCGCCGACCCCTACGCCCTGAGCGAGGAGGAGGCCCGGGTGATGGAACAGCTGAAATTCTCCTTTTTGCAGAGCGAGAAGTTGCAGCGCCACGTCCGGTTCCTCTACGCCAAGGGCGGGCTCTACAAGTGCTTCAACGACAACCTGCTCCTCCACGGCTGCGTCCCCCTGCGAGAGGACGGCAGCTTCCTCCCCTTCTCCTGCGAGGGGGAGGAGCTCTCGGGCCGGGCCTTTCTCGACTACGCCGAGGGGTTGGCCCGCCAGGGCTACTACGCCCAGCCCCACTCCCCCCAGCGCCAGCAGGGGAAGGACTACCTCTGGTACCTGTGGTGCGGCAAGAACTCCCCCCTCTTTGGGCGGGAGCGCATCGCCACCTTCGAGCGGCTGCTCTGCGACGACGCGCGCACCTGGGAGGAGCCCAAGAACCCCTACTACCTCCTCTACGAGCGGCCGGACATCTGCGAGAAGATCCTGCGGGAATTCGGCCTGGGAGGGCCGGGCAGCCACATCGTCAACGGCCACGTGCCGGTGCGGACCAAGGACGGGGAGAACCCGGTCAAGGCCGGGGGGAAGCTCATCGTCATCGACGGCGGCTTCTGCCAGGCCTACCAGCCCAAGACCGGCATCGCCGGCTACACCCTCATCTACAACTCCTACGGGCTGCGCATCGTCTCCCACAGCCCCTTTGAGGGGGTGAAGGAGGCCATCCGCCAGGACCGGGACATCCTCTCCACCACCGTCCTCACCCAGGCCACCGAGCACCGCATCCAGGTGGGGGAGACCGACGTGGGGCAGGAGATCCGCGAGAACATCGACGGCCTGCGCAAGCTGCTGGCCGCCTACCGGATGGGGCTCATCAAGCAGGACCACTCCCACTGAAATCCGCAGTGGGGACTGCCGGTGGAGCGGGGCGCGCGGGGCCTTCCCCTGCGGGGGGCGGCGGGATGCTCGTGCCGCCGGCAGGCCGGCCCCCCCTTTCCGCCTTCGGCCCCCTTTGGTGCCGGGAAAGCGATGCGGCTCCCCCGGCAACACGGGGGCGCGGACACCGCAAAAAAAGCGCTGTGAGAAACGGTTTCTCACAGCGCTTTCTCTTTTATGTATCCGACTTCCCGCCCCCGGGCCGCCGCGCCAGCAGGGCCGCGGCCAGCCCCCAGAGGGAGGCCAGCGCCGAGACCAGACAGAGGACGAAGGGGACGGGGCTCGTGTAGAGGGGCAGGGTAAGGGGGGGCGGCAGGGGCAGCCAGCGGCAGTTGCACCAGAGGAAGAAAGCCGGCGACCAGCCCAAAAGGGGGAACTGCACCCAGGCCCGCTCCCCCCGCAGCCGCCCGTAGCCCGTGGCCGCCAGCACCTGCAAAAAGGTGAGGGCCGCCGCCAGGGAGAGCCAGAGCAGCGTTCCCGCCACGGCGGCCCCATATCGCGCGCCCATGGTCTCGAGATAGGTCTGCTGCACCCGCTGTACCCCCCACATACTGCCCAGCAAGAGCAGGGGGCCGGCCAGCAAAAATAGCCGCCAAGCCGTCCGTTTCATCTCTTTTTCTCCTCTCTATCCTATCGGTGAAGGGCCCCTTCCAGCCGCCGGCGGAGGATCGCCCCCCTGGGGGCGGGCTCCTCGCAGCGCAGGGAGAAGGCCATGTGGGGGTGGATGGCCTCGCGGATGGGCTCCCCCGCGCCGTCGCGCAGGTCGGCCACCGGCAGGGCCAGCGGGGCCCGGCCGGGGAGGAGGAGTTCCAGCTCCTCCCCCTCCCGCAGCCGGTTTTTCATCCGGCACCATAGGCGGCCGTCCGCCCAGCGCTCGGCCACCGCCGCCACCTGGCAGCTCTGCAGGTACTGCCCGCTCTCGGTGAACTGGCGGGGCTGGCCGAAGTAGAAGCCGGTGGTGTAGGGCCGGTGGCTCACCGCCTCGGTCTCCCCCACCAGCCAGTCGGGGCAGGGCTCGTCCGGCGCGGCGGCCCAGCGGTCGATGGCGATGCGGTAGGCGTTGGTGACGGCCGCCGCGTAGTAGACCGACTTGGCCCGCCCCTCGATCTTGAAGCTGCCCACCCCGGCGGCCGCCAGCGCGCCGATGTGCTCGATCATCCGCAGGTCGCCGGCGTTGAGGAGGTAGCTCCCCTGGCCGGGGATCTCCCCGATCTCGTGGTAGACGCCGGGGGCGCTCTCCTCCTCCAGCCGGTAGCGCCAGCGGCAGGGCTGGGCGCAGTCCCCCCGGTTGGGGTCCCGGCCGGCCAGGTACTGGGAGAGGAGGCACCGCCCGGACACCGACATGCACATGGCCCCGTGGACAAAGGCCTCCAGTTCCAGCTGGGGCGGGGTCTCCCGGCGGATGGAGGCGATCTCCTCCAGCGAGAGCTCCCGGGCCAGCACCACCCGGCTGGCCCCCATTTTATAGAGGGCGGTGGCGGTGGCCGCATTGACCACCCCCAACTGGGTGGAGACGTGCAGCGCCACCTGGGGCGCCGCCTGCCGGGCGGCCTCCATCACCCCCAGGTCGGCGACGATGAAGGCGTCCACCCCGGCCTCCGCCGCCTCGGCCAGAAAGGCGGGCAGGGCGGCCAGCTCCCCCTGCCGGGGGAGGGTGTTGCAGGTCAGGTAGACCTTGACCCCCTTTTGGTGGGCCAGGGCTACCGCCCGCCGCAGCCCGTCGGGGGAGAAGTTCTCCGGCCCGGCCCGCATGCCAAAGCGCTGGCCGCCCAGGTAGACGGCGTCCGCCCCGTAGAGGAGGGCGGCCTCCAGCCGCTCCTCATCCCCGGCGGGGGCCAGCAGTTCCGGTTTTTTCAGCACCGCCTACTTCCCCCGGGTCGCGTCGGCCTGGGCCACGTTCTTCTCGTGCTCGGGGAAGGTCTTGGCGTAGAGGTAGTTGTTGTCGGCGTCGGTGACAAAGTAGTAGTAGTCGTGGCTGGCCGGCCAGAGGGCGGCTTCCAGGGCGGCCTTGCCCGGGCAGGCCACCGGGCCGATGGGCAGGCCGGTGACCGTGTAGGTGTTGTAGGCCTCCGACTGCTCCTCGGTATAGGGGATGCCGTAGGCGTCATAGGCCCGCAAAAAGACGATGGTCACGTCCGACTGGAGCATGGGCAGGCTGCTGCCGGCGGCCATCCGGTTGTGAAACACCCCGGAGACCTGCTTCATGTCCTCGTTGGTGAAGGACTCCTTCTGGATGATGGAGGCCAGGGTCACCGTCTCCTCCAAGCTCATCCCCAACTCGTCCATCCGCGCCCGCATCTCGGCGGTGATCTGGCTGTCGAAGTGGGCGAGCATGGTCTGGGCCACGGCGGCCGGGTCGCTCCCCTTTTCAAACTGGTAGGTGTCGGGGAAGCAGTAGCCCTCCATCTTCAAGATCTTCAGGGGGGAGTCGCTCACCTCCGCCTCGAAGGAGCCCTCGAACCGGCCGGTCTGCAGGGCCTGCAAAAAGGCGTCGCCGTCACAGACCCCCGCCTCTTCCAGGGCGGCGGCGATCTGGGGCAGGCTGTACCCCTCGGGGATGGTGACGGTGGCCACGTTCTCGTTGATCGCCGTCTGCTGGAGGGCGGCGATGACGTCTTTATAGGCCGCCTTTTTGGGCAGCTCGTGGTTGCCGAACTGGTAGGTGCCGTCGCCCCCGCTCAACTTGGAGTAGAGGCGAAAGAGGGTCTTGCTGCCGATGACCCCCTCCTCCTTGAGGGCCGAGGCGATGGCCGCCGTCGAGGCCCCCTTCTCCACCGTCACCGTCACCAGTTGGCTGTCGTCGCCCCCCCAGCCGCCGATCTCCGACGCGGCGTAGAGGCCCAGCCCCCCGGCGATGAGCAGCAGCGCTGCCAGGACGATTGCCACGATCAGCAGGGTCTTTTTCTTCTTTCCGGCGGTTTGCTTGTTCAGGTGTTCCATGTGCTTTCTCCTATCGGGCGGCTATCGCTTTGCCGCGTACTCTCCCCTCTCGGTGAGGAGGATGTCCACCGGCTGATCCCAGGGATCAACCTCGATCTCGTCCAGCAGGCAGGCCTCGTAGCACAGGCCGACCTTGAGCCCGGGGTAGTTCTTCAGGTATCGGTCGTAGTAGCCCCCGCCGTAGCCCACCCGGTGGCCCCGGCGGTCAAAGGCCAGCCCGGGCACCAGGATGGGCAGCGCCATCCGCTTGTCCAACACGGTGGAGCCGGTGGGTTCCAGGATGCCGTAGGGGCCTTTGGCCAGCTGCCGCGACCCCTCAAAGCGGACCATCCGCATCTTCCCCGCGGGGCTGGTCTGGGGCAGGTAGACCCGCTTTCCCTCGGCCAACAGCCGGCGCATGATCCGCCGGGTGTCCACCTCCTGCGGGAGGGAATAGTAGAGGGCGGCGCCCCGTTCGTCCCCGCCCGCCCCCTCGAAAAAGCCCCGGGCAATGGCGGTGTCCATCTTGTTTTTGGGCCCGGGCCGCAGCCCCTGGCGGTAACTGCGGGCTCTCTCCCTGGCCTCCTTTTTCGAGACCGCCTTCTCGGCCATTTAAATCGCCATAGAGGCCTTGACCGCCTCCATGGCCTCTCTGCCGCAGAGCTGCTCCACCAGCGCCAGGCCGAACTCCACCGCCACCCCGGCGCCCCGGCCGGTGGTGAAGCGGCCGTCTTGGCAGACGGCCTCGCCGGTGCAGACGGCCTTCCCCAGCTGGTCCTGAAAACCGGGGTTGGCGGTGGCCCGGCGGCCGTCCAGCAGCCCCCGGTGCCCCAAAATCGAGGGGGCGGCGCAGATGGCGGCGATGGGGATCTCCCGCTCCAGGCAGAAGTCGATCGCCCCCTGCACCACCGGGCTCTTCTCCAAATTGAGGGTGCCGGGCAGCCCGCCGGGGAGGACGATCATCTCCAGCTCCGCCCCCGGCGCAAATTCGCTGTCGGCCAGGTCGCAGCGCACCGTCACCCCGTGGGAGCTGGTGATCTCCCGGCCGCCGATGCCCACGGTCCGCACCTCTTTCTTGGCGCGCCGCAGGGCGTCCACCGGGGCCAGGGCCTCGGTCTGTTCAAATCCCTCTGCCAAAAATACTGCTATCATCGCGCGAAAACTCCATTCTCGCCCCCTCAAAGGGGGCGTTTCCCCGCCGGTCAGTCGTAGAGGAGACCGGCGTAACAGCTCTCTGTTTTTGCCCCCAACAGCCAGTCGGGGGCGCTGGGCGCCGGCCGCAGTTGGGCAAAGCGCCCGACCTCCCCCCGGCCGGCAAAGAGGGGGGAGTAAACCGGCAGCGCCAGCCGGGCCCGGGCGGCCCCCGTCCGGGCGAACAGGGCGGCGAGGGCGGCAAGGGCGCTCCCGTCGTCGGGGGCGGCCAGCTCCTTGACGGCCAGCTCCTCCCCGTCTCTCTGGTAGAGCAGGTGCCCGCCGGCAAAGCCCAGGGCGTCGCCCCCCCAGAAGCGGCAGTCGGCCACCGCGTGGCGAAGGCCCGCCGGGCCGTGGGCCAGGTAGCCGCCGGCCAGAAAGGCCGCCTCCCGCCGGTCTGCCAGCGCCTCCGGCGAGAGGGGGGTCAGGGGGCAGCCCGCCCCCGGGCACTCGCCCCGCGCCACCGTCAGCCGCCGCAGGCCGCCCCACTCCCGGTAGCCGCGGGCCCCGTAGAAGGAGAAGAGGGAGGGCTCCCCCGGCACCAGGGCGATGCCCGCCCGCCCGCCGGTCTCCCGGCGGTAGACCTCCTCCAGCATCCGGGACATGATCCCCTCCCCCTGCCGCTGGGGCAGGGTGGCCGCCGCGTAGAGGTACCAGAGGGGGACCCGCTCACCGCCCCGGCGGTACTCCACCGGCAGCAGGAAGAGGGCGGCGGCGGGGCCCGCCTCGTCCTGCCAGAGGTAGGGGCGGCAGCTCTCCCGCCAATTTTGCCAAAAGAGGCGGACGTACTCCTCCCCGTCGCCAAAGCCCGCCCGCCAGATCGCACAGAGGGACGCGAAGTCCCCCGGCCCCGCCAGGCGGAGCATCAGTCCGCCACCCGGGCGATGAACTTCTCCACCATGCACTCGGGGTGGTAGGAGAGCTTGGCCTTGCGCAGCCCCTCCTCGCCCAGGTCCTCCTCCCGGTTGATGTAGGTGTAGCCCCCGCAGAGGTTGCGGGCGAACTCTCGGTTGATGATGGGGTAGGCCCCCCGGTAGTCGGAGAAGGCCTTCTCCACGTGCACGTCCACCATGGTGTCGTTGAGGGCGTGGCCGAAGCTGTAGGCCACCACCCGGTCGTCCACCCGGATCAGCCCGCCGAAGAGGCCCAGCTCGTCCCAGTGGGCAAAGGCCTTTTTCACCGCGCAGTACTCGATCTGCAGGCTCTCGCTCTGGGTGCAGCCGTTCTCGCGGCACCACTCCTCGTTCATGGCCAGGCAGTCGGCCATGTTGTCCTCGTCGATGATCTCAAAACGCCAGTTGTAATTTTGCTCGAAGTAGGAGATGTGGTTGCGCTTGGAGTGGTACTTTTTCCCCGAGAGGGTGGCCAACTTCTCCTGTAAGTAGACGTAGTCGTAGAAGTCCCGGTTGTACTCCAACCGCACCCGGTCGCCGAAATGGCCGGTGAGCAGCGCCGCCTGTTTGGGGCCCGCGCCGCTGATGACCAGCTGTTTGCCGAGGGCGTCGGCGTCGGCCTTGCAGGCCGCGTACCACACCCCCACGTCCACCGCGCCGGCGGGGAACATGTAGTTGACCGTCTCCCCCTCCACACTGCGGGCGAGAAACATCCCCTCGTACTCGGTGAACTGGATGCCGTACCCCTCCCACCACATGAACATGTTGCTGAAGGTGTACTCATCGCTGGTGTACTGGCTCTGGTCCAGCAGGGGCTGGACCCATTTTCGGTCTTCGATCTCCGGCGTTTTAAATGACAACATACAATTTTTAACTCCTTTTTTGGTCACAGGGCGGCCTCGACCGCGCCGCGCAGCTCTTCGCCGATCTCCTCCACCGGGCGGGGAACGCCCCCCCGGGCGCAGTCGATGACCGTCCACCCCAGCTTCTGGCAGCAGTAGAGGGCGGCCTGGCGGCAGTGGTTGAGGTAGGCCAGGTCCTGTTCGTGGATGTCCTTCTCGCCGCTGGCGGCGTAGCGCTTGTCCATCAGCTTCTGCGAGGCCTCGGGCGGCATGTCCAGGTAGAAGACCGCCGCCGGGCGGGGGATGCCCAACTTGCCGAACTCAAAGTCGTAGAGCCAGTCGAGAAAGCCGTCCCACTCCCCCCGCGGGAGCTTGGCCGTCTGGTGGACGGCGTTGGAGGTGGTGTAGCGGTCGCAGAGGATCAAGCTCCCGGCCAGATAGGCCGCCCGCCAGTCCTGGCGAAAGCTGGCGTAGCGGTCCACGGCGAAAAAGGTGGAGGCGGCGTAGGCGTTGACGTCCTCCGGCTTTTGGCCGTAGCTGCCGTGCAGGTACTCGGTCAGGGCCCCGGCGGCCGGGTCCCCGTACCGGGGGAAGGAGAGCTTTCGCACCGCCCGCCCCTCCCCCTGCAGCCGCCGGGTCAAAAGCTCCGTCTGGGTGCCCTTGCCGCTGCCGTCGAGCCCTTCGATGACAAACAGTTTGCCGCTCACCGGCAAGACCTCCTCACAGTTTTTCCAATTTGGCGAAATTCGCCATGATCTTCTTCACCCCCGCGCCCTCAAAGGCGATCTCCAGCAGGGTGTCGCCCCCCATGGGGGTGGTGCGCAGCACCCGACCCCGGCCGAACACCTTGTGGGAGACCAGGTCGTCGGCCTGGTAGGTATTGCCGCCCCCGGCTGTGGCGGGGCGGCCGGTCTGCGCCCCCAGCCCCAGGTTGTTCTGGGCCCGGAAGTGGCCCACCTGCTTGGCGGCGCCCCCGCCGAAGAGGCCGCTGGGCAGTTCCTCCGCCCCCTCGTGCTCCACATACTCCTCGGGGATCTCCTGCAAAAAGCGGCTGGGCTGGTTGCGCTGGGTCTGGCCGAAGAGCATCCGCTGCCGGGTGTGCAGCAGGTAGAGGTTCTCCTTGGCGCGGGTGATGCCCACGTAGCACAGCCGGCGCTCCTCCTCCAGCTCCTCGGGGGAGTAGAGGGACTGCCGCCCGGGGAAGATGCCGTCCTCCATCCCGGCGATGAAGACGTTGGGGAACTCCAGCCCTTTGGCGGCGTGCATGGTCATCAGCACCACGCTGTCGGCCTCCCGGTCGAAGTTGTCGATGTCGGTGATGAGGGCGATCTCCTCCAAAAACTCCTGCAAGCTGGGCTCCTCGGCGGTCTGCTCGTAGCGGACCACGTTGGAGACGAACTCCTCGATGTTCTCCAGCCGGGTCTCCCCCTCAAAGCCCTGGGCCCGCAGGGAGGCGGCGTAGCCGGTCTCCTCCAAAAGGCGCAGGGTCAGCTCCGACATCTTCTCGCTCTCCCTGGCGGCGATCAGCTCGTCCATCACCTGGGTAAAGGCGGCGATGGCCTTTTTCTTGCCGGAGAGGGCGGGGTAGCTCTCCGCCTCCCGCAGCACCTCGTAGAGGCTGAGGCCCAGCCCGGCGGCGATCTGCTCGGCCTTGGCCACGGTGGCCTCGCCGATGCCCCGCTTGGGCTCGTTGATGATCCGCTTGAGGCGGATGGCGTCGGAGGGGTTGTTGAGGACGCTCAGATAGGCGACCAGGTCCCGGATCTCCTTGCGGTCGTAAAAGCGCAGGCCGCCGATTATTTTATAGGGTACCCCCGCCCTGGCGAAATATTTTTCAATGGCGTTGGACTGGGCGTTCATCCGGTAGAGGATGGCGTGGTCGCCGTAGCGGTATCGCCCCTCGGAGACGTTTTTCACCACCGTGTCGCCGATGAACTCGGCCTCGCCGAACTCGTCCCGGGCGGTGTAGTCGATAATTTTTGCCCCGTCGCCCTTGTCGGTCCAGAGGTTTTTGCCCTTGCGGGCGGTGTTGTTGGCGATGACGCTGTTGGCCGCGTCGAGGATGTTCTGGGTGGAGCGGTAGTTCTGCTCCAGCCGGATCACCTCGGCCCCGGGGAAGGTGCCCTCAAAGTTGAGGATGTTCTCGATGGTGGCGCCCCGGAACTTGTAGATGGACTGGTCGTCGTCCCCCACCACGCAGAGGTTTTGGTGCCCCCTGGCCAGCATGCTCACCAGCTCAAACTGCACCCGGTTGGTGTCCTGGTACTCGTCCACCAGTATGTAGCGGTAGCGCTGCTGGTAGTACTCCAGCACGTCGGGGTTTTGCTGGAACAGCCGCACCGTGTGGTAGATGATGTCGTCAAAGTCCACGGCGTTGGCCCGCTTGAGGGCGTCCTGGTAGCGCTTGTACACCTGGGCGGTGACGCGGAGCTTGTAGTCGGGGTGCTCCTGCGCGGCGTACTCCTCCCAGTCCACCATGCTGTCCTTGAGGCGGCCCAGGTTGTGCAGCATCGCCTTGGGGGGGAACATCTTGTCGTCGACCTGCATCTCCTTCAAGATGGTCTTGAGCAGCCGCAGGGCGTCGTCCTGGTCGTAGATGGTGAAGTTGGAGGTAAAGCCCAGCCGGTCGATGCCCCGGCGCAGGATCCGCACACAGGCCGAGTGAAAGGTGCTGGCCTGGATGTCGCTGGCCTCCTCCCCGATCATGGCGATCAGCCGGTCTTTGAGCTCGCCGGCGGCCTTGTTGGTAAAGGTGATGGCGAGGATGTTCCAGGGCCGGGGGGCGTTCACCGAGAGCTTGCGGAAGGTCTCGGCGGGGATCTCGTCCCCGTTTTGGATGGCGCTCTCCAGGTTGAGGATGTCCTCCTCGGTGGGGGTGCCATAGACCTTGTCGCTGTGGTAGGCCTGGCCGAAGGCCACCAGGTTGGCCACCCGGTTGACCAGCACGGTGGTCTTGCCGCTGCCGGCGCCGGCCAGGATCAGGATGGGGCCCTCGGTGGTGAGGGCGGCCCTCTTCTGCATCTCGTTGAGACCCCGGAAGCGGTAGTCGATATACTGCTTGCGCAGGGTCAAGAATTGGGACTGGTAGTCTGTCATAAAAATCTCCTTGCGGGTGTGATGGGAAGGCGCGCCGACGCCGACGGAAGGGGGCGGGGCGCGGGGCGGCCGCCGCCGATGGGGGGCCGCGTTTTCTCCCCTATTGTACCACATCTCCCCATCCAATAAAAGAAAAAGCGCCGATTTTCAGCCCGCAAATTGGATGTCACGTCTCTTCTTTCGACGGCGTGGACAGATGGCGAAATTGGTCGTATAATAGAAAAAAAGGGCGGTTTGTCGTCTCTCTCCCCGGGGCTGCCGCCGGCCGAAAAGGATGTGTTTCACCGTGAAAAGGGAAAGTCTCATACAGCTGATCTTGGCGGTGCTGGTGCTGGTTCTCTCCGCCCTCTGCCTGGCGCGGGTGCTGGCCATGGACCTGTGGATGCCGGTGATCTTGGGGCTGTTGAGCGTCATCAGCTTTGTGGCCGGGTGGCGCGCGGTGAAGGAGAAAAAGACCTTTTTGGTGGTGGTCTTTTACCTGTGCGGGCTGTTTGCCCTGGGGGTGGCGCTGGTCGCGGTGTCCATGCGGTAAAAGGCCCTTCCCTTTCAGGCGGCGGCACAGAGAGAAAGAGCGCCCGAAGCACAAGGCTTCGGGCGCTCTTTTAAGTGCAGGGGAGATCGCCGCGAAATGGCTATTTGCAGATGTTGATGAGGACACCGGCCGCGACCGCCGAACCGATGACGCCGGCCACGTTGGGGCCCATGGCGTGCATCAGCAGGAAGTTGGCGGGGTTCTCTTTCTGGCCGACCTTCTGGGAGACGCGGGCGGCCATGGGCACAGCCGAGACACCGGCCGAGCCGATGAGGGGGTTGATCTTGCCCTTGCTCAGGACGTACATCAGCTTGCCCAGCAGCACGCCGCAGGCGGTGCCGACACAGAAGGCGATGAGGCCCAGGGCGATGATCTTGAGGGTCTTGGGGTCGAGGAACCGCTCGGCCGTGGCGGTGGCGCCGACGGTGACCCCCAGGAAGATGGTGATGATGTTCATCAGCTCGTTCTGGGCGGTCTTGGAGAGGCGCTCGACCACGCCGCTCTCCCGCATCAGGTTGCCCAGCATCAGCATGCCGACCAGCGGGGCGGCATCCGGCACCAGGAAGGAGACGATGAGGGTGACCATGATGGGGAAGACGATCTTCTCGATCTTCGAGACCGGCCGCAGGGTCTCCATCACCACCGCGCGCTCTTTCTTGGTGGTGAGCAGCTTCATGATGGGCGGCTGGATGATGGGGACCAAGGCCATGTAGGAGTAGGCCGCGATGGCGATGGCGCCCAACAGGTCGGGGGCCAGCTTACTGGTGACGAAGATGGCGGTCGGGCCGTCCGCGCCGCCGATGATGCCGATGGAGCCGGCCTCCTGCGGGGTAAAGCCCAGCATGGTGGCGCCGATGAAGGTGAAGAAGATACCGCCCTGGGCGGCAGCGCCCAGCAGGAAGCTCTTGGGGTTGGCGATGAGGGGACCGAAGTCGGTCATACAGCCGATGCCCAGGAAGATGAGCGGCGGGTAGATGCCCAGTTTCACGCCCTGATAGAGGTAGTAGATCAGGCTGCCGGCCATCTCCTTGCCGGTCACTGGGTCTATGTAGGGGGCCGCGTAGGAGTTGAGGTTGGCGACCGGGATGTTGGCAAGCAGCATGCCGAAGGCGATGGGGAGCAGCAGCAGCGGCTCGAACCCGCGGCCGATGGCCAGATAAATCAGCACACAGGCAATGGCGATCATGACCAGGTTCTGCCAACTGCAGTTGGCAAAGCCGGACGACGTGAGGATGCCGCCAATGGCGTCCAAAGCTTGTTGAATCATGGCTTCATTTCCTTTCTGTTTCGGTTACGGGATTTAGAAGGGGCGGGTGTTTTCCACAATGCCGGCGGCGCCCCAGGCGGGACGGGTCTGCTTTTTGCGCTTGATGCTGCGCACGGCAAAGGGCTTGCCACCCATCATGCTGGCAACTGCGGCGGAAATGGCTGCCACGACCTCGCCCGGGATGCCGGCGGTGGCGTTTGCCACCGGAGCGGGCGCCTTGGGGGCGGGAGCGGCGGGCTTGGCCTCGGTTTTGGGGGCGGCGGGCTGCTTCGGCTTGGTGAAGCTGCTCAACAGTTTGCCCATCAGCCAGATGCAGAAGGTCAAAAAGATGAGGGCCGCAAAAACCACGACCATGCCGGTAATGGTGACCAGAATTGCAAAGTCCATATCGCGATCTCCTTTTCTATATTCATTTTGTGAAAATTCCAATCGAATACATTATACCCCAAGGGCCTGTCTATTTCAATTCGGAGTGAATATTTTTTTAACAAATGACTGCCGATTTTTTAACGGAGAAGTTGTCTTTGTTTTGTCAAACTCGTCCAACTCCCCTCCCCCCTCTCCGCCGGGCAGGGCGGCGATTGCCTTTTTGCGCAAAATGTGATAGGGTGAAATCGTCAAAACCGTCTGTGTTAGGAGGGACCCCGCTATGGACACATCTTCCGCCGTCAATCTGCCGGAAATCCCCCAGGGCCTCACCCTGGAGGGGGTCTGGAACTGGTTTTTAAGTATGCTGCCCTCGCTGGCCAAAGCCGCCCTCATCCTGCTGGTGGGCTATATCGCCATCAAGGTGATCCTGCGGCTGGTGGACCGGGTGGTCAAGCGCCGCAACCTCTCCCCCAGCGCCTACAAGTTTTTCTCCTCTGTCCTCAAAATCGTCCTCTGGTTCCTGGTGCTCTTCACCGCCGGCAGCTCCCTGGGCATCGAACTGTCGAGCTTTTTGGCCATTTTCAGCGTGGCCGGCATCGCCGTCTCCCTGGCGGTGAAGGACAGCCTGACCGATGTGGCCGGGGGGCTGCAGATCCTCATCACCAAGCCCTTTGGGGTGGGGGACTTTGTCGATCTCGACGGCACCTCGGGCACGGTGCTGGAGATCGGGGTGGTCTACACCAAGCTGCTGACCATCGACAACCGGGGCATCTACATCCCCAACGGCCAGGTGACCAGCTCCAAAATCATCAACGCCTCCAGCGAGGAGAGCCGCCGCCTGGACTTGGTGGTCCCCATCCCCTACGAGGCCGACTTTGAGCGGGCCATCGAGCTGCTCAAGGGGATCGTCTACGCCCACCCGGACAGCTACAAGGAGCCCGCCCCCCTGATCCGGCTGTCGGAGTTCGGGGACAGCGCCCTGGAGATCGCCGTGCGGGTCTGGACCGAACCGGCGAAGGTCTTCCCCCTGAAATACGACCTGCTGGAGGAAATCAAGCGCACCTTTGACAGGGAGGGCATCCCCATCGCCTACCCCCATTTGGACGTGACGCTGGTCAAATAAAAAGAGCCGCTTTTTATGGCCGCCTTGACGCGCTGGACAGCGCCGGGGCGGCTTTTTGTCGCCCCAGACAGAGGGCCATTTTCGCCACTGCGCTTCCACCGCCAACGCGAGCCCTTGCAAGCAATGGCCTTTTGGAGAAAACAGAGAGAAAGGATCTGCGTTCAATGCAGTGCGAATGGCAAGCCCGCAGGGATTTCCCGGCAGGTCTGCACTGACAAAATAGGCGAAAAAGGATGGGCGGCAAAAGAAATTGCGAGAAGATTGACAAGGGTCTGTACAAAAGATATAGTAAAGGGGAAAACAGGTATTCGCTTTTATACAAGTTTGCCGTTGCACCCTGTGCGGGGGCGTGGGTTGAAATGCTTGCACGAAGGACTAGACCCTTCGGTCTGGTCGTCGCACCCCGTACGGGGGCGTGGGTTGAAATCATGGCGATGGCGTGAATTTCTTTCATAATTTGGTCGCACCCCGTGCAGGGGCGTGGGTTGAAATTGGGCTTGTATTAGCATGATGTTGCGGACGCTGTAGTTGCGCCCTGTGCGGGGGCGTGGGTTGAAATGTATCTTGGTGCGCCGACCAGTGTGGCTATCTGGGTCGCACCTCATGTGGGTGCGTGGATTGAAATTGGGCAGACACAGCGGTCAGTCTCGTCGAAGCTAGTCGCCCCCCTCGTGGGTGGGCAACAGACCTCTCCGCCACCTTGCCTTCTGAGCCCAAAAAGAGCTGCCGCCGATTCTCTCGGCGGCAGCTCTTCTGCGGTGCGGGTGGCTTTAGCGGGCGGTGTCGATTTTGATTTCGTGCTCGCACTCGGCGTTGCACTGGGCGTTTTCCTTGGTGAACTTCTGCTTGGCCTGGTTGACCTTGTCGGCCTGGGCGGCGGGGGCCTGGTACCAGCCCCGCTTCTGCATCTCCTCGAAGACCTCCATCTGGATCTGGTGCTCCTCGGCGAGGATGTCCATCATCACGCCCTTCATCTGCTTGGTGGCGCACTCGTCGGCAAAGGTGTTGTAGATGCCGGTGATCTGTTTTTGCGAGCTCAGCATGTCGGTCAAAATCGACTTGTCATCCATCATGTTGTTCATCTTCCGTTCCCCTTTCCCTGCCTGCCCTACAGGCAGGAGAGCAGCTTGTCAAAGTGGTTCTGGTGCTTGGCGGCCATCTGCTCGCACTTGCTCTTCACCTGCGGGTCGGCGCAGATCGAGGCGTACATCTGGTACTTGGCAATGAGGTTTTGCTCCATAGTCAGGCTGTCCTCAATGCCGGACAGCTCTTTCTCTGTAATGTTCTCCACCGGTCATTCCCCCTTTTTTGCTTGGAAAAAACAGCCGTCGCAGTCCCTGCAGCCGCGGCGGCCGCTTCTTCCCTATCAGTTTGCGCAGTCCGGCGGGGAAGATGCAAAAAAGCGGATGGAAGCCCATCCGCTTTTTTCTTTTGAAAAAATCTGTTTTTTTGATAAAATCCGCCAAAATACAACTACAAATCGTATAAAGCGCAATCAATAGTCCCTGTCGTAGTTGATGCTGTACCCGTCTTCCATCAAATCCAGGGCCATGCCGGTGCCGATGGCCACGCAGTCGATGGGGGTCTCCGACACGTAGCAGCGCACCCCGGTCTCTTTGGAGATGAGTTCGGGCAGGCCCTTGATGAGGCTGCCGCCGCCGGTGAGCATGATGCCGTCCTCCCAGATGTCGCCCACCAGTTCGGGCGGGGTCTTTTCGAGGATGCCCTTGATGGTGGCGACCATGCTCATGGCAAACTCGTTGAGGGTGGCGGTGAGTTCGGAGGAGCTGACGGTGATCTTCACCGGCAGGCCGGTCTCCAGGCTGCGGCCCTTGACCTCCATCTCGGTCTCGGGGAGGACCCCCTCCATCACCGCGCCGATCTCCTTTTTGACCCGCTCGGCAGTCCGCTCGCCGATGAGCACCTTGCGGTTGAGGCGGATGTAGTTGATGATCTTTTCGTCAAACTGGGTGCCGGCGCACTTGACCGAGGTGGAGAGCACCACGTCGTTGAGGGAGATGACGGCGATGTCGGCGGTGCCACCGCCCACGTCCACCACCATCCGCCCCCGGGGCTTGGAGATGTCGATGCCCGAGCCCAGGGCCGCGGCGATGGGCTCCTCCACCAGGAAGATCTTGCGGGCCCCGGCCGAGAGGGCGGCGTTGACCGCGGCCCGCGACTCGACGTTGGTCACCGAGGAGGGGACGCAGATGGCCACCTTGGGCTTGACCACGTAGGAGGAGCTGACCTTGCGGATGAAGTACTTGACCACCTCTTCGGTCATGTCGATGTCGGAGATGACGCCGTTTTCAAGCGGGCGCTTGGCGACGATGTGGGCCGGGGTCTTGCCCGCCATCTCCTGCGCCTTTTCGCCGATGGCCAGCACCTCGCCGGTCTTTTGGTTGACGGCGATGACCGACGGCTCTTTGACCACGATCCCCTTGCCCACCACATAGATGATGATGGAGGTGGTCCCCAGGTCAAAGCCAATATCATAATTTGCCATTTGCTTCCCTATTCCTTTCCTTACCTGCGGCTGCCGCCGCGCAGAAATACACCCGTTCACAGCCCCTGACCCGCAGCATCTTGGCGCACTCGGCGGCGGTGCCGCCGGTGGTGACGATGTCGTCGCAGAGGAGGAGGGTCTTGCCCCGCACCGCCGCCCGGTCGGCCACCTCAAAGGCGCCCAGCAGGTTTTCCCTGCGGGCCGGGAGGCCCAGCCGGTGCTGGTAGGGGGTGTCGAACAGCTTGACCAACGCCCCCTTCAAATAGGGGATGTCCAACTCCCGTGCCAGGTGCTGGGCCAGCAGTTCGCTGTGGCCAAACCCCCGTTCCCGCCGCTGGCGGGGGCGGCCCGGCACACAGACGACCCCCTCGATCTCCTCCAGGGGGAGGACGGCGCGGCAGGTGTCGGCCATGTGGGCCGCCAGCACCTCGGCCGATCCCAGGCGGGCGGAGAACTTGTAGGCGGTGATGGCCCGGCGGACCGGCCCCTCGTACCAGAAGGGGGCGATATCCCCCTCGGCGTAGGGCAGGGTCTCCCCCTGCGCCTCCAACACGCCCTTACGGTTTATTGTATCCGATATGCGGTGGCTTTGCAACGTGCATTTTGGACAGACCCGCTGTCCCAGGGGGATGGCGTCGCCGCAGAAGGGGCAGACCCGGGGGTAGAGCAGGCGGAGGGCCGCCGCGAGGGCCCTCACCCGAAGATGTCCCGCAGGAAGGAGCCCAGCCCGCTGTAGCGCAGGGTCTTGCGGTTGTTCTCCACCATCATCTCCACGGCGCGGCGACTGCCCACGATCACCAGCAGCTTTTTGGCCCGGGTGACGGCGGTGTAGAGGAGGTTGCGGAAGTAGAGCTTGGGGTTGGGTTCCAACAGGGAGAGGATGACCGCGTCGAACTCGCTCCCCTGGCTCTTGTGGACGGTGACGGCGTAGGCGTGCTCGATCTCCCCCAGCATGTCGGGGGTATAGGCGGCGCGCTTGTCCTCGTAGCGGATGTGGATGAGGCCGTTCTTGCGGTCGATCTCCTCGATCTGCCCCATGTCGCCGTTGAAGACCCCGGTCCCCTTCTCGCCGGTCTCCTCCTGGGTGGTGACGATGTCGTAGTTGTTGCGCGTCTGCATCACCTTGTCCCCCTGGCGAAAGCTCATCCCCATATAGCCGATCTCGGGCTGGCCGCGGGCGGGGTTGACCGCCTCCCGGAGGATGCGGTTTTGCTGCTGCACCCCGGCGGCCCCCCGGCGGCCCGGGGAGAGCACCTGGATGTCGGCGGGAGAGAGGCCGTAGGCCTTTGGCAGCCGGGTGGTGACCAGGTCGCGGATGAGGGCCAGGCCGGAGGGCTTGTCCCTTGCGGGGAGGAAGAAAAAGTCCTTGTCCCGCTGGGCCAGGTCGGGCACCTGCCCCTCTAAGATCTCGTGGGCCGAGGTGACGATGGCGCTCTGGGCGGCCTGGCGAAAGATGTGGGAGAGCCGCACCACCGGGAAAAAGCCGGAGTCGATGATGTCTTTGAGCAGGTTGCCCGCCCCCACCGAGGGCAGCTGGTCGTAGTCCCCCACCAGCACCAGCTTGCAGTTGAGCTTGATCGCCCGCAGCAGCGCCTCGAAGAGGAGGACGTCCACCATCGACACCTCGTCGAGGATGAGGACGTCGCAGTCCAGCAGGTCCTCCTCGTTCTTGGTGAAGGCCAGGGTGCCGTCCTTCTGGTACCCCGCCTCCAACAGGCGGTGGATGGTCTTGGCCTCCCGCCCGGTGACGGCGCTCATCCGCTTGGCGGCGCGGCCGGTGGGGGCGCAGAGGGCCACCTTGCGGCCGTCCTTCTCGAAGAGCTCGATCATCCCGTTGATGGTGGTGGTCTTGCCGGTGCCGGGCCCGCCGGTGAGGACCACGAACCCCTGGCGCAGCGCCTGGGCGATGGCCTCCCTCTGGGTGTCGGCGTAGACGATGCCCAGCGCCTTCTCCTGGGCTGCGATCTGCCGGTCCCACTGGGTGCCGTTGTCGGGCATGAAGGAGATGAGCATCTGCAGACGGGTGGCGATGTAGCCCTCGGCCCGGTAGTAGTCGGGCAAAAAGATCATGGGCCGCTCGTCCCCGGTGTATTCCACCAGGTTCTCCCGCTCCAGCATCTCGCCGATTTCAAAGTCCACCCGCTCGGGGGGCAGGCCGATGTAGCTGGCGGTGACGGCGGCCAGCTTCTCCCGCGGCAGGCAGGTGTGGCCGTTTTGGGTGTTGTGGCGGAGCACATGGGCGGCGGCGGCCTGCACCCTCTCCCCCGATTCGGGGGAGAGGCCCAGTTGGATGGCCATGGCGTCCGCCCGGTCAAAGGAGATGCCGATGAAGGAGAGGCAGAGGCGGTAGGGGTTTTCGCAGAGCAGCTCCTGCGCCTGGGGGCCCCAGAACTTCCACACCTTGATGGCCTCGGCGGCGGAGAAGCCGTACTGGGCCATAAAGGCCAGCAGGGAGCGGATGCCGAAGACCCGCTGGTACTCCAGGTGGATGTCCTCCGCCTTTTTCAGGGAGATGCCCTGCACCTGCGCCAGGGCGTCGGGGTCCTTTTCGATGACCTCCAGGGTGCGGCTGCCGAAGCGGTCGACGATGCGGCGGGCCGTCACCGGGCCGATGCCCTTGATGGCCCCGGAGGCCAGGTACTTGAGGATGGCCCCGGCGGTGGCGGGGAGTTTGGTGGTGCAGAGGCTGGCCTTGAACTGGCGGCCGAAGGTGGGGTGGTTGACAAAGACGCCGGTGAGCTCCACCTCCTCCCCCTCGCTGAGTTCGGAGAACTCGCCCACGGCGGTGATCAGTTCGCCCTCGCAGGAGATGTCCACCACCGACCAGCCGTTTTCCCGGTTGCGAAAGACCACCCCCTCCACCGTGCCGGCGAGCTGGATGAGCTGCTCTGCGCGTTCCACCTTGTCCCCTTCCCCCTTCAAAAAGGGCCGCCTTCTGGCGGCCGATACGTCCTGTATTCCGTGTACCAGTATACCCCAACTGCCCTCTCAATGCAAACCCAGTTGGCGGGGGTCGAATGTCTCCCAGACCTCGGGGAAGTCCTCGCTGCCGTAGAAAAAGCCGAGGATCTCCCGCTGCTCCTCGGTGAGCTCGCCGGGGCTGGTGAGGACCAGCTTGCAGGCAAAGGTGCTGCGCTCCACCGTGCGGCGAAGGCTGCGCAGGGCGTTCTCACAGTCGCCCGGCCGGGCGGGGAGGGGCGCGATCAGGTAGAGGGGCAGCTTGCGGCGGCGGTCGATCAGGTCGCCCAGCAGGCCCACGCACTCGGCCAGCCCCACGGCCGCCAGCACCACCAGCAGGAGTTTTGCGACGAATTCCATACTCAATCACCTCTTGCGCCAGTGTATGGGAAGGAGGGGCAAAAGGTGCCC
This sequence comes from Acetanaerobacterium sp. MSJ-12, assembly GCF_018917875.1. Lineage (NCBI taxonomy): Bacteria > Bacillati > Bacillota > Clostridia > Eubacteriales > Oscillospiraceae > Acetanaerobacterium > Acetanaerobacterium sp. MSJ-12. Next base: position 24,784 of record NZ_JAHLPK010000009.1, on the reverse strand, counting down.
CTCCCGCCCCCTTTTTGTGGGAAAAGGGGCCAAAAAGGGATGGAGCGGCAGCGGCTCTCCCTTCCCCGAAGGGGGCGAAAAGCCGCCGTTTGGGCGCAGGCGGCTCCCTCCTCGTCTGCCCCGGACAAAAAAGGGGCCGGGCAGGCCACTCGGCCCGCCCGGCTCCCCTGCCGGCAGGTGAAATTGGTTCGGCCGCCCGTGCGGCCGCAAAAGGGGCTACTGCGCCGAAACGGCGGCCCGGAGGGCGTCGACCCGGTCGGTCTTCTCCCAGGGGGCATTCAGGTCCTCTCTCCCCAGGTGGCCGTAGGCGGCCAGCTGGCGGTAGATGGGGCGGCGCAGGTCCAGGTCGCGGATGATGGAGGCGGGGCGGAAGTCAAAGACCTTCACCAGCGCCTCGGCCAGCTTGTCGTCGCTGACCGCACCGGTGCCGAAGGTGTCCACCAGCACCGAGACCGGGTGGGCCACCCCGATGGCGTAGGCCAGCTCGACCTCGCACTTCTTGGCCAGGCCGGCGGCCACCACGTTCTTGGCGGCATAGCGGGCGGCGTAGGCGGCGGAGCGGTCGACCTTGGTGGGGTCCTTGCCGGAGAAGGCGCCGCCGCCGTGGCGGCCGTACCCGCCGTAGGTGTCGACAATGATCTTGCGGCCGGTGAGGCCGCTGTCCCCCTGGGGCCCGCCGATGACAAAGCGGCCGGTGGGGTTGACCAGGTACCTGGTCTTTTCGTCCAGCAGGGCGGCGGGGACGATGGGCTTGATGACCAGCTCGATCATGTCCTCCCGGATCTGCTCGAGGGTGACCTCGTCGCCGTGCTGGGTGGAGATGACCACCGTGTCCACCCGCACCGGGGTGTCGCCGTCGTACTCGACGGTGACCTGGGTCTTGCCGTCGGGGCGGAGGTAGTCCACCGCCCCCTCCTTGCGGATCTTGGTCAGCTGCTTGGCCAGCTTGTGGGCCAGGGAGATGGGCAGGGGCATCAGCTCTTCGGTCTCGTCGCAGGCGAAGCCGAACATCATCCCCTGGTCGCCGGCGCCGGTGCCGGCGTCCTCCTCCCCCGCCTTGGCCTCGAGGGCCTTGTCCACCCCGAGGGCGATGTCGGGGGACTGCTCGTCGATGGAGGTGAGGACCGAGCAGGTGTCGCAGTCAAAGCCGTATTTGGCCCGGGTGTAGCCGATGTCGCGGATGACCTGGCGGGCGATCTTGGGGATGTCCACATAGCAGCTGGTGGTGATCTCCCCCATCACCATCACCATGCCGGTGGTGACGCAGGTCTCGCAGGCCACCCGGCCGGCGGGGTCCTTTTCCATGATGGCGTCGAGGACGGCGTCGGAGATCTGGTCGCAGATCTTGTCGGGGTGCCCCTCGGTGACCGATTCGGAGGTGAAGAGTTTTCTCATGCTCACAGTTTTTTCCTTCCTTTCAATGCACGCGTTTTTCTGCCATTGAAGAGATCACTTTTGCCGGGGTCGAAAAAAAGCTCGGTGGCAAACACCGAGCTTTTATGCGAAGCTTATCTTTCGGCTTTACCCGCAGGATTTGGCACCTTGCACCCCCGCAGGGGGCAGGTTGTCGGGCTTCACAGGGCCTGTTCCCTCAGCCACTCTTGATAAGTGATATTCAATTGTGCGAAAATCAGTATACGCTATTTGGCGGAGGTTGTCAACACCGGTTGTTCCCTGCCGAAAACCAGCTTGCTGATGGGCTTGTAGACCAGGTAGGTGATGGCGCTGTTGCCCAGGGCCTTGACCAGGTTGAAGGGGATGATGATGGGGATGAGCATGGCCGCCACGTCCTTGGCGGTCCCCCCCATGAAGAGGGGGGTAAAAATCAGGTTGCACAGGCACATGACGGCGGTCATGGCCAGGGAACCCAGCAGCAGCCCCACCAGCGCCCCCTTGCGGGTGTGCCATTTCTGGTAGATGGAGCCGGCCAGCACCGAAAAGACCCCGGTGGCGAGAAAGTGCATGAGGATGCCGATGACCCCCGACCCGGCGCTGACGGTGAGGCCCTGGATCACCGAGACCACGGCGGTGAGGGCCAGCCCCGCCCAGGGGCCGAAGAGGAAGGTGCCCACCAGGATGGAGACGTCGGCGGGGTCGTACTCCAAAAAGGTGGCCCCGGGGATGATGGGGAAGTGGATGAGGGCCACCAGCACGATGGAGATGGCGGCCAGCATGGCCATGGTGGTGAGCTTGCGGGTGCGGTTGGCAGTTTGTCTGGACATAATAATCCCTCCAAAAAAAGTGTTTGGAAGGTCTGTCTGGGACGCAAAAAGCCCTCGGTCTGAAAAGGCCGAGGGCGTGCGGACGCAGAAAAGATGCGCCGTTTCTCTCATCCGGACTATACCGTCGGCTTCGGAATCACACCGAATCAGTCCGCCGGCCGGGGAGGCCGGAGGAGTCGCGGGCTTCAGGGCAGAGGCCCTGTCACCGCCGGTGGGGAATCACACCCCGCCCTGAAACAGACTTTCTACTCTCATTATAGACCCCCGGGAGCCGTTGTCAAGGTGGGGACGGGCCTTTTTTGCGCAGGGGATGCGCTAGAGCTCCCTCTCCAGGGCGTAGTTGGTGAGGGTCTGTTCCCCCCGCTTGACCTGCTGTTCCCTGACCACCCGGTACCCCCGGGCCAGAAAGAAGGGCAGGGCGGTGATGGAGGCGTCGGTGCGCAGCACCTTGACCCCGCCCTGCAGGGCGCGGGCCTCCAGCGCGTCCACCAGCAGGGCGGCCAGCCCCTGGCCCCGGCAGTCGGGGTGGACGTAGAGGCGGTCGAGATAGCTGCCGTCCAGGTCGCCAAAGGCGGCCAGTCCCCCCTCCCCCTCCACCACCAGGCTGTAGTGCTGGGTGAGGGTCTTCTGCCAGCGGGAGCGGTCGGGGTTTTGGGGCGCCCAGGCGTCCAGCTGGGCCTGGGTGTAGTCCCGGGTGCAGCAGCCGTGGACGGCCCGGTAAAAGAGGTCGAGCACCCCGTCCAGGTCTTTGGAGCGGTAGAGGCGCAAAAGCACAGGTATTCCCCCTTGCGTGATCTTTTGTTGGCGTATAGGACAGCTGTCGAGCAGATGCCCGCGCCCCCTCCTCGCGAGGGGCGGCCGGACGGGGCGGTCGCCTTTCCCAGCTCCCCCGCGGAGGGCGGGGAGAGGGGCGGGCGAGGCCGCGCGGCCGGGTTTGGCAGACTACTTCAAAAAGCCCTCGATGATCTTGGCCTCCGCCTCCTCGGCGGTGAGGCCCAGGGTCATCAGCTTGGTGAGCTGTTCGCCGGCGATCTTGCCGATGGCCGCCTCGTGGATGAGGGCCGCGTCCAGGTCGTTGGCGGTGAGTTCGGGGATGGCGGAGACGGTGCCCTCGTCCATGATGATGGCGTCGCAGGCCGAGTGCCCGGTGCAGCGGACGTTGCCGTTGATGCGGGAGCGAAAGAGCTGTTTGGAGCGGCCCTTCGCCACCGAGCGGGAGATGAGGTCGGCGCCGCTGTCCTCGCCGTTGAGGTCCACCTCGAAATTGGTCTCGGCGTACTGTTCGCCGTGGGTCATCAGCTTTTCGCGGACCACCAGCCGGGCCCGGGGGCCGACCACGCCGGTGGTGAGGCGCTGGGTGGAGTCCACCCCCTTGATCTGGGTGGTGTCCATCTCCAGGTAGCTGTCCTCCTGCAGTTCCACATAGGTCTGGGGGTTGATGATGCGCTGGCCGCTGCCCTCGCCGGTGCCGATGTGCTTTTCCCGGTAGAGGACGCGGGCCCCCGGCTCGAGGTAGAAGCGGTGGATGCCGTTGTGCTGGGAGCTCTCCTCCCCGTCGGTGTGGACGCCGCAGCCGGCCACCACCACCACGTCGGCCCCGGCGCCGATGTAGAAGTCGTTGTAGACCAGGTCGTCCACCTTGCTGTGGGTGACGCAGGCGGGGATGTAGACCGTTTCGCCCTTGGTGCCGGGTTTGACCCGGATGTCGATGCCGGGCTTGTCCGACTTGGAGCTGATCTCGATGTTCTGGCTGTTCTGGCGGCCGGCGCAGCCGGTGTCCTCGCGGATGTTGAAGGCCCCGGTGAAGCCGGTCTCGGGGTCAAAATCGCTGATGAGCGATAAAAGCTGTTTGGTGATGTCGTTCACGGGTTACTCCTCCCCTCTGCAAAAGGCGCAGCGGTCCCCCCGCAGGAGACCGGGCAGAATTTCGTCCTTCGGGCCGTGCATGGTGAGGGACCCGCCCGAGAGGATCACGATCTCGTCGGCGATGTTGAGGATCCGCTCCTGGTGGGAGATGATGAGGACCGAGCCCTCGGTCTCCCGCCGCAAGTCGGCAAAGACGTCGATGAGGTTGCCGAAGCTCCAGAGGTCGATGCCGGCCTCCGGCTCGTCGAAGATGGTGAGGGGGGTCTTGCGGGCCAGGACCATGGCGATCTCGATGCGCTTCATCTCGCCGCCGGAGAGGCTGGCGTTGGCCTCGCGGTCGATGTAGTCGCGGGGGCAGAGGCCCACCGCGCGCAGGTAGCGGCCGATGTCGCAGTCGGAGAGGGTCTCGTCCCCGGCGGCGAGGGTCACGAGGTCGCGCACCGTCAGCCCCTTGAAGCGCACCGGCTGCTGAAAGGCAAAGCCGATGCCCATCTTGGCCCGCTCGGTGATGGAGGCCTGGGTGATGTCCCGGCCGTCCAGGAGAATCCGCCCCTCGGTGGGAGCGAGGATCCCGGCAATGACCTTGGCGAGGGTGGATTTGCCGCCGCCGTTGGGGCCGGTGATGACCACAAAGCGGCCGTCGCCAACGGTGAGGTTGACGTCTTTGAGGATCTCCCTGTTGGCGCCGTCTTCGACCTGCAGGGAGATGTGTTGTAATTGCAGCATATTCTTTCTCCGCATCTTTCACAAACAAATTTGAACGGTATTAGTATACCACATTTTCCCGCCTTTGCAGCAGTAAAATACCAATTTAGTAAACATTTTGTTGGCCGGGGGTACAAAAGGAAAAAAAGAGGGACGGGACGGGGAAAGAGAGCCCTTCTCCCCGCCCCTCCGCTCTCCTCCTCGGCCCTTCCGCCGCAGGGGGGGACAGGGGGTGCCCTTCGAAGTGGATAAACAGGGCGCCGCCGCTCACCCCGCCAAATAGGGATAAAAAGCCGGGCATTTGCGAGGGCAGGATATTGAAAAGCCAGTACAACCAATGGTCTCACAAAACAGAAAGGCGCCTACTACGCCATTTTTGAAAGGCCTTGAATGGCATGGTTGCGCTAAAATACAGACGATTATTTGACGGCAGTTTCCAGCATCAAAGGATGCTGACGCCTGTTTTGTGTGGGGAGGGATCGCGCACCTTACATCAATGCTCATGTGCCATAGAGGAACACAATAGTTTGATGGATGGCGGCCGACTATTTTGTAAATATAACAGCCATGTATCATAGTTCTAAACGTTCCTGTATTTTTCAGAAAAGCATTAACGATATTGCAGATACTCCAAAAAACGCTTTACCGCAAGTGAAGCTGTCTTTTTACTTCGCAGGGCAATTCCAATTTTTCGATATGTAGGCACATCTAATTCTTTTGCAATAATTCGATATGGGACACGCCTCAAAATCAGTTCAGGAAGAATACTGATACCAAGCCCACTTTCTACCATTGACATAATTGCATAATCGTCCCATGTTGTAAAATGCACGTTTGGCGTTAGATTACAGCGCTCAAAAATTTCCGACACTTCTGCTTTTGCGCCTTTCTCCAAAAGCATGAACGGTTCGTCACAAAGGGAGGCGACAGGGATTTTTTCAAGGTGTGCCAAAGCATGATTTTCCGGCAGGATCGCAAGCAGTCTGTCCTGTTCTAAAAATACAGTTTCAAACTCCGGACGGGTAGGTAAGCGCAAAAAACCGCAATCTACGCGCCCATCTGATATCCATGATTCAATTTCCGTATAATCTCCTAGCAGCAATTCATAGTCAATGTTCGGATATGCCTTTTGAAATTCTCTGATGATGTTCGGAAGCCAATGCGTTGCCACACTAGAAAATGTGCCAATGCGGATAAGCCCAGATTGCAAACCGTTCAGCTCGTCCACTTCCATTTGCAACTTTTCATATTCTACACAAACGCTCTTTGCACAGGGAAGAAGCTTCATTCCGTCACTTGTCAATTTTACACCAGTTTTTCCCCTTTCCAGCAGGACAACTTTCCATTCCTTTTCTAAGTCGTTGATCATACGACTAATGCCCGACTGGGAGTAATTCAACATCTCTGCGGCTTTTGTAAAGCTGCCATACTCAACTGTTTTGACAAATGCCATATATTTTTGAATATTCATGTCCATGTGATTGCCCCGCCTTATCGATCTGTTTTTGTTATATGACTCATGATAAACATTCGCTTTTGTAATTATAAATAGCATGGTAAACTGAAAGCGAAAAAAAGTCAAACAGGAGTGTGACCGCAAAGTGTTCTATGTAAGTGAAATCCAAACCGAAGCCCCTTGTCGGTTTCAGACACCACTTCAAAGGCAAGTCTATGCGGCATTAGAAAAACTGCAAATCCCTTTTGAGCGCGTCGACAGCGATGAAGCTATTGCAATGGAAGATTGTGTTGCCATTGATGAAAAGCTGCAGATAAACATGGTGAAAACGCTGTTCCTCTGTAATCGACAGCAAACAGATTTTTATTTATCACCGTCGGCAGCAAGCCATTTCGCGCCAAGGATTTTAGTAATGCCCTTGAAGTTGCCCGCGTTTCTTTTGCGCCAGCAGAAAAAATGGACACCATGCTCGGCACAAAAATAGGCGCAGCAACTGTTTTCAGTAGCCTTTTAGACACCGAGAAACGGGTAAGAATTGTTTTTGATAAAGAGGTGCTTCTTGAAAAATGGTACGGCTGCAGCGACGGCACAACGACAGGGTATATAAAATTGAGGACAAAGGATATTTGCCAGAAATTTCTGCCGTTTACCAATCATGAGTTGTCTGTCATTGAGGTGTAATATGGGATTATATCAAAATAGGATCGTTGTAAAAGTGGGGACTTCCACACTTACAAATGAAATGGGACACAGTGACCTGCGTTCTTTTGATCGCCTTGCGTGCGCTCTGTCCGACATTCAAAATATGGGCTATGAGGTAATCTTGGTATCGTCTGGCGCGATTGCCGTTGGGACGAACAAACTGAATATGAAAGAACGCCCTTCCAGCATGCGAATGAAGCAGGCGGCAGCGGCCGTGGGGCAGTGCAGCATTGTGTTTTTGTATGACAAATTTTTCAAGGACTATGACAAAACGATCGCCCAAATATTGTTAAATGCAGAGGATATAAAACAGGAAGAAAAAAAGGAGAATTTGACAAACACGTTCAACGCACTGTTGGAAATGGGCATTATTCCAGTAGTCAATGAAAATGATTCTGTCAGCTATACCGAGATAGAGTCAGAGGACAGGTTGTTTGGAGACAACGATATGCTTTCGGCCGTTGTTGCAGTTCTATGCAGGGCAAAGCAGCTGATCATTTTGTCCGATATAGACGGTCTGTATGACGCAGACCCGCGGCTATATCCAGATGCAAATTTGATAAGCCAGATACAGAAAATCGACAAAACCGTATATGCTCTTGCAGGCGGTGCAGGTTCAAAGCGCGGAACAGGCGGTATGAAAACAAAACTTCGAGCCGCCGAATTAGCCACCTCTCAGGGAATAAACACCATCATTACAAACGGGAAAACACCGGAAGCATTATATGAAATCGTAAAAGGGAACAAGGTGGGCACTCTATTTGTAGGAAAAATGTAATGAAATAGCGTGGCACACAATCACAAAGTTGCTGTTTTATGTATACATGCAGACGATATCCACCGGACGGCGGTTTTGATAAATAGGTCAACGCTGCCGTTTTTCCTTCACCTACAGCAGAGCCAACCGAGCGAGTCAACAGCAATGGGCTACCCCCACCGCGCTCTCCACTCCCCCCTTCCCTCATCGCAGAAGGGCGCACAGGTGCTCTTCAAAAACGGAAAGACGGGGCACCACCGCTCTTTCCACCAAGGATGCAAAAAGTCGCCCATTTGCTGCGGCCGTCCCACGCCGAAACCGACGGGGGGATGGGGTGGCAGGCAGCTTGCGTTGGGACGCCGCTGACAAGACGCCTCCCCGCCTTGGAGGCCAAAGACAAGCTTCTAGACAAATGGGCGGAATAAGCATCCAGCAGCCGGTGTTCACGGGAGGAGGCGGCCGCCCCCTTTCCGGCGACAGCTGTCCCTGCCGCTTCCTCCATCCCCCATTCGCTCTGCCCACTTTCTCTGCAGCCCGGCGCAGCGGCCAGCCCCTTTCGCCTTGCAGGCGATCCTCTGGGTCGCCTCTCTCCCCCGCCCTGTCAACAGACAGACGGGCAGAAAAAAAGCGCTTCGGCAAAATTGCCGAAGCGCTTTTTAAAGGGCTAGAAACTAGTCGCGAACGCCAGTGACAACGCCCGAACCAACGGTGCGGCCGCCCTCGCGGATAGCGAAGCGGAGGCCTTCCTCGATGGCGATGGGGGTGATCAGCTCAACGTCCATGGTGACGTTATCGCCAGGCATGCACATCTCGGTGCCCTCGGGCAGGGAGATGACGCCGGTCACGTCGGTGGTCCGGAAGTAGAACTGGGGACGGTAGTTGTTGAAGAACGGGGTGTGACGGCCGCCCTCTTCCTTCTTCAGGATGTACACCTGGCCGGAGAACTTGGTGTAGGGGTGGATGGAACCGGGCTTGGACAGGACCTGGCCGCGCTCGATCTCATCTCTCTGGATGCCGCGGAGCAGGGCGCCGATGTTGTCGCCAGCCTCAGCGTAGTCCAGGATCTTGCGGAACATCTCGATGCCGGTGACAACGGTCTTCTTCTTCTCGTCGGCCAGACCAACGATCTCGACCTCGTCGCCGGTGTTCAGCTGACCGCGCTCCACACGACCGGTGGCGACGGTGCCGCGGCCGGTGATGGTGAAGATGTCCTCGATGGGCATCAGGAAGGGCAGGTCGGCTTTGCGCTCGGGGGTGGGGATATACTCGTCAACAGCGTCCATGAGCTCCAGGATGGGGGCGTACTCAGGGGCGTTGATGTCGGTGCTGGTGGACTCGATGGCCTGCAGGGCGGAGCCCTTGATGATCGGAATGTCGTCGCCGGGGAAGTCGTAGCTGCTCAGCAGCTCGCGGATCTCCATCTCGACGAGCTCCAGCAGCTCTTCGTCGTCGACCTGGTCAGCTTTGTTCATGAAGACAACGATGTAGGGAACGCCGACCTGACGGGACAGCAGGATGTGCTCGCGGGTCTGGGGCATCGGGCCGTCAGCCGCGGAGACAACCAGGATCGCGCCGTCCATCTGGGCCGCACCGGTGATCATGTTCTTGACGTAGTCAGCATGCCCGGGGCAGTCGACGTGCGCGTAGTGGCGCTTGTCGGTCTCGTACTCAACGTGAGCGGTGTTGATGGTGATGCCGCGCTCTCTCTCCTCGGGGGCCTTGTCGATCATGTCGTAGGCCTCGTACTGGGCCTGGCCCTTCATTGCCAGGACCTTGGTGATGGCGGCGGTAAGGGTGGTTTTACCATGGTCGACGTGGCCGATGGTACCAATGTTCACATGGGGTTTGTTTCTTTCGAAATGCTGCTTAGCCATTGGTGTTCCTCCTTTTTCTTCGCTTGTAATAGCGCAATTATCGTCTGTCAGACAGACCTCTCAATGTACCCCTATTGTAGCAACTTGCCGGGGGAAATGCAAGGCCCAAAGCCGGGCGCAGGGCGGGGAACTAGTCCTCTTTTTTGCCCCGTTTGCTCATGATCCCCTCGGCGATGGACTTGGGAACCTCAGAGTAGTGGCTGGGCTCCATGGTGTACTGGCCACGGCCCTGGGTCTTGGAGCGCAGGTCGGTGGCGTAGCCGAACATCTCGGCCAGGGGGACGAAGGCGTTGATCTGCTGGGCGCCGGGGCGGGACTCCATGCCCTGGATCTGGCCGCGGCGGGAGTTGATGTCGCCGATGACATCGCCCATGTACTCCTCGGGGACGATGACCGCAACCTTCATGATGGGCTCCAGGATGACCGGGTCGCCCTTGCGCATGGCCTCTTTAAAGGCCATGGAACCGGCGATCTTAAAGGCCATCTCGGAGGAGTCGACCTCGTGGTAAGAGCCGTCGTACAGCTCGACCACCACGTCGACCACCGGGTAACCGGCGAGCACGCCGGTCTGCATGGCGCCCTGGATACCGGAATCAACGGCGGGGATATACTCTTTGGGGATGGCGCCGCCGACGACCTTGTTGAGGAACTCATAGCCCTTGCCGGTCTCGTTGGGGCGAACGCGGATCTTGACGTGGCCGTACTGGCCGCGGCCGCCGGACTGGCGGGCGTACTTGTGGTCCACGTCGCTCTCGCGGCGGATGGTCTCGCGGTAGGCGACCTGGGGCTTGCCCACGTTTGCCTCGACCTTGAACTCCCGCAGCAGGCGGTCGACGATGATCTCCAGGTGGAGCTCGCCCATGCCGGCGATGATGGTCTGGCCGGTCTCCTCGTCGGTGTAGGTCCTAAAGGTCGGGTCCTCTTCAGCCAGCTTGGAGAGGGCGATGCCCATCTTCTCCTGCCCGGCCTTGGTCTTGGGCTCGATGGCGACCCGGATGACCGGCTCGGGGAACTCCATAGACTCGAGGATGATGGGGGCTTTGGGGTCGCAGAGGGTGTCGCCGGTGGTGGTGTTTTTCAGACCGACCGCCGCGGCGATCTCGCCCGCGTAGACCTTCTCAATGTCTTTTCTGTGGTTGGCGTGCATCTGCAGGATGCGGCCGACCCGCTCGCTGTTGCCCTTGACCGAGTTGTAGACGCTGGTGCCCGCATCCAGGGTACCGGAGTAGACCCGGAAGAAGCAGAGCTTGCCCACAAAGGGGTCGGTGGCAATTTTGAACGCCAGGGCCGAGAAGGGGGCGTTGTCGTCGGAAGGACGGGTCTCCTCTTCGTCGGTCTCGGGGTTGACACCCTTGATGTCGGGGATGTCGGTGGGCGAAGGCATGTACTCGACGATGGCGTCGAGCAGCAGCTGCACGCCCTTGTTTCTGTAGGCGGTGCCGCACAGAACCGGAACCATTTCATTGGAGATGGTGGCCCGGCGGATGACTTTCTTCATCTCGGGGATCTCCAGCTCCTCGCCGTCGAGGTACTTCATCATCAGGTCCTCGTCCAGCTCGGCGACTGCTTCCACCAGCTCAGCATGATACTTGTCCGCCAGCTCCCGCATATCCTCGGGGATCTCCTCGTCGCGAACGTCGTTGCCCAGGTCGTCGTAGTAGACTTCCGCGCGCATGGTCATCAGGTCGACGATCCCCTTGAAGGTCTCCTCGGCGCCGATGGGCAGCTGCAGGGGCACGGCGTTGCACTTCAGGCGGTCTTTCATCATGGCGACAACATTGTAGAAGTCGGCGCCCATGATGTCCATTTTGTTGACGAAGGCCATGCGGGGGACCTTGTAGTTGTCGGCCTGCCGCCAAACCGTCTCGGACTGGGGCTCCACGCCGCCTTTGGCGCAGAACACCGTCACCGAGCCGTCGAGCACGCGCAGAGAGCGCTCCACCTCAACGGTGAAGTCCACGTGGCCCGGGGTGTCAATAATATTGATGCGATGGCCCTTCCAGTGGGTAGTCGTAGCAGCGGAGGTAATGGTGATACCGCGCTCCTGCTCCTGCTCCATCCAGTCCATTGTTGCCGCACCGTCGTGAGTCTCACCGATCTTGTGGTTGATACCCGTATAGTACAGAATACGCTCGGTGGTGGTGGTTTTACCAGCATCAATGTGAGCCATAATGCCAATATTTCTAGTCAGTTCCAGAGAAACGTCTCTTGGCATAATGCCCTCCTTATCAGGGTTTGCACGATTCTGTGCAGATGTTTGCTGAGAATATTGAAAACACTACCAGCGATAGTGGGCGAAAGCCTTGTTGGCCTCGGCCATCTTGTGGGTGTCCTCGCGCTTTTTCACGGACCCGCCGGTGGAGTTGACGGCGTCCATCAGCTCAGCGGCCAGCCGCTCTTTCATGGTCCTCTCCGAACGCTTGCGGGCGTACAGGGTGATCCACCGCAGGCCCAGGGTCTGCCGGCGGGCCGGACGGACCTCCATGGGGACCTGGTAGGTGGCGCCGCCGACACGGCGGGCCTTGACTTCCAGTACGGGCATGACGTTCTCCATGGCCTCGTCAAACACGTCCAGGGGGTCTTTCCCAGTCTTCTCTTTTACGATGTCAAATGCCCCGTACACAATCTTCTGGGCCACGCCCTTCTTGCCATCATACATGATGCTGTTGATCAGGCGGGTCACCATCTTGGAATTGTACAGCGGATCGGGTAACACGTCGCGCTTGGCAATCTTACCTCTTCTTGGCACTTTTCTTCCCTCCTTCATATCAATGAATTCACAGGTACTCGAAAGCGACAAAACTCCCGTGCTGCCAAGGACAGGCATTTATAAAAACGCCGACACATGGCAAAAAAAGTCTTGATTACTTCGAAGCACCAGCCTTGGGCCGCTTGGCGCCGTACTTGGAACGGCTGCGCATCCGGCCGGAAACGCCCTGGGTATCCAGAGTACCGCGGATGATGTGGTAGCGGACACCAGGCAAGTCTTTGACACGACCGCCGCGGATCAGGACGACGCTGTGCTCCTGCAGGTTGTGGCCGATACCGGGGATGTAGGCCGATACCTCCATACCGTTGGTCAGCTTCACACGGGCGATCTTACGAAGCGCCGAGTTCGGCTTTTTCGGGGTCATGGTACGAACGGCAGTGCAGACCCCTCTCTTCTGGGGAGAAGACATATCGCTCTGCGCCTTTTTGATGGAGTTGAACCCCTTCTGCAGGGCGGGAGCAGTCGACTTCTTCACCGAGACCTGTCTGCCTTTGCGTACGAGCTGGTTGAATGTTGGCATGTTGCACCTCCTCTTTATAAAATGTTTTTTCTATATGAAAAGGGCGCGTTTTCAGCAAACGCGCCCTCTCATAAGCCCTATTTGCTCAACATTCAAAGTTTAACACTTCACCAATATTATTGTCAAGCATTTAGGCAATATTGCCAGTCAAATCTGAGAAAATTTCCCGCAAAAGCGGGGCGTTTCCCCCGATTTTCCCGGATTTCTCCCCCCTTGGGGGAAAACGGGGTCGGATCTAGTCGCCCAGCCCGTCGAGCTGGTACTCGCAGGGGGCCACCTTGCTCACCAGGTCGCCCGCGGACTGGTGGGCCAGCTCCACGTCGTTGTAGACGTCCAGCCCGGTGCCGGCGGGGACCAGCTTGCCGATGATGACGTTCTCCTTGAGGCCGGTGAGGGGATCGACCTTGCCCTTGATGGCGGCGTCGGTGAGGACCCGGGTGGTCTCCTGGAAGGAGGCGGCCGAGAGGAAGCTGTCGGTGGCCAGGGAGGCCTTGGTGATGCCCAGCAGCACCGGGATGTAGTCGGCCTTCTGCAGGCTGACCTCGCCCTCGGCGATGCGGCGGTCGATCTCCAAATTGGCCTTGATGAGGTCGGATTTCTCCACCACCGAGCCGGAGATGAGGTTGGTGTCGCCGGCGTTGTCCACCCGCACCTTCTTCATCATCTGGCGGACGATGACCTCGATGTGCTTGTCGTTGATGTCAACGCCCTGCAGGCGGTAGACCCGCTGCACTTCCTGGATCAGGTAGTTCTGCACAGCGGTCTCGCCCTGGATAGCCAGCACGTCGTGGGGGTAGACCGAGCCCTCGGTAAAGGCGTCGCCGGCCTTGACCCGGTCGCCCTCGGCCACCTTCAGGCGGCTGCCGTAGGGGATGAGGTAGCTGCGCTCGTCCTTGGTCTCGTCGTTGGTGACCACCACGTGGCGGGCCTTCTTGATCTCGCGGATGGAGACCACGCCGTCGATCTCGCTGATGATGGCCATGGTCTTGGGCCGCCGGGCCTCGAACAGCTCCTCGACGCGGGGCAGACCCTGGGTGATGTCCTCCGCCGAGGCGATGCCGCCGGTGTGGAAGGTGCGCATGGTCAGCTGGGTGCCGGGCTCGCCGATGGACTGGGCGGCGATGATGCCCACCGCCTCGCCGATGGAGACCTCTTTCTTGTTGGCCAGGTTGGCGCCGTAGCACTTGGCGCAGATGCCCCGGGCGCTGTGGCAGGTGAGGATGGAGCGGATCTTGGCGCTGGTGACGCCGGCGGCCACGATCTTCTCGGCCAGGATGTCGGTGATGAGGGTGTCGCGGTCGGCCAGCACCTCGCCGGTCTCGGGGTGGCAGATGGGCTCGGCGGCGTAGCGGCCGGTGAGGCGCTCCTGCAGGGGCTCGATCATCTCTTTGCCGTCGCGGATGTCCTCGATGACGATGCCGTCATGGGTGCCGCAGTCCTCCTCGCGGACGATCACGTCCTGGGAGACGTCCACCAGGCGGCGGGTCAGGTAGCCCGAGTCGGCGGTCCGCAGGGCGGTGTCGGCCAGGCCCTTGCGGGCGCCGCGGGAGGAGATGAAGTACTCCAGGATGTTCAGGCCCTCGCGGTAGTTGGCCTTGATGGGCAGCTCGATGGTCTTGCCCGAGGTGTTGGCGATCAGGCCGCGCATGCCGGCCAGCTGGCGGATCTGGTTGATGGAGCCGCGGGCGCCGGAGTCGGCCATCATGAAGATGGGGTTGTACTGGTCTAAGTTGGCCGTCAGGGCGTCGGAGACCTTGGTGGTGCACTCGTCCCAGATCTCGACCACCTGGTTGTAGCGCTCGTCGTCGGAGATGAAGCCCCGGTTGTACAGGGCCACCACCTGGTCGATCTTCTGGTCGGCCTCGTCCAGGTACTGCTGTTTCTGCGGGGGGATCACCGCGTCGCAGACGGCGACGGTGATGGCGCCCTTGGTGGAGTACTTGAAGCCCTGGGCCTTGATCTCGTCGAGCACCTCGGCGGTGGTGGCGGTGCCGTGCACCTGGATGCAGCGGTCGATGATCTGCCCCAGCTGTTTCTTGGTGACCAGGAAGTCGATCTCCAGGTCCAGCAGCTTCTCGGGGTCGCTGCGGTCCACATAGCCCAGGTCCTGGGGGATGGGGTCGTTGAAGATCAGCCGGCCCACGGTGGTGTCGATGAGCCGCTGGTGCTTGACCCCCTCGACCTCCCTCTCGCGGCGGACCTTGATGGGGGCGTGCAGCCCCAGGATGCCCTCCTGGTAGGCCATGAGGGCCTCGTTCTGGTCGCGGAAGACCATCCCCTCCCCCGGCTCGCCGGGTTTTTGCATGGTCAGGTAGTAGGAGCCCAGCACCATGTCCTGGGTGGGGACGGTGACGGGGCGGCCGTCGGAGGGCTTGAGCAGGTTGCCGGCGGCCAGCATCAGGAAGCGGGCCTCGGACTGCGCCTCGGCGGACAGGGGGACGTGCACGGCCATCTGGTCGCCGTCGAAGTCGGCGTTGTAGGCGGTGCAGGCCAGGGGGTGCAGCTTGAGGGCGCGGCCCTCGACCAGCACCGGCTCAAAGGCCTGGATGCCCAGGCGGTGCAGGGTGGGGGCGCGGTTGAGGAGGACCGGGTGGTCCTTGATGACGATCTCCAGGGCGTCCCAGACCTCGTTCTTGGCGCGCTCCACCATCTTGCGGGCGCTCTTGATGTTGCCGGCGGCGCCGGTCTCCACCAGGCGCTTCATGACAAAGGGCTTGAACAGCTCCAGCGCCATCTCCTTGGGGAGGCCGCACTGGTGCATCTTCAGCTCCGGCCCGACCACGATGACCGAACGGCCGGAGTAGTCGACCCGCTTGCCCAGCAGGTTTTGCCGGAAGCGGCCCTGCTTGCCCTTGAGCATGTCGGAGAGGGATTTCAGGGGGCGGTTGTTGGGGCCGGTGACCGGGCGGCCGCGGCGGCCGTTGTCGATCAGGGCGTCCACCGCCTCCTGCAGCATCCGCTTCTCGTTGCGCACGATGATGTCGGGGGCGCCCAGCTCCAACAGCCGCTTCAGGCGGTTGTTGCGGTTGATGACCCGGCGGTAGAGGTCGTTCAGGTCAGAGGTGGCGAACCGGCCGCCGTCCAGCTGCACCATGGGGCGGATGTCGGGGGGGATGACCGGGACCACGTCCAGGATCATCCACTCGGGCTTGTTGCCCGAGACGCGGAAGGCGTCCACCACCTCCAGCCGCTTGAGCAGCCGGATGCGCTTCTGGCCGGTGGCGGTCTCCAGCTCGGATTTCAGTTCCTTGCTGAGCTGCTCCAGGTCGATGTCCTGCAGCAGGGCCTTGATGGCCTCGGCCCCCATCCCCGCCTTGAACTCGTCCTCGTACTTCTCCCGCATGTCCCAGTACTCTTTTTCCGAGAGGAGCTGCTTTTTCTCCAGGGGGGTGAACCCGGGGTCCACCACGATGTAGGAGGCGAAGTAGAGCACCTTCTCCAGCAGCCGGGGGGAGATGTCCAGCATCAGGGCGATGCGGGAGGGGATGCCCTTGAAGTACCAGATGTGGGAGACCGGCGCGGCCAGCTCGATGTGGCCCATCCGCTCCCGGCGGACCTTGGAGCGGGTGACCTCGACGCCGCAGCGCTCGCAGATCTTGCCCTTGTACCGCAAGCGCTTATACTTGCCGCAGTAGCACTCCCAGTCCTTGGTGGGCCCAAAGATCCGCTCGCAGAACAGACCGTCCCGCTCGGGTTTCAGGGTTCTATAGTTGATGGTCTCGGGTTTCTTGACCTCGCCGTAGGACCACTCGCGGATCTGCTCGGGCGAAGCAAGGCCGATTTTGATCGAATCAAACACATTAAATTCCATTGGCGACCCCTTCTTCTATAACCAGTCGGATTATTCTTCGTCTAACAGCTCTTCGGCCCCGTCGGCCAGCTCGGAGAAGAGCTCTTCCCCGCTGTCCTCCAGACCGATCTCGCTGCCCGCGTCCTCGGGCACATCCTCCATGGTCAGGTTCTCGTCGACCTCGCTGTCCACGGCCACGTGGGAGAAGGCCTCGTCGTCCACCACTCTGGGAATGCCCATGTCCTCGTCGTCAAAGTTCTGCTTGAGGTCGATCTCCTCGCCCTCTTTGTCCAGCACCCGCACGTCCAGCGCCAGGGACTGGAGCTCTTTGATCAGCACCTTGAAGGACTCCGGCACCCCGGACTGGGGCACGTTCTGGCCCTTGACGATGGCCTCGTAGGTCTTGACGCGGCCCACCACATCGTCGGACTTGACGGTGAGGATCTCCTGCAGGGTGTAGGCGGCGCCGTAGGCCTCCAGGGCCCAGACCTCCATCTCGCCGAAGCGCTGGCCGCCGAACTGGGCCTTGCCGCCCAGAGGCTGCTGGGTGACCAGGGAGTAGGGGCCGGTGGAGCGGGCGTGGATCTTGTCGTCGACCAGGTGGTGGAGTTTCAGGAAGTACATGTAGCCGACGGTGACCGGGTTGTCAAAGGGCTCGCCGGTGCGGCCGTCGTAGAGCACGGTCTTGCCGTCTTCCCGCATCCCCGCCTGCTTGAATGCCTCGGTGATGTCCTGCTCGTGGGCGCCGTCAAAGACCGGGGTCATGACCTTCCAGCCCAGGGCCTTGGCGGCCATCCCCAGGTGCACTTCCAGCACCTGGCCGATGTTCATTCGGGAGGGGACGCCCAGGGGGTTGAGGACGATGTCCAGGGGGGTGCCGTCGGGCAGGAAGGGCATGTCTTCCTGGGGCAGGATGCGGGAGACGACGCCCTTGTTGCCGTGGCGGCCGGCCATCTTGTCGCCCACCGAGATCTTTCTCTTCTGGGCGATGTAGCAGCGCACCACCATGTTGACCCCGGGGCTGAGCTCGTCGGAGTTCTCGCGGGTGAAGACCTTCACGTCCACCACGATGCCGTACTCGCCGTGGGGCACCTTCAGGGAGGTGTCGCGCACCTCGCGGGCCTTCTCGCCGAAGATGGCGCGCAGCAGCCGCTCCTCGGCGGTGAGTTCGGTCTCGCCCTTGGGGGTGACCTTGCCCACCAGGATGTCGCCGGCCTGCACCTCGGCGCCGATGCGGATGATGCCCCGCTCGTCCAGGTCCTTGAGGGCCTCTTCGCCCACGTTGGGGATGTCGCGGGTGATCTCCTCGGGACCCAGCTTGGTGTCGCGGGCCTCCAGCTCGTACTCCTCGATGTGGATGGAGGTGTAGACGTCGTCGCGGACGATCTTCTCGTTGATCAAGACGGCGTCCTCGTAGTTGTAGCCCTCCCAGGTCATGAAGCCGATGAGGGCGTTTTTGCCCAGGGCGACCTCGCCCCCGGCGGTGGCGGGGCCGTCGGCCAGCACCTGGCCGGCCTCGACCTTCTCGCCCTTGGAGACCATCACCCGCTGGTTGAAGCAGGTGCCCTGGTTGGAGCGGAGGAATTTGATGAGTTTGTAGCGGTCGAGCTCGCCCTTCTCGGTCTTGATGAGGACCTCGTCGGCGCTGACCGCCTCGACCACGCCGGCGCGCTTGGCCAGCACGCAGACGCCCGAGTCGACGGCGGCCTTGTACTCCATCCCGGTGCCCACGATGGGGGACTCGGTCTTGAGCAGGGGCACCGCCTGGCGCTGCATGTTGGCGCCCATCAGGGCGCGGTTGGCGTCGTCGTTTTCGAGGAAGGGGATCATGGCGGTGGCCACCGAGAGGACCATCTTCGGCGAGACGTCCATGTAGTCCACCTTCTCGCGGGAGATCTCGAGGATCTCGTCCCGGTGGCGGGCGTTGACCTTCTTGTGGAGGAAGTGGCCCTCGTCGTCCAGCGGCTCGTTGGCCTGGGCGACCACGTAGTTGTCCTCCACGTCGGCGGTCATGTAGACCACCTCTTCGGTGACCACGCCGGTGGCCTTGTCCACCTTTCTGAAGGGGGCCTCGATGAAGCCGTACTCGTTGATCTTGGCGAAGCTGGCCAGGTAGGAGATCAGGCCGATGTTGGGGCCCTCAGGGGTCTCGATGGGGCACATCCGGCCGTAGTGGCTGTAGTGGACGTCGCGCACCTCGAACCCGGCCCGGTCGCGGGACAGGCCGCCGGGGCCCAGGGCCGACAGGCGGCGCTTGTGGGTCAGCTCGGCCAGGGGGTTTGTCTGGTCCATGAACTGGGAGAGGGGCGAGGAGCCGAAGAACTCCTTGATAGAGGCCACCACCGGGCGGATGTTGATGAGCGCCTGGGGGGTCACCACTTCCAGGTCCTGGGCCTGCAGGGTCATCCGCTCGCGGATGACCCGCTCCATCCGGGAAAAGCCGATGCGGAACTGGTTTTGCAGCAGTTCGCCCACCGAGCGGATGCGGCGGTTGCCCAGGTGATCGATGTCGTCGGTGGTGCCGATGCCCTGCGCCAGGCAGAGCAGGTAGTTGATGGAGGAGAAGATGTCGTCGATGATGATGTGCTTGGGCACCAGGTCGTCCTTGCGCTCGCGGATGAGCTCGCGCTTCTCGTCGTCGGACTGGGCGGCCTCGAGGATCTCCCGCAGGACGGCAAAGCGCACCTTCTCGCGGATGCCCAGCTCGGTGCAGTCAAAGTCCACGAAATCGGCGATGTTCACCATCCCGTTGGAGATGCACTTGACCGGGCGGCCCTCCACGTCCAGCACCACGGTGTCCAGGCCGCTGCGCTCGATGCGCTCGGCCACCTCGCGCTTGATGGCGACGCCGGGCTCGCAGAGCAGCTCGCCGGTCAGGGGGTCGATGGCGGGCTCGGCCAGCTTCTGCCCGGTGATGCGGGAGGCCAGGGCCAGCTTTTTGTTGTACTTGTAGCGCCCCACCTTGGACAGGTCGTAGCGGCGGGCGTCAAAGAAGAGGTTGTCGATGTGGGTCTGGGCGCTGTCCACCGTCGGGGGCTCGCCGGGGCGGAGCTTGCGGTAGGTCTCCAACAGGCCCTCCTCCACGCTGTCGGTGGTGTCCTTGTCGAGGGTGGCCATGATCTTGGGGTCCTCGCCGAAGAAGTCGATGATCTCGGAGTTGCGGCCCAGCCCCAGGGCGCGGATAAAGACCGTCACCGGGATCTTGCGGTTTTTGTCGATGCGCACATAGAAGATGTCGTTGGAGTCGGTCTCGTACTCCAGCCAGGCGCCGCGGTTGGGGATGACGGTGGTGGAGAACAGCTCTTTGCCGGTCTTGTCGTGATCCATGCCGTAGTAGACGCCGGGGCTCCTCACCAGCTGGGAGACGATGACCCGCTCGGCGCCGTTGATGACAAAGGTGCCGCTGTCGGTCATCAGGGGGAAGTCGCCCATGAAGATCTCCTGCTGCTTGACTTCGCCGGTGACCTTGTTGAGCAGCCGGGCGGTGACCCGCAGGGGGGCGGCGTAGGTGGCGTCGCGCTCCTTGCACTCCTCCACCGAGTACTTGGCCTCCTCGTCCAGCCGGTAGTCCACAAAGTCCAGCACCAGGTTGCCGGTGTAGTCGGTGATGGCCGAGACGTCAGAAAAGACCTCCTTGAGGCCCTGATCCAAAAACCATTGATACGAGTTTTTCTGCACCTCGATCAAGTTGGGCATTTCCAGCACTTCGTTGATCTTGGAGAAACTCATTCTCACGTTTTTCCCCAGTTGGACAGGCTTGACATTCACCATAGGCTCGATCACTCCATTCCTCTATTGCACAACCTGTTTTTTACAAAATCGACCCGTTCATTTTGTCAAAAATAAAGGTTGCTTTCGCCAGCGGTTAATGATATAATGCCTTTTAGCAAAGACATAAATATCCATTTTGATACAGTATATCAGTATAGTACAAGTTGTCTCTTCTGTCAACTGATTTTCGTCGTTTTATAGGACTTCTTTTTCCCAAAGGGAAAAAGGGGTCTTTTTCTTTGCCCCCCTCTCCCCTGCCCCTGCCGCCGGCGCGCGGGAGGGCGAAGGGCAGCGCCCTGTTTGGCTTTTTGGGCTACCAGAGCGGGCGTCTGCCGCCAGTGCGCGAGAGGAGGCGGCGAGGGGCGGGCCGGGCTGGAAAGGGAGCGCGACGGGCTGAAAGCCCTGCCGTCGGCGCGCGGGAAGGGGCGGCGAGGGGCAGCGCCCTGTTTGGCTTTTTGGGCTACCAGAGCGGGCGCCTGCCGCCAGTGCGCGAGAGGGGGCGGCGAGAGGCCGGCCGGGCTGGGAAGGGAGCGCGACGGGCTGAAAGCCCTGCCGTCGGCGCGCGGGAAGGGGCGGCGAAGGGCAGCGACCTGTTTGGCTTTTTGGGCTACCAGAGCGGCCGCCTGCCGCCAGTGCGAGAGAGGGGGCGGCGAGGGGCGGGCCAGGCTGGAAAGGGAGCGCGATGGGCTGAAAGCTCTGCCGCCGGCGCGCGGGCAGGCGAAGGGCAGCGCCCTGTTTGGCTTTTTGGGCTACCAGAGCGGCCGCCTGCCGCCAGCGCGAGAGAGGAGGCGGCGAGGGGCGGGCCGGGCTGGAAAGGGAGCGCGACGGGCTGAAAGCCCTGCCGCCGGCACGCGGGAGGGAGAGGGGCAGGGGCAAGGAGCAGGGACAGCGCGGGCGGGAGAGGGCCCCGCCAATCCCCTCTCCCTTCCCCACAAGCCGTTTCCCCGCCCCCTGTCCGCTGCGGGCGACACGGGCAGGCGGGGAAAGGGGGGCACGGGGGCGGCGGCAGAGATTGCCGGGAAGGAGCCCACAAAGGCGGCAGCGCGGGGCGTGAAAAGGGGCTGGGCTGCACCTGGGGCGAGGGGCAGAAAACCCGGTGGGGCCGGGTGGGACATCCGGGCGCACAAAAGCGGGAGGGCGAGACCGCCCAGCGGCTACACCGCCGCCGGAAGGGGGGACAAGGGAACGAGCGCGCGCAGCAACGGCAGCGGGGGGCGAGACGGCGCTGGGCCGCAGGCAGAGAAAGCCGCACAGAAGCTGCGCGCCGCCGCGCGATGGCAAAAAGGCGGGCCGCACAGGAGGCCCCGGGCAGGGGGACAGCGCGGGCCGCCAGGGAGAAGAAGGGCCGACGCGGGCGACAGGGCCAAAAAGAGGGGGCTTCGCACCCCGTCTGCAAGCGCAAAAGCCCCCTCCCTCTTTCTCTATATTCCCTCTAGCGGGATCCGGACGGGCCCTCCCCCGCCATGGCCTGGCGCATGGCCCGCAGCAGCAGCTGGTGGCCTTCGGTGATGGCCTGGCGCTGCTCCTCGCTCAGGAGGCAGTAGGCCTGCTCCTCCGCGGCGGAGAGGGAGTCGAGCACCGGATAGAGGGCCGCCTCCCCCGCGGGGGTGATCTGCACCGACTTGTTGCGGTGGTCCCGCTCGTTCTGGTGGCGGCGGATGTAGCCCTGCCGCTCCAGCCCGGAGAGGATGAAGGAGACCGTCTGCTTGGGGAGGGCGGTCTTTTCGCAGATGTGCTTTTGGGTGCAGCCCTCGGGGTTGTCGCGGATGACGTAGAGGGCCACCACGGTGTTGAACTGCAGCCCGTGCCGCTGGCACCAGGCGCTGTACAGGCTGTCCATCTGGTACCAGTGCTCGTAGTAGGCGCGCACGTGTTCGCGTATTCTCTCCTGTTCGGTCATGGCCTCTTCCCCCCGGCTGTCAAACGGTCTCATGTGATACGGTTTCTCCTGTCTCAGTATGGCGCTTTCCCCCCCAAATTGCAAGGGCCACTTTCCCCAAAAAGAGGGCGTTTTTTTCGCCTTTGCTTAAGCGGTGCATTTTTGGTATAATCTTGTCAGAGAAACCGCCCGGCGGGAGGGGCTGCTGCCCCCCTGCCGGGCGCCGGGGAGACGCCGAGGGGGCGTCGGCCCGACCATTTTTAGGCAATGAGGAGGCGTGCGGTGTGAAGAGAGCGGCGACGGCCATCTTTTTGGCGCTGGCCCTTTTGCTCTTCGGCACGGGGCTGGGGAAAGAGCGGTCGGTGGACAGTGTCACCTGCAAGCGGATGGTGCTCTACGGCGGCTCCATCTACGTGGAGAACCGGGGCGACACCCCGGTGCGGCTGCCCGACGAGAGCTGGGGCGAGGTGGGCGAGGTGCGAAACGCCGTCTTCGCCAACGAGCGGCCCTCCCTCCCCTACTACTCCAACGCGGTGGAGCTCATCGGCAGCAGCCTCTACGGCAGCGCGGGCGCGCCCGAGACCCTCTATCTGCAGCTGGCCTCCGGCGGCATCACCAGCTACCTGCGCTTTGACCAGGCCAAGAGCGACGCCTCCATCTACCGGCCGGTGATCCGGCTGGACGGGCGCTACTACGCCGAGGCCGGCTACGTGGACAGCCTCCCCCCCGAGGAGGAGGGCTGGAAGGTGTCCGGGGTCATCACCAACTCCGGCGACCCGGGCAAGGCCCCCAAAAAGGACTACGCCGCCAACTGGCAGGACCTGGTGGGGGCCAAGGTCGTCCGCCGGGAGGACAGCCCCGACACCCTCTACCTGCAATTCCCCCTGGGGGGACAGGACTACGTGATGCGCTGCACCTACGTGCCGGTGGACGAGGAGGGGGCCGCCCCCCAACTGGTGGTGGGCGGCAAGCTCTACACCGAGGTGGGCGAGGTGGAGGCCCTGCCGGAAGAGGGGTTCGTGCAGGCGGGCAACGCCGTCAAGGACGGCAGCGCCAACCGCGCCCCCAAAAAGGAGCTGGGCACCAACTACGCCGCCTTTGTGGGCAGCCCGGTCTACCGCGACCCGGAGGACGACAGCGCCGTCTACATTCAGTACTACCGCGGGGTCTCCAACCGCATTTTGGAATTCCGCCTCGCCGACGCGGGGGGCGAGAAGAAATAGGCGACTGCCCGGCAGGCGGCCAAAAGGGGCCGGTGGGAAGGATATCCCACCGGCCCCTTTTTCCCTGCCCGAAGGGCGGGATCTAGAGGAACTGGTCCACCGTATAGCTCTCCATCTTCTGGTTGACGGTGTCGGCGATCTCGGCAAAGACGCCCCGCACCTTGCAGCCCTGCTTGTCGCCGCAGCTGCACTCCCCCTCTTCGTGGAGGCACTTGCTCAAGTAGACCGGGCCCTCGATGATCTCGACGATCTCCCGCAGGGTGATCGCAGAGGCGGGCTTTTGCAGCTCGTAGCCGCCCTGGGTGCCCTTGTAGGAGCGCACCACCCCGCCGGACACCAGCTTGCTGAGGATCTTGAGGGCAAAGCGGAGGGTGACGCCGGTGGCCTCGGAAATCTTTTTGGCCTCGGTCCGGCAGCCCACCGCCGCCAGGTGCCGCACGATCCGCACAGCGTAATCGGTCTCTCGGGTAAAATACATGGGACTTCTCCTCAAACTACACAAAATCACTATACATTTGTTTCAGTATACCCAATCGGGGGCAATTTGTCAAATGATCCGTCCCCTTTGGCGGGGATGGCAGAGGAGGAGAGGGACAGGCGGGGCGGGAAAACACCGGGGGAGAGACGGCCCCGCCCTCCCGCAAAGAGCGCCCCCTCCCGGCTGTGGCCGGGAGGGGGCGCTCGATCACACCGCGGAAAGGGGGGGCGGGCGCCGGCAAAGGCGCCCCGCCGCAGAGGGGGCGCCTTACTCGGCGACCCGGTCGAGGAGGTACTGGTGGAAGCCCGCCACGTCAAGGCCGGTGACCACCAGGGAGTTTTCCGGCGCGGGCTCGTCCCCAAACGCGGGGGAATAGAGGTTGCCGGGCTTGCAGAAGACGGTGGCCCCCCGGGTGAACTCCCCCTGGGTCTCCACCCGGGTGTGGGCGGGGAAGCTCTCCTGGATCAGCTCCGGCCGGGCCAGGACTGCCAGGGCCGCCGGGTCGGGCAGCCCCAGGGAGGGGACACCCCCCTGCGCCCGGGCCAGTTCTATCAGGGTGCGGTTGCAGTCGACGCAGAACCGGCCGATCTCGCCGGTCCCCCGCATCCGCTCCATGGCGGCGTCATCCAGCTCGGCCGCGCCGCCACAGGCCTCCAGGGTCACCAGGGTGATGGGCACCCCGAAGGAGAAGACGATCTGCGCCGCCTCCGGGTCCACCATGATGTTGAACTCGGCACAGACGGTGTGGGGGTTGTGGTAGGGGTGCGCCCC
>NZ_JAHLPK010000008.1:0-163036 GCF_018917875.1 Acetanaerobacterium sp. MSJ-12 | reverse complement strand
CATCCCGTCGGCCCCGTGGATCTGGTCGGCCGTCTCCAGCTCGCAGAGGAGGGGGCCGGGGGCCCCCACATAGACCGGCGGCCGATAGGTGCCCGCCCGCTCCACCGAGAGGAGGGCGTTTTTGACCGCCAGGGGCAGCTCCACATTCCCCGCCACGGCGGTGATGGCCAGCACCTGCAGGGTGGGGTCCCGCAGGGCCGCCACCAGGGCAACCGCGTCGTCGGACGCGGTGTCGGTGTCGATGATGATCTTTCTCA
Organism: Acetanaerobacterium sp. MSJ-12; assembly: GCF_018917875.1. Classification (NCBI taxonomy): domain Bacteria; kingdom Bacillati; phylum Bacillota; class Clostridia; order Eubacteriales; family Oscillospiraceae; genus Acetanaerobacterium; species Acetanaerobacterium sp. MSJ-12. Next base: position 162,779 of record NZ_JAHLPK010000008.1, on the reverse strand, counting down.
CTGCGCATTCCTCCTTCACGCTATTTCACCAGCTCGTACAGGTATTGGAAAAAGCCCTCCGGGTCCATCTCGTAGACCACCTTTGCCTGGAAGGGCTGGCGGGGCCCCTCGTGTTTGGAGACCGCCCCATACTCCGGCGGGCGGCGGTCGCAGACCATCATCCCGTAGGTCAGGTCCGACCCCTGGGTCTCCACCCGCACGTGGGCGTCGAAGGAGCCGGTGATGAGTTCGGGCCGGGTGAGGGCCGCCAGGGCGATGGGGTCGGGCAGCCCGATCTGGGGATAGCCCCGGCTCCGGATGCTGTTTTGCAGCATGGTGTCGTTGCAGGTCACGCAGAACCACCCCCGCTCGGAGGCGGCCTCCAACTCGGCCATCTGCTGGGGGCCGAATTCCCCCGCCCCGTGGCAGGCCTCGATGGTGGCGATGGTCAGGGGGATGCCCGAGCGGCAGACGATGTCCGCCGCCTCGGCGTCCACCCAGAAGTTGAACTCGGCCGTAGGGCTGGTGTTGCCGTAAAAGGCCGCGCCCCCCATGGCGGTGATCCGCGGCACCCGCTTCATGGTCTCCGGCTCCTGCAAGATGGCCAGGGCCAGGTTGGTCAGGGGACCCAGGGTCACGATCTCAACGTCCCCCTCCCCCTCTCTGACCAGCCGCAGGATGGCGTCCACCGCGTGGGTGCGCTCGGCCTCCACCTCCGGGGCCCGAAAACAGGTCTGGTCCCCCATCCCGTCTTTGCCGTGGATCCCCTCGGCGCAGCGCAGGGGGCGGCAGAGGGGCCGGTCCGCCCCCGGGTAGATGGGCGGGCGCGCCCCCCCGGCGTAGGTAACGCTGAGGCAGGCGTTCTTGGTGGCCAGCTCCAGCGGGACGTTCCCCGCCACCGTGGTGATGGCCAACACCTGTAAGGTGGGCTCCCGCAGGGCCATCACCAGGGCAACCGCGTCGTCGGACGCGGTGTCGGTGTCGATGATGATCTTTTTGCGCGCTGTCTGCATGTGCACTTGCTCCTCTCAAAACCACTTTGTCAGCCAGAGGGTCCTCCTCCCCCGCCGCAAGGGGGGAGGAGGACCCGGCAGCTCTGTGCCCCGGCTGCACTTACAGTATAAAGGGGGGCCCGCGAAAAGAAAAAGACCGCCGTCTATTTTTTTGCAAAATAAAAGGCGCTCTTTTTGTGCATTTTTTCTGCGCCCCCGGCGCAAAAAAAGCCCCTCTCCGCCGGGGCGGGAGGGGCTTGCCGGGGGGAGGGGCCCCCTAGTCCAAAAAGTCCTTGAGTTTTTTGCTGCGGCTGGGGTGGCGGAGTTTGCGCAGGGCCTTGGCCTCGATCTGGCGGATGCGCTCGCGGGTGACGTTGAACTCCTTGCCCACCTCTTCCAGGGTGCGGGAGCGGCCGTCCTCCAGGCCAAAGCGGAGGCGGAGGACCTTCTCCTCCCGGGGGGTGAGGGTCTGCAGCACCTCGCCCAGCTGTTCGCGCAGCAGGGTGTGGGAGGCGGCTTCGGCCGGGGCGGGGGCGTCGTCGTCGGGGATGAAGTCGCCCAGGTGGCTGTCCTCCTCCTCGCCGATGGGGGTCTCCAGGCTGACCGGCTCCTGGGCGACCCGCATGATCTCCCGCACCTTGTCGGCGGGCATGTCCAGCACCTTGGAGATCTCCTCGGCGGAGGGCTCGTGCCCGTTTTGGTGGAGCAGTTGGCTGGAGACCTTTTTCACCTTGTTGATGGTCTCCACCATGTGCACCGGGATGCGGATGGTGCGGGCCTGGTCGGCGATGGCCCGGGTGATGGCCTGGCGGATCCACCAGGTGGCGTAGGTGGAGAACTTGTACCCCTTGGTGTAGTCAAACTTCTCCACCGCCTTGATGAGGCCCAGGTTCCCCTCCTGGATCAGGTCGAGAAACTGCATCCCCCTGCCCACGTACCGCTTGGCGATGGAGACCACCAGCCGCAAGTTGGCCTCGGAGAGGCGCTTGCGGGCGTAGGGGTCGCCCTCGGCCATCCGCTTGGCCAGCTCCACCTCCTCGGCGGAGGTGAGCAGCTGCACCCGGCCGATCTCCTTGAGGTAGACCTTGACCGGGTCGTCGATGTTGGCCCCGTCGGCGGCGGTGGCGTAGCGCTTGCCCTCCTCGATCTCCTTGGAGGAGATCTTCTCCTCGGGGAGGGCGGTCTCGGCGGCAGCCACCAGCTTGAAGTCCTCCTCCGGGTCGATGTCCTGGTCGGGGACCAGGTCGTCCATGATCTCGACCTTTTTGGATTCGAGCAGCTCGTAGAGCTTGTCCACCTCCTCCACATCGAAGTCGTACTTCTCGATGAGGTCGGTCAGCTCCTGGGTGGTGAGCTTTCCCTTTTTGACCGCCATTTCGGCGATGGTGAGCATGGCTGCGGCGTTTTCGGTTTTCGACATATTCGCTTCTCCTATTTCTTTTTGTCCTTCAAACCGGCGATGAGATCGCCCAGTTGGGTTTCCGGTGTCTGCGCGATGCGCTCTGCCGTGAGCTTGCGGCTCTCCTCTTTCAGGTTGCGGATGTTGAAGTCCACGTCCTCTTTCCCCACCTTGAGCCCGGCGCTCTTGGCCAGCATCCGGGAGACCCGGGCCAGCTCTTCGGGGGTGAGGAATTTGGTCAGATAGGTCAGATCCGGCCCCTCGGGCAGGGGGCAGCTCTTGAGCAGGCCGTAGAGCCGGCGGTCAAAGTCGGTGACAAAGTCCCCCTCCTCCACCGCGGCAAAGATATACCTGGCCCACTGGCCGTCCCGCACGGCGGTGGCGATGAGCATCTCCTCGGCGGTGGCGGCCCGGGGGTTGGCGGCCGCCTGGGGGTTGACGGTGTCCCGCCGGTCGAGGACGGTGTTCACCAGCTCCTGCCGCTCCCTCTTTCGCTCCTTGCGGTTGCGGGCGCGGCGGATGTCCTCGACTTGCAGGAGGACGTTGTCCTTTTTGACCCCGCTCTTCTCGGCGGCGACCCCGGCGTAGACGTCCCGCTCCCCCGGGGTGGGGAGGGCGGCGATGGCCTGGGCGGCCTCCCGCAGGTAGGCGATGCGGCCCTCGGGGTCCTCCAAGTTGTAGCGGCCCTCGATGCGGGAGAGCTCGTGCTCGGTAGAGCCCTTGGCCTCGTCCAGCAGCCGCTGGAAGCGGTGGGCGCCGTTTTTCTTGATGAACTCGTCCGGGTCCTTGGCCCCGGGGATGGTGAGGATGCGGATCTTCAGCCCGGTCTGGGCCAAAAAGCCCACCGCCCGCTTGGTGGCCACCTGCCCCGCCTCGTCGGCGTCGTAGGAGACGATCACCTCACCGGTGTACTGGGCGATCAGCCGGGCCTGGCTCTCGCCGATGGCGGTGCCCAGGGTGGCCACCGCCGTGGGGAAGCCCGCCTGGTGCATGGCGATGACGTCCATGTACCCCTCGGCGAGGATGAAGGGTTCGCCCTTGTGGTTTTTGGCAAAGCCCAGGGCGAAGAGGTTGCGGTTTTTGTGAAAGACCGGGGTCTCGGCGGTGTTGAGGTACTTGGGCTTTTCGTCCCCCAGGTTGCGCCCGCCAAAGGCGATGACGTTGCCCCGCACGTCGATGATGGGGAAGATGACCCGATTGCGGAACTTGTCGTAGGTCCCGCCCTTTTTGGAGCGGGCCACCAGGTCGGCCGCCAGCAGTTCGCTGTCGGAAAAGCCCTTTTGGCGCAGGGCGTCCCGCAGGGACGACCAGCTGTCGGGGGCGTAGCCCAGGCCGAAGTGCTTGATGGTCTCGTCGGTGAGGCCCCGGCCCCGCAGGTAGTCCAGCCCCGGCTTTCCGGCCGGGGTCTTGAGGACGGCGTAGAAAAAGCGGGCGGCGGCGCGGTTTGCCTCGAGGATGCGGAGCTTGAGCTTGCCCATGGAGTCGTCGACCCCCTGCTCGGGCACCTGCATCCCGCAGCGCTGGGCCAGCCACTTGACCGCCTCCACGTAGTCGAGGTTTTCGATGTTGCGGATGAAGGTGATGACGTCGCCCCCCGCCCCGCAGCCAAAGCAGTAGTAGGACTGGGTGTCCTTGTAGACCACAAAGGAGGGGGTCTTTTCGGAGTGGAAGGGGCAGAGGCCCTTGACGGTGTTGCTCCCCGCCCGCTTGAGGGGGACATAGGGGGAGATGACGTCCTCGATGTCGTTTCGGAATTTCAGTTCGGTGATAAAGCTGTCTGGGATCAACGGTCTCTCCCCTCCTTTTCTGCCATATTTTGAACCGTTTTGGCGCTATGATGTAAGCGCAATCCCCCGCGGGCCAAAAAGGGGCCGTCCAGCCCACCCCGCGGGAGAGGGGGCGCGGCCGCGCGGCTCTCTGCAAAGAGCGGGGGGCGGGCCCTAGAGGCTGTCCTCCAGCCGCCAGGAGCGGGGCACAAAGATGCGCTCAAAGGCGGTGACGGCAAAGCCGTCGGTCATGCCGGAGATGTAGTCCACCGCCGCCCGCTCGGCCCCCTCGTCCCGGGCGATCTGCCGGTAGAAGTCCGGCATCTTCTCGGGGTGTTTGACCAGGTGGCCGTAGAGGAGGGCCACCAGTTCGCAGGCCTTCCCCTCCTCCCTCTTGGCGGCGGAGTTGGTGTAGACCACCTGGTACATGAACTGGTGCAGGGCGTCAAAGGCGCGGTAGACCTCCGGGTCCATGCGGATGTCCTCGCCGCTGTTTTCCAGCAGGGAGCGGACCATGGTGGTGATGCGGGGATTCTTCCCCCGGCCCAGCACCGCCACGCAGTCGTAGGGGAGCTCGTTTTCCTCCAGGATGCCGGCGGTGATGGCGTCCTCGATGTCGTGGTTGATGTAGGCGATCTTGTCGGCAAAGCGGACCACCCGCCCCTCCAGGGTGCAGGCGTCCTTGCCGCGGGTGTGGCAGGCGATGCCGTTTTTGGTCTCAAAGGTCAGATTGAGGCCCCGCCCCTCCTTCTCCAGCCGCTCCACCACTCGCACCGACTGCAGGTAGTGCTTGTAGCCGAAGGGGGCCAGCTCGTTGAGGGTGCGCTCCCCGGCGTGGCCGAAGGGGGTGTGCCCCAGATCGTGCCCCAGGGCGATGGCCTCGGTCAGGTCCTCGTTGAGGCGCAGGCCCCGGGCAATGGTGCGGGCGATCTGCGACACCTCCAGGGTGTGGGTGAGCCGGGTGCGGTAGTGGTCGCCCTGGGGGGAGAGGAAGACCTGGGTCTTGTGCTTGAGCCGCCGGAAGGACTTGCAGTGCAAGATCCGGTCCCGGTCCCTGGCGTAGGGGGTGCGGATCCCGTCCTCCGGGGCGGGGGCGCGCCGGCCCCAGCTCTCCTCCGACAGGGAGGCGTGGGGGGACAGGGTCTCCCGCTCGATCCTCTGGGTCATCTCGCAAACGGTCATCTTCATTCACCCCTTTACCTCTATATACGCCAACTGCCGGGCGGTTTCCTTCTTTCCGGGACCCTTTTTTTGCAAATTTTTCTCCCCCCGCGGCGCCCCTCCCCCTATTTAAGAGGGCGAAAGGGGTCGATTTCTGTCACCCGGCCGCGAGAATTTTTACAGGTGGGAGAAGACGACCTCCCCCAGCTGGGGGGTCACCCGGCCTCCACTGCGCTCCACCAAGTCGGCGCAAAGGCCCTCGGCCGCGTCGGCGCGGACGGTGAGGCGCAGGGTCACCTGCTCCAAGAAGTCGCACCCCTCCTGGCGCAGGGGGTAGTTTGGCAGCAGGTTCTCCACGATCGGGTAGAAGTCGTAGGGCAGGGCGACCACCACCTGCCTGCAGGCGCAGACGGTGACGATGTCGGCCGCCGCCACCGCCAGGGAGGCGGCTTTGGAATAGGCCCGCAGCAGCCCCCCGGCCCCCAGGAGGACGCCCCCGAAGATGCGGGAGACCACGATCACCGCGTCGGTGATCCCCCCCTTTTGCAGCACCTCCAGGGTGGGCTTGCCGCCGGTGCCCTGGGGCTCGCCGTCGTCGCTACAGCGCTGGCCGTTTTGGCAGCGCAGGTCGTAGGCAAAGACGTGGTGGCGGGCGTCGCGCAGCTCCCCCCGCACCCGCTCGACAAAGGCCATGGCCTCCTCCGGCGAGGAAGCCGGGGCGATCTGCCCGATGAACTGGGACTTTTTGATGGTGACGCTGTCGCCCGCCTCCCCCGCCGGGGTGCGGTAGCTCTGCTGGTCCACGCTGGGCCCTCCTCCCCTCTTTGGCGGGACAAAAAGAAAGGCGGTGTGAACCACACCACCCTCATTTTTTGGACACGCCAAAAGCTATTTATCCAGATTAAAACGCCGTTTGAAGCGGTCAACACGTCCGCCGGTATCAACCAGTTTCTGTTTGCCGGTATAGAACGGGTGGCATTTGGAGCAGACCTCGACGCGGATGTCGCCCTTCGTGGATCTGGTCTCGATCACTTCGCCGCAAGCGCAACGGATGGTCGCTTTGTCGTAGTTCGGATGAATCCCCTGTTTCAACGCAGTCACCTCTTTCACCAAAGAAACGTTACTCTCAAGATAATAGCACAACCGTTTTTAAAATGCAAGACGGTTTGTCCCACTTTTTTGAAAAAAATCGCCCTCCCATGGGCTTTTTTGCTAGAGGGCGGCGATGGCCCCCACCAGGGCCTGCACGTCCTCGTCCCGGGTGGCCCAGCTGGTGCAGAAGCGGACCGCCGTCCGCCCATCATCCAGCTCCCCCCAGCTCTCGAAGGCAAAGTCTTGCCCCAGGGCCTCCCCCTGCGCGGGGGTGAGGACGAAGAACTGCTGGTTGGTGGGGGAGTCGAAGTAGAGGGGCACCCCCGCGACGAGGAAGGCCTTGCGGATGGCCATGGCCTGCTCCACCGCCCGCTCGCAGATGGAGCGGTAGAGCCCGCCCTCGAAGAGGACGTCGAACTGGATGCCCAGCAGCCGCCCCTTGGCCAGCAGCCCGCCCCGCTGCTTGATGAAGTAGCGAAAGTCCTTTTTGAGGGCCGGGGCGGCGATCACCACCGCCTCGCCGAAGAGGGCGCCGCACTTGGTGCCGCCGATGTAGAAGACGTCGCAGAGCCGGGCCAGGTCGGGCAGGTCCAGCTCGCTCTCCGGGCTGGCGAGGCCGTAGCCCAGCCGCGCCCCGTCCAGGTAGAGGGGCAGCCCCCAGCGGCGGCAGACGGCCGCCAGCTCCTCCAGCTGGGCTTTGGTGTAGAGGGTGCCGTTTTCGGTGGGGTGGGAGATGTAGCAGGCCCCCGGCTGCACCATGTGCTCGCTGACGTCGCTCGTGAAGTGGGCGCGGCAGTAGTCGTCCACCTGGGCGGCGGTGATGGTGCCGTCGCGCGAGGGCAGGGGCAGCACCTTGTGGCCGGTGGCCTCGATGGCGCCGGTCTCGTGGCAGGCGATGTGCCCGCTCTCGGCGCAGAGGGCCCCCTGGTGGGGCCGCAGCAGGGCGGCGAGGACGGTGGTGTTGGCCTGGGTCCCCCCCACCAGGAAGTGGACGTCCAGGTCCTCCCTTCCGCAGGCGGCGCGGATCTTTTGGCGGGCGCTCTCGCAGTAGTGGTCGGCGCCGTAGCCGGGGGTCTGTTCCAGGTTGCTCTCGCACAGTTTTTGGAGGATGGCCGGGTGGCAGCCCTCCACGTAGTCGCACTGAAAGTAGGTCATGGTCTCTCTCCCTCTCCGGTGGGGCGGGGCGCGGGGCCCTCCCCTCGTTTTTCCTATATAAGAGAGGATACCCGCCCCGGCCGGGGCTTGTCAACACGGGCGGGGGCAAAAGGCGGAAAAAAGGGCCGACAGAGCCCGCCAATAGTTGCCAAAAGGAGAAAAGAAAGCTATGATGGTGGTATTCCCCCGCGCCAACCTTTGCATACTGATAACAGCCGGTTTTCCCCCGCGCCCCCGGGGCGCGGCGGGGCGGCGGACAGCAAAAAAGGAGTGTTGTAAACGTGACATGGCACAGCCAGACCCCGGAGCAGATCGCCGGGCAGCTCGACTCCGACCTGGAAAAGGGCCTCTCCCCCAGCCAGGCGGCCGACCTGCTGGGCCGGGTGGGAGAGAACAAGCTGCAGGGCAAAAAGCCCAAGACCCTGCTGCAGCGATTTTTGGCCCAGCTCAAAGACACCATGGTCATCATTCTGATGCTGGCGGCGGTGGTCTCCACCGTGATGGCCTTTGTGGATGAACACGGCGACTTTTTGGAGCCGGTGGTGATCGTGGGGATCGTCCTCCTCAACGCCTGCCTGGGGGTCGCCCAGGAGAGCAAGGCCGAAAAGGCGCTGGAGGCCCTCAAGGACATGAGCACCCCCCACGCCCGGGTCATCCGCGGCGGCCAGGCGGAGGTCATCTCCTCCACCGAGCTGGTGCCCGGCGACATCATCGTGCTGGAGGCGGGGGACTTTGTCCCCGCCGACGCCCGGCTGATTTCCGCCTCCAGCCTGCAGTGCGAGGAGTCGGCCCTCACCGGCGAGTCGGTGCCGGTGCAGAAGGAGGCGGCCGGCACCGTGCCGGAGGACGCCCCCCTGGGCGACCGGCACAACATGGTGTACAGCGGCTGTAGCGTCAGCTACGGCCGGGGCACCGCCATCGTCACCTCCACCGGCATGTCCACCCAGATGGGGAGCATCGCCGCCCTCCTCTCGGGGGAGGAGGACGGCCAGACCCCCCTGCAGCACAAGCTGGAGCAGATGGGCAAGATCCTGGGGCTGGTGGCCCTGGCCGTCTGCGCGGTCATCTTCGTCATCGGGCTGCTGGGGGGCACCCCCATCGGCGAGATCCTGCTGACGGCCATCTCCCTGGCGGTGGCCGCCATCCCCGAGGGGCTGCCCGCCATCGTCACCATCGTGCTGGCCATGGGCGTGTCGCGGATGGTGAAGAAAAACGCCATCATCCGCCGGCTGCCCGCGGTGGAGACCCTGGGCAGCGCCTCGGTCATCTGCTCGGACAAGACCGGCACCCTGACCCAAAATCGGATGACCGTGTTGCAGACCTGGGTGGACGGCGAGGACCGGGCCGAGGACATCTCCCGGGAGGAGCGGCCCTCCGACCCGGCGGTGGCCCTGCTGAAACTGGGCACCCTCTGCTGTGACGGCACCGTCTCCGCCCAGCCCGACGGCACCCTCAAGCACATTGGCGACCCCACCGAGACGGCCATCGTCGCCGCCGCCCTGCGCGCCGGCGAGGAGCAGGAGGCCCTGAACGCCGCCTACCCCCGCCAGTTTGACCTGCCCTTCGACTCGGACCGCAAGCTGATGACCACCGTCAACCTGATCGACGACCAGCTGCACGTCATCGTCAAGGGGGCCTTCGACATCCTCAGCGAGCGCTGCGTGGCCGGGGACGTGGAGACCGCCCGCCGCATCAACGAGGAGATGGGGGGCGAGGCCCTGCGGGTCATCTGCGTGGCCCACAAGGTCATCTCCCTCCTCCCCCTGCCGGAGGACGCGGCCGAACTGGAGCAGGGGCTGACCCTGATGGGCCTCATCGGGATGATCGACCCGCCCCGGGAGGAGGCCAGGGACGCCATCGCCACCTGCCTGAAGGCGGGCATCCGCCCGGTGATGATCACCGGCGACCACGTGGTCACCGCCTCGGCCATCGCCCGGCAGATGGGCATTTTGAAGGAGGGCGAGCGGGCCATCACCGGCGCGGAGCTGGCCGCCATGAGCGACGAGGAGCTGGACCGGCGCATCGCCGAGTTCTCGGTCTACGCCCGGGTCACCCCGGAGGACAAGATCCGCATCGTCAAGGCCTGGCAGAAAAACGGGCAGATCGTCTCCATGACCGGCGACGGGGTCAACGACGCCCCCGCCCTCAAGGCCGCCGACATCGGCTGCGCCATGGGGATCACCGGCACCGACGTGGCCAAGGGCGCGGCGGACATGGTCCTCACCGACGACAACTTCGCCACCATCGTGGTGGCCGTCAAAGAGGGGCGGGGCATCTTCCAGAACATCGTCAAGTCCATCGAGTTTTTGCTCAGCTGCAACATCGGCGAGATCTTGACGGTGCTGGGCTCCATGCTCCTCTCCTTCGGCTCCCCCCTCACTGCCATCCAGCTGCTCTGGGTCAACCTGGTGACCGACGGGCTGCCGGCCCTGGCCCTGGGGATGGACCCGGTGGACAAACACGTCATGGACGAGCCGCCCCGGCCCAAGAGCCAGGGGATCTTCAACCCCGCCCTCTGGGTGCACATTGTGTTGCAGGGGCTGATGATCGCCGGGCTCACCGTCACCGGCTACGCCCTGGGCCGCTACGTCTTTGGCAGCGACCTGGTGGAGGAGGGGCGGACCATGGCCTTTTTGGTGCTGGCCTGCAGCCAGTTGGTGCACGTCTACAACATCCGCGCCAAGGGCTCCCTCTTCGCCCAGAACCCCTTTGCCAACAAGTACCTCAACGGCGCGGTGCTCTGCAGCCTGGCGCTGATTTTGCTGGTCTCCCTGATCCCGCCGGTGGCGGGGGTGTTCGGGATGTACCTGCTGCCCGCCAAAGCCTGGTTGGCCGTGGCGGGGCTGAGCCTGCTGCCCATCCCCCTGGTGGAGCTGGCCAAGCTGGTTTCCAGGGTGTTTGCCAAAAAGTAGGGCGGTTTTCCCCTCCGCATTTGATAGAGGGCCCGGCCGGGGCGTTTCCCGGCCGGGCCCTCTTTGGATTTTACCTTTTTGCGGGGGGTGGCAGGGGGAGATTTGCCGGTTTTGTCCCCTGTATTCTGTAAACTGTGGCTTCGGCGGGGGGCAATTGGCGGGGAACGGAAGGCGGGTTTTTGGGGGCGCGGGGGGGCCGGGCCGCGGCGGCGGAGGAGGATATTCCTGCCGCCGGTTTTTTGCCTCTCATTTTTTGCCCCGCATTTTATAAGCTATCGATTCGGCGGCGAGAGCAATTGATGGGGAATGGAGGGCGGGTTTTCGGGGGCGCGGGAGGGCCCATGTCGGCGGAGGATGTCCCTGCCGCCGATTTTTTACCCCGTATTCTGATAACTATTGATTCGGCGGGAGGGCAATTGGCGGAGAATGGGGCGGGTTTTCGGGGGTGGTGGAGGTTTGGCCCACGTCGGCGGAGGGGGGAGGTCCCCGCCGCCAATTTTTTGCCCCGCATTCTGACAACTGTCGATTCGGCGGGGGGCAATCGGCGGGGAATGGGGGCAGGTTTCCGGGGGCGCGGGGGGTCCGGCCCACGTCAGCGGCGGATGTCCCTGCCGCCGATTTTTTGCCCCGTATTCTGACAACTGTCGATTCGGCGGGAGGGCAATTGGCGCGGAATGGGGGCGGGTTTCCGGGGGCGTGGGAGGGCCGGGCCGCGTCGGCGGCGGAGAGGGAGGTCCCCGCCGCCGGTTTTTGCCTTGCATTTTAAAAAACTGTCAATTCGGAGGAAGGGCAATTGGCGGGGAATGGGGGGCGGGTTTTCGAGGGCGGTGGAGGTCCGGCCCGCATCGGCGGCAAAGGGATATCTCTGTTGTCCATTTTGTCCCCTACATTTTGCAAGTCGCTCCTTCGGCGGTAGGGGGCGAGGACAGATTGCCCGGCCCGCCTTTCGCCTCCAGCCCCTGCAAAAGGGAAATGAGGAGGAAGAGGGCCGCCCTTCGGCGTTCATCCGTCAAAACTGCCCGCTTCTCTGCGGAAACACCCCATCCGCGTCTTGGGGGAGGAGGGCGCACTGGGATGGGAGAAAAGGCCTGGCTGCCGCGGTCCCTTTTCCGGCGGAAAGAAGGGGCCCCCCTCCCCCGATCTGTTGGGTGGCAACCCAAAAAGAGAGGCCCCTTGAGGGCCTCTCTTTTTTACTGGCGCAGGGGGCGGTCTTCGGCTTGGCGGCCGGCCGATTCGGCCAGCAGGGCCGCCAGGGCCACCAGGAAGGCGCCCAGCACCACTGCCGGGAGATCGAGGGGGCAGCGGGCCAGCAGGAGCACCAGCCCCTCAAACCCGCCGGCGGCCAAAAGGGCCAGGTTGTCCCACCAGCGCAGCCGCTCCCTCCCCCGCCGCAGCAGCAGGGCGTAGAGCAGGGAGACAGCGCCCACCAGCAGGGCCAGCCAGTGCAGCCCACAGCTGGAAATCAGAGCGCCCTCCCCGGTGTAGGGGCCTGTCCCCTCTCCGCCGCCCTGGCCCCCGCCGTTGCCGCCGTCGGGCAGGGGGGTCACGTCGCCGGAGGCGCTGCCGTCGGTCAGGGTGTAGGTCAAATAGAGGGTGGCGGTGTTTCCCTTTTCATCGCTCACCCGGTAGGCGATGAGGCAGGAACCAGCCCGGTCGGTGGCAAAGCCCTGGGAGGTGATATCCTGCCCGTTTTGGGAGAGGGTGAGCCCCTCCTCCCCCAGGCCCGCGCCGCCGGGGAGGATATGGTAGTTCTGCCGCACCCAGTCCAGCGCCTTTTCGGCGGTGAGGGTCCCGTCAAAGGCCGGTGGATAGGCCACCGGCTCGGTGACGCTCTGCCGGTAACTGTGGTGGACCGCGCCGCCTTTGTCCACCGTCTCCTCCGGCGCGGGCAGGGGGCGCTCCGGGTCGGCCGGTGCGATGACCGGCGGCTCGGTGCGCTGGGCAAAGGCGTAGGTGAGGACGAGGGTGGTGGTGTTGCCGCCCCGGTCCTTCACCGTGTAGGTGATGAGGCAGGAGCCGGGCACGGCGGTGGAGATCCCCTCCACCGGCGCGCCGCCCTGCTCCATGTGCAGGGTGTGGTCTATCAGGCTGCTGCCCTGGGCGGCAAAGTCGTAGTGGTCGCGGATGTACTGCAGGGCGTCGCTGCGGGTGAATCTGCCGCCGTGGGCCGGCGGGTCAGTGATCAGCTCGGTCACCCGGTCGGTGTAGGTGTGGTGGACGGTGTTGTCCGGGTCGATCACCTCCTGGGGGCCCTGGGGCGGGTCCTCCGGGTCGGTGGGGAGGATGGCGGGCGGCTTGGGTTTCTCCACAAAGGCGTAGGTCAGCTGGAGGGTGGTGGTGTTGCCGTCCGCGTCGGTCACGGTGTAGCTGCCCAGGCAGGCGCCGGGGGCGGTGGTGGGCAGGCCGATCGCCGAGATGTCCCGCCCGTCCCGGGTCATGGCGAGGGTGGCCGATCCCGCGCCGAAGGTGTAGCGGGAGGCGATGACCTCCCGCAGTTTGTCCGCCGTGAGGGTGCCGCCAAAGGCCGGCGGGTCGGTCACCAGTTGGGTGATCTGGTCGGTGTAGACCGCGTGCACCAGCCCCTCCTCATCCGTCTCGGTCTCGGGGCCGCAGGGGCCCGGCCGGTCCGGGTCGGCGGGGTCCACCGACGGCGGGTCGCTCACCGTCACCGCCAGGGGGGCGGAGGGGTTGCCCGCCGCGTCCAGCACCCGGTAGAGGCCGTTTTTGGCGGGGGCAACAGTCTGGGTGGCGGCCCCGCTGCCATCGGTCAGGGCAAAGGCCTGCACCGTCTCCCACGCCTTGGTGGCGGGGTTTTGCCGCTCCAGTTTCCAGACGCCGGAGAGGCCGTCTGTCAGGGTCAAATCCCCGCCGGCGGCGGTCAGGGCGGGGGCGGTGACGTCCACCCGGATGGTGTCGCTGGCGGTGGTGGAGACGGCCCCGGACCCGCTGTCCCGCGCCTGATAGGTCACCGAGATGCCGTCGGTCTCCTCCGCGTACTGCTTTTGGGGGGTGGCGGCGTCGAGGGTGGCCTCCAGGTCGGTCCCCCTTTTGATGTGGAACTGGTCAAAGGTGCCGGGGCAGAAGGTCACCTCCACCGGCCCCCGGTTCCAGCCGTTTTCGTTGGCCGGGGTGCGGGTGTAGTGGTAGTCGGTGCCGGGGACGGGGGTGGGCTTGTCCGGCTCCGGCTCGGCGTTCGGGTCAAAGGGCACCAGCTCCACCGCCGGCACCAGCTCGGCCTTGGAATAGCACCGGGACTGAAAGAAGGTGTCGGCAATCTGCTGGCCCACCGTCACCGCCGCGCCGGTGGGGTTTTGGATCTTGGCCCTGTAGGTGATGACGTTGTTTCCCGCGCCGGTCATCTTGAAGGGGATGCCCGCGTTGGCGATGTCGGTCCCGGCGTCCACCGCCGCGCCGTTGGCCTTGATCTCCTGCCCCTCGGCCTTGGTCAGGGGGACGATGCCGGCGGTGGGGTAGTCCTTGTTGCCCTGCAGCAGCTTGAGGGTACAGGGGACGGCCTGGCCGGCGGTGTTTTTGTTGATATTTCTCACCGTGGCCTGGACGACGACGGTGTCGCCGTCCACCGGCACCTCGCCCTCGTCGAACGCGCTGCCGTCCGCCTTGAGGAGCTTAGTCTCCACAAATTCCGGGTAGTAGCGGGTATAGGCCGCGGAGTTGAATTTCATCGAGAGTTCAAACCCGCCGGGAAAGGTGAGTTCTTTGGGGTAGTCCACCCCGCCAGTGATGGCGAGCTGGGCCGTCTCCGTCCCCGCCGGCAGGATGACGTAGGGGCTGCAGGAGAGGGTGGCTTTCTGCCCGCCGCTCTGCAGGGTGGCTGTCACCTGCTGGGTTGCGCTGCTGTACTGCAGCTGGAGCTTGCCCGGCTGGTTGAAATAGTCTTTCGTCAAGTCGACCTTCTTCACCAGCGTCTGCGGCTGGGTGGGACTCGGCATACTGTAAAAGGCCATCTCGTAATTGCCGTTTACCTTCCAGACCAGGAGGGAGAGGATCTTTCCATTGGGCACCGCGAGGGCGATGCTGATGTGCTCACTGCCGGTAGTGAGGGCGGTCATGATCATCGTGAAGTCAACGTCCACCGTCCAGTCCGATTGGAGGGACAGCCACCCCTTGCTGTGCACCTGGCTGATGGAGGTCTTGAGTCTATCCGGCGCGCTTCCGTGCGGCGTCCAAACGGTGGCGTCTGAAATATACACGTTGTTGTCGTGCACCCCGTATTTGTCCCCCACAAAGCCGCTGACGTTGTTCCAGGTAAACACCTGAGTCAAATCCGTCGCGCCGATAAACTGGTCGGTGGTCTCACCGGCGGCGCCCGCCGTCCCCCGCCCGCCGGTGAGGGAGAGGGCGCCCAGCAGGGTCAGGGCCGCCAAAGAGGCGGCGAGCGCCTGCCCGCCCCTCCGCTTTGCCCGCTTTTGTTGTCGCATTGCAATCGCTCCTTTTCTCTGTCTGCACTACACCTTACTTATTTATAATGTCTGAAGGCGACAGAATGCGACAAAATAAAAAGGAAATTTTTGATCCTCTTTTTCCGGCCGTAAAGCTGCTATAATGGCAGTTGAAACGATGTCGGGAGAGAGGGGAAATGAAGCGATGCTGTCACACCGGGAACTGGGGGAGCTGCTGGACCGGGCCAAGGCCGGAGAGCAGGCCGCCTTTGACCAGCTCTACCGGGCCACCGCCCCCATTCAGCTCAGCCAGATCCGCCGCTATTTGGGAGAGGAGGAGGGGGCCGAGGACCTGTTGCAGGAGGCCTATCTGGTGCTGTGGAAAAACCTTCACAAGCTGCGCCAGACCGAGGGGCTGGTGGCCTATCTCAACCGCGTCACCTACAACCTCTGCATGAACCGGCGGCGCAGCAAGTCCAAGGAGCGGGCGCGGCTGCGCTCCCTGGAGGAGCTGCCCCCCTACCAGGAGAGGGCGGAATCGGTCAGCGCGCTGGAGGACTGGGAGGCCCAGGAACTGCTGCGGGAGGCCATGGGCTGGCTCGGGGAGGAGGAGTTGGAGGCCGTCTCCCTGCGCCACTTTCAGGGAAAGACGGTGCGCCAGATCGCCGAGGTCATGCACCTGTCGGAGCGGACGGTGCAGAGGCTGCTCAAATCGGCGGGCCAAAAGATGAAGAGGGGGGTCCTCCCCGCCTTCCTCCCCCTGCCGCTGGCCCTGGGGGGACGGCGCGCCCGCCCGCAGACCGGCCACAGCCGCTGGCTCCTCCCCGCGGCGGCGGTGGGGGCGGGGGTGCTGGTGGCCGCCGGGGGCGCGGCCCTCCCCCCGCCATTTTCGGCCGCCCTCTCCCCCGAGGGGACGGCGCGGGAGAAGGTCGTCTCGGTGGAGGGGAAAACCGCTCTCACCCGCGCCCGGCTCATCGCCCCGGACGGCGCGGCCCTCCCCCTGGAGCGGGGGGAGGACGGCGTCTACCGGGCGGCGGTGCGGGAAAACGGCCGCTACCGGCTCGAGGTCTCCGGCCCCCTCGCCACTGCCGCCCGAGAGGTGGCGGTGGCAGACGTGGACCGGGAGGGGCCCCGGCTGATTTCCGTCCGCCGGGAAGGGGGGCTGGTGAAGCTGACCTTTGCCGAAGAGAACGGGCTGGCGGAGGCCCGCTGCACCGGGGAGGACGGCGCCGTCTACCTGCCGGTGCGCAGCGAGGGGGACACCCTCTCCTTCGCCCTGCCCGAGGGCGCCTACCGCGCCGAGATCGCCGACGGGCTGGGCAACCGCTCGGCAGGCGAGGTGACGGTCGCCCCCTGAATGGCCGCAAAAGAGATGGAGAGCCGCACGGCCCAGACGGGCGGTGCGGCTCTCTCGCTGGATGGGGCGGCTCGGTTGGGCGATGGGGTCTCTGTTTTTTAGGGAGAGGGGGGGCGGATGTTTGGGCAGCAGAGGGGGTCGATTCCCTGCACCCAGGAGGAGCGCAGGGAGTCCCTCTCTTCTAAAGGGGCGCAATCCGGCTTAGCGGTGCCTCTCCTCTTTCCCTGGAAAGAGAGGACAGGATGCCTCTGGACGTGCCGAGGGGGAAACGGTCTTTTCCCCGTACCCGGCAGCGGGCATGGCCCCTTCTTGCGGAAGAAGAAGGGGGCTGCCCTCTGCTGTGGAGGAGGCTGCGGGGGTGGATGTTTGGGCGGTGGAGAGGGGCGATTCTCTGCACCCAGGAGGAATGCAGGGCGTCCCTCTCTTCTTAAAGGTCACAATCCGGTTTGGCGATGCCCTCTCCCCTTCCCCTGGAAAGGGGGGACAGGATGCCTCTGGACGTGCCGAGGGGGAAACGGTCTTTTCCCCGTGCCCGGCAGCGGGCATGGCCCTTCTTGCAGAAAAAGAGGGAGACAGCCCTCTGCTGTGGAGGAGGGAGGCTGTGGGGGCGGATGTTTGGGCAGTGAGGGGGACCGGTTTTCCTCGTACCTGGGACGCTCCCCCCTGAAAGGAGCCACTCGATTTGGCGATACCATCTCTGCCTTTTTAGAAAAAGGGGCGGAACGTCCCTCGGTGCGATGGGGAACGGGTGGTCCTCTCCCGGCGGGCAGCAGCGGGACAAGCGGGTTTGGCGGCGCCACTCCCCTTCCCCCGGAAAAAGAGGGAGCGCGCTCACCGCGCGCCGGGCGGAGGGGCCATCTCTCCCGGCGCCCGGCCCGACGGCGGGCGACCCTCTCCGCGGGGCAGGCGGTTGCTCCCGCCAAACGGGCAGGGGGGATCACCGCCTTTTCAACGGTGGGCGGTCTCTCTCCGCGCGGGGGCGGCGGGAGACGGGAAAAACCGGTTTGCAAATCACGGGCCCGGCGGGGGTGTGCTGGCGGTGCGACCGTGTGCCACCCCATCTCGCACGCCGTTTTCGGCTTATCCATCCCCTTTTTCCCCACCTGTGCAACTGTGCCACCGATGAAAAGGGGTATATAGGGGAGTTTTCTCTTTGTGGCTTTCCCCCTCTGCGCAGATTTTTGCTTTCTGTATACAGACCCCCTGTATTTGGTGGCACAACTCGCACAGTGGCACACCGCCCCCTACTCTGCGGGGCGGACGGTGATGCGCACCACCTCGGGGCGGTTGAAGAGCCGCAGGGGCAGAGGGTAGTTGCCCAGCCCGCTGGAGATGAAGAGGTTTGTCTCCCCCTTGGTGTAGAGGCCCTTGTCGTAGATGGGGCCGCCCTGGAGCCGGGGGAACCAGCGGCCGTCCACCTGGGCCGGGCCCAGCAGGGGCAGCCGCACCTGGCCGCCGTGGGTGTCGCCGCAGAGGGTAAGGTCGGCGCCAAAGGCGAAGAAGGCCCGGGCGTTGGGGATGTGGGCCAACAGGATGCTGAAGCGGTCCTCCGGCGGGGAGGGGAAGGCGTTGTGCAGGTCAAAGGTGCCGGTGTAGGACTGGTTGTCGATGCCGTAGAGCAGGATCGTCTCCTCCCCCACCGTCAGCTCGGCGGTCTCGTAGTCCAGCACCGTGACCCCCCGCTGCCGCAGGGCGGAGAGAAAGCCCTCCTCCCCGTCGTGCTCGCCGGGGACAAAGTAGACCGGGTACTGCCCGGCCAGCTCTCCCAGCAGGGCCAGGGCGGTGGCCCTGCCCCGCTCGTCGTCCCGGGTGTACATGTCGCCGGTGACCAGGACGGCGTCGGGCTCCTGCCGCTCCACCCGCGAGAGCAGGGCGCGGTTGCCCCCGCCAAAGGTGGCCCCGTGCAGGTCGCTGAGCTGCACCAGGGTCAGGGGGGCGCTCACCTTCCCGCTCTCGATCGCCACCTCGGTGGTGACGAGGGCACAGGTCTGCTGCCACCAGAGGGCCAGCAGCAGCAAAAAGGCCAGCAGGGCCCCCATCCACCAGCGAAAGCGAAATCCTCTCTTGCCGCGTTTTGTCACCGGGCACTCCCCCTCTCTTGCTCCCCCCAGGATAGCGCCAAAGGATGACGGAGGGCCGCACAAATTTCTTACGATTTGCAAAACCTCGGCCCCCTCTTGCTGTCCCGCCGCCCCCCTCCCTTTCCTTTCGACAAATTCTGCGCTATAATGGAGCCAACAGCGCGGCCGGGCGGCGGCCCGGTGCGCGCGAGGAGAGGAGGCGAGGCGGTTGTTCTGCGCACTTTCCAGCTTTGGGGTGTACGGGATGCACGCCTACCCGGTGTCGGTGGAGGTGGACGCCGCCCGCGGACTGCCCGCCTTCGACATCGTGGGGCTGCCCGGCGCGGCGGTCAAAGAGGCGCGGGACCGGGTGCGCGCCGCCGTCAAAAACACCGGCTTTTCCTTCCCCGTCAGCCGGCTCACCGTCAACCTGGCCCCGGCGGACGTGAGAAAGGCCGGCTCGGTCTACGACCTGGCCATCTACCTGGGGGTGCTCTGCGCCTCGCAGCAGCTGAGGGCGGACCTGTCCGGGTCGGCCTTTCTGGGGGAGCTCTCCCTCAAGGGCGACCTGCGGCGGGTGGCCGGGGTGCTGCCCATGGCCATCGAGGCCAAGCGGCGGGGGTTCGTCCGTCTCTTCCTGCCCCGGGAGAACGCCTGGGAGGCCGGGGTGGTGGAGGGCATTGACATCCTGCCGGCGGCCACGGCGGGGGAGGTGGTCGCCCACCTGACGGGGGCGGCCCCCATCGCCCCCTTTGCCGGCGGGCGGGAGAGCGTTCCGGAGGGGGAGGAGATGCTCCCCGACCTGGCCGACGTCAAGGGCCAGTACCTGGCCCGCCGGGCGCTGGAGGTGGCGGTCTGCGGCGGACACAACCTGCTGATGGTGGGGCCGCCGGGGGCCGGCAAGTCGATGCTGGCCAAGCGGCTGCCCTCCATCCTCCCGCCCATGACCTTTGCCGAGCAGCTGGAGACCACCATGGTCCACTCCATCGCAGGGCTGCTGCCGCCCGACACCGCCTTAGTGCGCCGGCGGCCCTTTCGCGCCCCCCACCACACCATCAGCCCGGTGGGGCTGACCGGGGGCGGCCCCACCCCCCGGCCGGGGGAGATCTCCCTGGCCCACAACGGGGTGCTGTTTTTGGACGAGCTGGCCGAGTTCTCCCGCGGGGCGCTGGACGCCCTGCGCCAGCCCCTGGAAAACGGCTCGGTCACCATCACCCGGGCCCAGCACACCCTGACCTTCCCCTGCGAGATCATGCTGGCCGCCGCCCTCAACCCCTGTCCCTGCGGCTACCTGCACCACCCCACCCGGCCCTGCACCTGCACCGCCGGCCAGATCGCCCGCTACCGCGGGCGGGTCAGCGGCCCCATCCTCGACCGCATCGACCTGCACCTGGCGGTGGAGCCGGTGGAGTACAGCGACCTCTCCTCCCGGGAGCGGGGGGAGTCCTCCGCCGCGGTGCGGGCGCGGGTGGCGGCGGGCCGGGAGCGGCAGCTGGAGCGGGCGGAGCGCACCGGCGCCCTCTGCAACGCCCGGCTCTCCCCGGCGGCGGTGGAGGCCGTCTGCCCCCTGACCCCCGGGGCCGAGCGGCTGCTGAGGGAGGCCTTTGACACCCTGGGGCTGTCGGCCCGGGCGCGGGACAAACTGCTCAAGCTGGCCCGCACCGTGGCCGATCTGGACGGCTGCGACCAGATCGCCGAGGCCCACATGGCCGAGGTCATCCAGTACCGGCAACTGGACCGGCAGGGCGGCTGGTAGGCGCAAAAAAGAGGGCCCGGCGGAAGGGAGTTTCCTTCCGCCGGGCCCTTTTTTGCCGCGGGATGGGGGTCAGCGGCCCCTCTGTTCCCGCCGCACCTGGGCGACGATCTGCTCCGCCGCCTCCTTGTCCTGCTTTTTGACGTAGATGTAATAGGGCTTTTCAAAGCGGGAGCCGCTGCCGTCGCCGCCCCAGTCCCAGCGGCCCATCCGGTCGCTGTTGGGGGTGCGCCAGCAGTAGGGGATGCCGGCTTTCGTCAGAGCCCGGGTGATGGCCGTGCTCTCCGCCAGGGAGTAGCCCATGTAGATCTCCGGCCGCCCGATCCAAAAGAGCATTGCAAACGCCTCCTTCCGGCGCAGTGCGCCCGCTGCTAGGTGTGGCTGCACAGGGGGATGCGCCCCTCGGGCAGCCAGTCAAAATCCCCCTGCACAAAGAACGCGTCCTCCCCCGCGCAGGGGATGGGGACAAAGCCGGGGGCCCGGTCCCGCCAGAAGCCCAGCTCCACCCGCCGGGTCGCCGGCCCCGCCAGGGCGGCCACCGCCTCGTTCAGGCTGTCGGGGCCCCAGTGCTGCCAGAGGGTGAGGGTCTCCCCCGCAAAGGTGGCGGCGGCCACCCCGCCCCGCGGCAGGCGGTAAAAGCCGTTTTGCAGGGGGCCCAGGGCGTAAAACAGGCAGAGCGGGCCCCCGCCCATCTGCCAGATGTCGGCCCCTGTCGGGGCGCCCTCGGCCAGGGAGAAGAGCTCCCGCTGCACCGCCGGGTCGCCGGTGTCCAGGGGGCGGGCCGTCCCCTCCCCCGCCCCGCGCAAGGGGCGAAAGAGGAGCTGCTCCTCTGCCCGGACAAAGCCGAATTTGGGGTAGAAGTCCAACACGCTGGGGTTGGCAAAGAGGAAGAGGCCGTCGCACCGCCCCGTCCAGTCGGCGAGCACCCGCCGGAGCAGCTGGGCGGAGAGGCCCTGCCCCCGGCAGGCGGGGTGGGTCTCCACCGTGCCCAGTTGCAGGTAGCGCCGCCGCTGCCCCCGCACCCAGAACTCCATGGGGCTGACCGAGACGTTGGCCACCACCCGCTCCCCCTCCACGAAGGAGTAGGGGATGTAGCCCTCCCCCCAATAGCCGGCCCGATACCACCCCTCAAAGGAGAGGCCGAAGACCGCCTCGGTGAGGGCGTTCAGGCTTTGGCGGAGGGCGTCGTTCTGCCGGTAGCCCACCGCGATTTTCCGCTCCGGCATGGCGATCCCCCCTCTCTGCCCCCATCATACCCGGCGAAAACGGCCCTGTCAATGGGGAGAGGGCGTTTGGCGGGGTTGTGCGGCGGGGGTGCTGTCCTCGCCCGAAAGCCCCCCAGCCGTTCGGCCTTGGCCGGGATGCCCTTTTCCTCCCCTCCTCTGAAAACAGATGGCGGTGCGGCAGCTTGCCGGGGAGGCGCGCCGGCTTTTCTGGCCGCCTTTGCCTCGGGGCGCGCCCGGCCCTACTCTCCGCCCGCGCAAAGGCCCCGCTCGGTTTTCCGCCCCAGTGCTGGGGGAAGGGCCAGGGAGGGAAGGCCTGGAAATTCGCCCTTTCTATCGCCTGCCATCCGGTTTCGTCTTCTCCCCCGTTCCTGCACTGGGCAGAAGACTTGGGGTATGGGCGCTGAAAATCCGCACTGCTCGAAGGGGAGCGAGGGCGGGAAGGCCCCTCTCCTTGCCACCCATCACCTACTCCCTTAGCCCTCCATCCCTGCCTCGGGAGTGGGGCATGGGAACCGCACACCTCCCGGAGGGGGGAACTCGGAAAGCCGCCCGGCGGGGGGCCCAGTGGGAACTTGCTCCCGCCTATCGCCCAGTTCCCCTCACCCTCCTGTCCCGGCGCCGGAGACAGGCCTGGGGGCAAGGGCAAGAGCTGGAAATCCGCACTGCCGGAAGGGCGGACAGCCCGGAAAGTTGCCCTGCGGGGAGAGCAGTGGGGGACTTGCCCCCGCCTATCGCCCGGTTTCCCTTGCTCCCCTGTCCCGGCGCCGGGGGTGGGCCTGGGGCATGGACAAGAGCTGAAAATCTGCACTGCCAGAAGGGCGGAGAGCCCGGAAAGCCGCCCTGCGGGGGGAGCGGTGGGGGACTTGCCCCCGCCTGTCGCCTGGTTTCCCTTGCCCCCTGTCCCGGCGCCGGGGGTGGGCTTGGGGCATAGACAAGAGCTGAAAATCCGCACTGCCGGAAGGGCGGAGAGCCCGGAAAGCTGCTCTGCGGGGAAGCGGTGGAGGACTTGCTCTCGCCTGTCGCACGGTTCCCCTTACCCCCTGTCCCGGCGCTGGAGATGGGCCTGGGGGCGAGGACAAGAGCTGGAAATCCGCACTGCCGGAAGGGCGGAGAGCCTGAAAAACCGTTTTCCTCGCCTCTGCATCGGAAGTGGGCGGAGGGCTCCGATAGAGGGCCGGAAAGCGCGGGAGCCTGCTCTCCTCCTCCCCCCATCCCCCCACCTCTGTCCTGCCCATTGCCCTCTGCCCTCTGCCCCTATGCCGGGAGGGCCAACGGGCTTCCCCCCTCGCTCCTCTCCCCGGCGCGGGGGCGTTTTGCCCGGCCGCGCGGTGGTTGTGGGGGATGCGCCAGATACTGTGGCACCCCCCAAGAACTCCCCGGCCATTCGACTTTTGCGCCGGGCGGAAGGCGGAGGCCCCGCTCCCCCTGCGCCCGCCCTCCTGTTCGGGAACAGGCGCGCCCCTCCCCGCTGCAACAGGACGTTTTCGACCAGCGTTCCCCGGTACAATGGAGAAAAGGGGACCGCGCAGCAAGGCCCCCCGGCCAGGGTCCCCTCCCCTGCGCCGGGGCCTCTCTCCCCCACCCGTCCCGCGCCGGGCGACAAAAAGCGCCCGCCCGACTCGTTCGCCGGACAGGCGCTCCTCTCTCACTTGTGGTATTTGATGTTGCCGCCGATGCAGAAGGCCCGGTAGAGCTGCTCCAGCAACATCACCCGGAACAGCTGGTGGGGGAAGGTCATCTCCGAGACCGAGAGCCGCAGCTGGCAGGCGGCCTTGACCCGCTCGTCCAGCCCGTAGCTGCCGCCGATCACCAGGTCCAGCGAGCTGTGCCCCGAGAGGGGCAGGCCGGACAGCAGCTCGGCAAAGGCGGGGGAGGACATCTGCCGCCCCTCTACGCAGAGGGCGATGGCGTAGCTGCCGCTCATCTTGGCCAGCAGCCGGTCCCCCTCCCCGCGGATCACCCCGTCTATGCTGTCGTGCAGCCGCTCCTCCGGCAGCTCGATCACGTTCAGCTTGCAGAAGGCCTGCAGCCGCTTGGCGTACTCCGCACAGCCCTGCTGCAGGTAGCGCTCCTTGCACCGGCCCACGCAGAGCAGATTGACCCGCATCATCTCAAAACGCCCAGAGGAGGGAGGCCTCGTCCCGGGGCATGACCTCCAGCATCACGTCCTGCCCGGCGCCCACCAGGGCCCCCATCTGCCGCAGCTTGGCGGCGCTGGTCTCGAAGGCCAGCCCGGGGAAGTTGGAGTTGATGCTCAGGTGGGCCAGCAGAAAGCGGCTGACCCCTCGGCGGGTCAGCTCCTCCACCGCGTCGGCACAGCAGTCGTTGGAGAGGTGCCCGCTCTCGGAGATGATGCGCCGCTTCAGGTAGTAGGGGTAGCCGCAGGCGCGGAGCATGTCCTCGTCGTAGTTGGACTCGATGAGCACCGCGTCGCTGCCCTCCACCCGCTCGTAAAACCGGTCGGGCAGCACCCCCATGTCGGTGGCCACGGTGATCTTGCGCCCCTCGTCGGTGGTGACGATGTAGCCCTGGCTGCCCTCGCAGTCGTGGCTGGTGGCCATGGCCTCCACCGAAAAGCCGGGCAGCCGGGCCGGGCAGCTCTCGTCTATGTAGCGGACCTCCACCTCGGGGGGGAGGGCGTCCTTCTGGCGCAGGGCGGCGGCGGTGGCCGGCGAGGCGTAGAGGGGGACCGGCCGGTTTTTCAAAAACACCTTCAGCCCCCGCACGTGGTCGATGTGCTCGTGGGTGATGAAGACCCCAAGCAACCCGGCGGGGTCGATCTCCCGCCGGGCCATCTGCTGCAGGGTCTGGCGGCAGCTCTTGCCCATGTCCACCAGGATGCCGCCGCTCTCGCCGCCGATGTAGGTGCTGTTGCCGCTGCTGCCGCTGTAGAGCGAACAAATGGAAGTCATAAAATCTCCTTTTTCAAAGGGGGACGGGAGGTCACTCCTCCACCTTTTTGATGTCTGCCCCCAGGTCGCGGAGCTTGGAGATGATCTCCTCGTAGCCGCGCTCGATGTGGCGGATGTCGCTGATCTCGCTGGTGCCCTCGGTCATCAGGGCGGCGATGACCACCGCCGCGCCAGCCCGCAGGTCCACCGCCTTGATGGCGGCGGCGTGGAGGGCGGGCACCCCGCTGACCACCGCCACCCGGCCGTCCACCTGGATGTCGGCCCCCATCTTCCGCAGCTGCTCGGTGTAGGCAAAGCGGTTGTCCCACACCCCTTCGGTGATGATGCTGGTGCCGTCGGCCACCGAGAGCAGGGCGGTGATCTGGGGCTGCATGTCGGTGGGGAAGCCCGGGTGGGGCAGGGTCTTGACGTTGCACTTGCAGACCGGGCCCTCTCTCTTGACCCGCACCGCCTCGTCGTACTCGGTCACCTGCACCCCGGCCTTTTGCAGGGTGGCGGTGATGGATTCCAGGTGCTTGGGGATCACCCCGCTCACCAGCACGTCGCCGCCGGTGGCGGCGGCGGCCACCATGTAGGTGCCCGCCTCGATCTGGTCGGGGATGATGCCGTACTCGGTCTGGCCCAGGTGCTCCACCCCGTGAATCTTGATGACGTCGGTCCCAGCGCCGCGGATGTCGGCCCCCATGGAGTTTAAAAAGTTGGCCAGGTCCACGATGTGGGGCTCCTTGGCCACGTTTTCCAGGATGGTGACCCCCTGGGCCTTGACGGCGGCCAGCATCACGTTGATGGTGGCCCCCACCGAGACGATGTCGAAGTAGACGTGGGCGCCGATGAGCCGGTCGGCCTTGACGTGGATCACGTCGTCGTTGATGGTGGCCTGGGCGCCCAGCGCCTCCAGCCCCTTGAGGTGCTGGTCGATGGGGCGCACCCCGAAGTTGCAGCCCCCCGGCAGGGCGACCCGCGCCTCGCCGTACCGGCCCAAAATCGAGCCGATGAAGTAGTAAGAGCCCCGCATGTACTTGGTCAGCTCGTGGGGCACGTCGGTGCAGTTGATGGTGGTGGGGTCGATCTGCAGGGTGTTTTTGGTGATGGGGGTGACGGTGGCCCCCATGGACTGCAAGATGGCCACAGTGGTGGCGATGTCGCTGATGGCGGGCACGTTTTCAATGATGCAGGGCCCCTCGGCCAGCACCACCCCGGGCAGGATGGCCACCGCCGCGTTCTTGGCGCCGCTGATGTTCACATCCCCCATGAGGGGCTTTCCGCCCCGAATAACGATCTTTTCCAAATCCAAACTCTCTCCCTTTATCTGCGGGCAGATCCCCGCTTCCCAAACCCGCGCCAAGGGCCCCGAAGGGGGTGGGCGCGGTGGCCAAAAAGAGGCGGCCGCCTTCGCCCGCCCGGGCGGGACAGCCCCTCTGTATCATCTGCAGTTGTTTCTGCTCTGGCCGCCGGGCGGCCTGCTGCGTCTGTTGGTCGGCAAAAGCCAGTGACGTCCCGGGAAAAGGGCGCAAACCCCTCCCCGGTAAATCAAATTATAGTATATCATCTTTGCCGTTTGTTGAAAAGAGAGTGCGGCGCATTTTTCGGCGGCTCTTCCCGGGCGGGAGCGGCAGGGGGCTCCCTAGTAGAATGCCCCAAAAAATTTTCCAGATTCCGGTTGTCGGGCGGCGGGAGAGGGGAATTTTGTCAGCCCGGCAGGCGGTTTTTGCGCAGCCACTCCAGGGCGCAGTTGGCGTAGAGGGCCGCCCCGGTGGGCAGGGCCCGGTCGCGCAGGAAGAGGGCGGACTTCTCGGCCCCGTCCGCCCCGCCGTCCCCCGGCTCGCCAAAGCCCAGGTAGAGGTGGGCGGTGGGCACCCGGTTGGAGAGAAAGGAGAAGTCCTCCGACGGCATCACCGGGCCGGCGGCCAGGTCCGTCTTCTCGGGGCGGACGATCTCCCGCACAAAGGGGGCCAGTTCGGCCAAAAGGGCGCTGTCGGTGTGGATGGAGCCCAGTTTCAGCTGCTGCTCGATGGAGGCGGTGGCCCGGTAGAGGGGGGGCAGCTTCCAGCACAGCTCCTCCATCCGCCGCAGCAGGTGGGTGCGCAGGTCCGGGTCGTAGGCCCGCAGGGCTCCCCACATCTCGCAGCTGGAGGGGATGATCCCCCCCGGCCCCCCGGCGCGGATGCCGCTGACGGTGAGCACCGCCGTGGCGGAGGGGGGCGTCTCCCGGGCCACCAGCTCCTCCAGGGCCTGGTAGAGGCGGACGGCCACGGCGATGGGGTCGGCGCAGTTGTGGGGCATGGCCCCGTGGCCCCCCAGGCCGTTGACGGTGATGTGGAAGCTGTCGGTGGAGGTGAGCACCCGCCCCGGGTGGGCGCAGACCGCCCCCAGGGGATAGGGCGCCAGGGCGTGCAGGGCCAGGGCCGCGTCCACCGGGGGGTCCTCCAGCACCCCGGCGTCCACAATGGCCTTGGCGCCGGGGCAGCTCTTGTCCACCCCCTCCTCGTTGGGCTGAAAGACCAGCTTCACCGTCCCCTCGATCTGGTCCTCCACCCGCTTGAGGAGGCGGGCGGCCCCCAGCAACATGGCGGCGTGGGCGTCGTGCCCGCAGGTGTGGGCCGCCCCCGGGTTCTGGGAGCGGGCGGGGTGCCCGGCGGGCTCGTCCACCGGCAGGGCGTCGTAGTCGGCCCGCAGGAGGATGGTCTTCCCCCGGCCGCTGCCCACGGTGGCCACCAGGGCGCAGGGGCAGATCTCCCTGGGGGCGTAGCCCTCGTGCTCCAGCTGGCGGCGGATGTAGGCACACCCCTCCTGCAGGTCAAAGCCCAGCTCCGGGTGGGCGTGAAAAAAGTCGCGGTCGGCGGCCATGGCGTCCATCATGTCGCCGCGAAAAGCCCGCGCGGACAGCTCGTACATCGATCGACCCTCTCCTCTTCCCGCCGGGCGCGCCGGCGGCCGTTTCTGTCTCCCACTATACCATCCCCTCCGCCCCCCTTACAAGGACAACCGCCCCTGCAAAAAAAGCGGGGCAGCTCTTTTGAGCTGCCCCGCTGGGGAAAAGGCGATCGGGCGCTTAGACGTAGCTGGCCGGGTTCCTGGCCGAGCCGCCGACGCGCACCTCAAAGTGGCAGTGGTTGCCGGTGGCGTTGCCGGTGCGGCCCACGGCGGCGATCTTCTGCCCGCGGGAGACCGACTGGCCGGCCGACACGTAGAGGGCGCTGCAGTGGGCGTAGAGGGTCTGCATCCCGTTGCCGTGATTGATGATGATGTGGTAGCCGTAGGGCCCGCTGGTGCTGACCTTGGAGACCACCCCGTCGTCCGCGGCGTAGATGGCGGTGCCGCTGGGGGCGGCGATGTCCATGCCGGTGTGGCCGTAGTAGCCCCAGTAGCCGCAGCTGACATAGCCGCCGGCCACCGGCCACCGCAGGGAGCCGCTGCCGGTGGGGCCGCTGCCGTTATAGGTCTGGGTGCTGCCCGAGTAGGAGGGGGCGGGGACGTTGGTGCCCACCACCTTTTTCTCGGTCACCGGCTCGGAGAGGACCTTGGACGCGAGGATCTCCTTCTCGGTCTCCTCGCCGCCGATGAGGGTCTGCTTGGCGGTGATCTCCTTGACCCCCTCCTGGCCCTGGACCACGACCTTCTCGTAGCCCTTGTTGTAGCTGTTGGTCTCGCTGGTCTCGGTCTCGTAGGGGATGGACTCCTCGTAGGTGATCTCCCGCACCACCTTCACCTGCAGGTAGGGGACCGAGCGCTGCACCCGCACCGGGGTGCCGGCGTAGAGGCTGTCTTCAATGGTGGGGTTGAGGGCCACCAGCTCCGAGAGGGTGACGTTGTTCTTGGCGGCGATGCCGATGGGGGTGTCCCCCGACTCGGCGGTGTAGGTCTTTTCCGCCTGCTCCTCCGAGTGGAGCAGGGCGATGATCTCCTCGTCGCTCTTGACCGTCTCGTTGGGGTAGAGGCCGGGCTTGATCTCCACCGATTTGGAGAAGTCGACGGTGCCCTCGGGGTACTCCTCCACGTAGGGGGCCTTGATGGCCGCCAACTCGGCCTGCAGGGCGGTGGCGTCCACCACGGCGCCCTGCAGAACCCCGTCCACATAGAGGCCGGCGGCCTCGGTGATCTCCTCGCCGGAGGAGGCGATCAGGGTGTCGGCCAGGGCCTCGGTGGTGACCACCTCGGCCTTGGGGACCACGGCGATGGAGTAGGTGGGGCTCTTGATGAACTCGCTCCCCTCCTCGTCCTTGATGGCGATGCGGTCGTTGACCACCTTTTTGGCCTCGTTGAAGGTGGTCTCGCTGTCCACGTAGCCCACCACCTGGTCGTTGTACTCGACCTTGAGGACAAAGTTGAAGTTGAGGATGAGGGCGATGACCGCGGCGCTGACCCCCAGGGCCGCCACCGGCATCAGGTAGTTGAGCACCTTAAAGAGGGTGGGTTTGGTGCGCCCATACCAGTGGCCCAGCTGTTCGCGGCCGGAGCGGTTGGGGTCCTTGTGGGCCCGGTGCACCTCTTTGGCGCCCTGCACCACGTGGTGAAAGGCCCGCTCCAGGGGGTAGGCGATATGCTTTTTCGCCCAGACCAAAAAGAGGGCGAAGCTCTTGCGGATGTTGTGGGGGAGGCGGCGGAGGGCGATCCCCAGGGAGGTGAAGAACTTCTTCATCACCTTGGTGAACCGGGCCCACCGGTGTATGGCCACGGTGCCGACATAGCAGCCGTAGCGGTCAACTCGTTGGAGGATGTATCGACAGGTGCGCTTCCAATCTCTCTTCTCTTTCCCGGTGCCCCCGCTGTGGTCCTGCTCGCCAACGGAACGCTTCTTGCCAAACAGGCCGCCAGACAGATGCGACATCCAATCACTCCTTACTCGCTGTAGTGGTTGCAAATCTTACAGAAAGGTTACAACTTGGTTACTATTATACCTCTGTGCTGTAAGATTTCAACCCCCTTTTCCCGATTTCAAGTATCTACCAGCGAGTCAAAGATGGCAAAAACGGCTTTGCCATGCGGTTTTTTCGTCTTTTAAAAAGTTACAAACTCTGTAACTTTTTGTGATTTCCCCTTGAAAAGGAGCCCATTTTTCCCCTATTCCGGCACTTCCCGCCGCCAAAAGGGGAGGGTTTCCTCCCCCACCGGGCCGCAGAGGGCGGCCATGTCCGCCGGCAGGGGGGCAAACAGCCGCACCCACGCCCCCCTCTCCGGGTGGAAAAAGGCCAGCCCCGCGCAGTGCAGGGCCTGGCGGGAGAGGGCGGCGCAGTCCCCGCCGTAGAGGGCGTCGCCCAGCAGGGGGTGGCCCAGGTGGGCCATGTGCACCCGGATCTGGTGGGTGCGCCCGGTCTCCAGGGAAAAGGCCAGCAGGCTGCGCCCGCCGGGCAGGGGGCGCAGGGTGCGGTAGTGGGTCACCGCCCGCTGCCCGGCCGGGTCCACCCGGCGCAGGCCGCTGTCCTCCCCCGCCCGGGCGATGGGGGCGTCCACCGTCCCCGCAGGGGGCTGGGGGGCGCCGGACACCGCCGCCAGGTAGACCTTTTTCACCCAGGCCGGGCGGGCCACCAGCAGGGAGGCCGCCAGCTGGTTTTTCGCCACCAGCACGCAGCCGGTGGTGTCCTGGTCCAGCCGCCCCAGCACCCGAAAGGGGGCCTGCACCCCCAGCCGGTCGCAGTGGGCGGCAAAGACGTTGGCCAGGGTGTCGGCCGGGTGGGCCCAGGAGGTGTGGCAGGGCATCCCCGCCGGCTTGTCGAAGGCGACGAAGTCCTCGTCCTCCCAGAGGATGGGGACCGGGGTGTCGCAGCGGGCGTAGGTGTTGGCCTCCTCCCGCAGGGTGACTTCCAGCCTGTCCCCCTCGGCCAGCAGGTCCACGGTGCGGACGTGCGCCCCGTTTCGCAGCAGCCCCAGGGGGTCCTTTTTCAGGCGGGTCAGGGCCCGGCTGGAATACCCCTTTCCCTTTAAAAGGGACTTGACCGTCCGCCCGGCCTCCGCCGGGCCGATGGGGTAGACAAATCGGCGCACCGCTCTCCCCTCCCCTCTCTGCGCGCGGCGCAAAACAAAAATCAGTATAGCGCATCCGGCCGAAAAAAGCAAAACGCCGCCGCCCGGGTGGCCGGGCGGCGGCGTTGACGCGGTTTGGCAAGACTGCATATCTGCCCTCGCGGGGGTCCTTTTGGCCTACCTCTCGGCGGCCAGGGCGGCGTTGATCTTTTCCGTCAGCTCCTCGGCCATGGCCGGGGTGAAGCGGTCGCCGGTGGCGCCGTCCAGGTGCTGGGCCATCCCCCAGAAGATGACCTTGAAGTGCTCGTCCAGGGCGGGGCCGATCTGTTCGGGCAACAGCAGCCCCTTCTCCACCAGGTAGTCGTAAAAGACCCGGCGGGCGGTGGGGTTTTCCAGCAAGTCGGTGTAGTGGGTGTCGGTGGTCATAACGAAGGGGGCCGCCCGGTCGCTGACAAGCTGCAGCCGCTCCTCCAGGCGGATGTCCCGGGAGTGGAGGCCCACCTGCAGCAAATATTCGCCGCTGTCGGCCACCCAGCCGCAGGCCGGGTCATAGTAGCAGAAGTCCCGGCTGTCCAGCCAGAGCTCCACCCGCTTTTTCTCCCCGGGGGCCAGCTCCACCCGGCAGAAGGCCTTCAGCTCCCGCTCGGGGCGGGGCAGCTTGGAGCAGCGGTCGCACAGGTAGAGCTGCACCACCTCGGCCCCGGCCATGGAGCCGGTGTTCTCCACCTGGCAGGAGAAGCAGACCCGGCCGGGCAGCGCCAGCTCCCGGGTGGAGAGCTGGGGCTCGCTGTAGGCAAAATCGGTGTAGGAGAGGCCGTAGCCGAAGGGGTAGAGGGGCTCCACCCGCTTTTTGTCGTAGTAGCGGTAGCCGGCGTAGATGCCCTCGCAGTAGAAGTGGCTGTCCCCCGCGCCGGGGAAGTTGAGGTAGGCCGGGGTGTCCTCCAGCCGCTTGGGCAGGGTCACCGGCAGCCGGCCGCTGGGGTTTTGCAGCCCCCAGACGATCTCGGCGGCGGCGCGGCCGCTGCCCTCGCCGGAGAACCAGAGGTCCAGCACCCCGGCCACTCGGTCGATCCAGGGCATGGCCACCGACTCGCCGTTGTAGAGCAGCACCACCGTGTTGGGCTGCACCGCGGCCACCGCCTCCACAAGGGCCTCGGTGGCGGGTTCCAGGGCCATGGTCTTGCGGTTGAAGTCGTCGTCCTCGGGGGGGAGGAAGGCGCCGGCAAAGACCAGGGCCACCTCGGCCTCGGCCGCCGCCTTGGCCGCCTCGGCCAGCAGGGCGGGGTCGGTCTGGTAGTCGGCGGTGTAGCCGGGGGCAAACTGCAGCTGGCAGCCGGGGGCGGCCAGGGCGGCCAGCTCGTCAAAGGGGATGTCGGGGCAGCGGGCGTTGATGGCGGCGCAGCCGGTGCCGTTGAACTGGGGCTTTTTGGCCAGGTTGCCCAGCACCGCCACCTTTTTCACCCCTGGGCCCAGGGGGAGGACCCCGTCGTTTTTCAGCAGCACGGCGCACTGGGCGGCCGCCTTGCGGGCCAGCTGGTGGTGGGCCTGCCAGTCGACCTGGGGGCGCTCCTTCCCCTCCTTGCTGTAGCGCAGCACCAGCTTGAGGATCTGCCGGCAGCTCTCGTCCAGCCGCTCGGCGGGGATGCTGCCGTCCTCCACCCCGGCCACCAGGGCGTCGACGCAGCTCTTGCTGGGGGGCATCTGAAAGTTGAGCCCGGCCCGAAAGGCCTCCTTGGAGTTTTTGACCGCCACCCAGTCGCTCATCACCAGGCCGTCAAAGCCCCACTGCTCCCGCAAGATGTGGGTGAGCAGCTCCTCGCTCTCGCAGGCCTGCACCCCGTTGACCTTGTTGTAGGCCCCCATCACCGCGCAGGGGCGGGCCTTTCGCACCGCCCGCTCGAAGCCGGCGAGGTAGATCTCGTGCAGGGCGCGGGGCTCCACCACCGAGTCGATCCAGGTGCGCTTGTAGTCGGCGTTGTTGCAGGCAAAGTGCTTGATGCAGGCGGCCACCCCGCCGCTCTGGATCCCCTCCACCATCCCGGCAGCCATCTCCCCCGAGAGGGCCGGGTCCTCGGAATAGTACTCGAACCCACGGCCGGCCAGGGGATGGCGGCGCAGGTTCATCCCCGGGCCCAGGAGCATTCCCACCCCCTGGGCCTTGCACTCCTCGGCGATGGCGGCGCCCACCTCCCGGGCCAGCTCGGGGTTCCAGGAGCAGGCCAGGGCCGAGCCCGCCGGGTAGCAGGTGCTGGGGATGGTGCGGGCCAGGGCCTCTTCGCTGTCAAAGGAGAAGAACATCACGTTCTCATAGAGGTCGTTTTCCTCCTTGTCCTCGCTCCCCTGCTGCAGCCGCAGGCCGCTGGTGCCGTCGGCCATCACCAGGCTGGGCACCCCGTACTGGGGCATGGCCACCGTCTTCCAGTGGGTGGCGCCGGTGCAGAGGCGGGCCTTCTCCGCCAGGGTCATCTTCTGCAGGATCTCTTCGATTTGGTGCATTCTTTGCCCTCCCTTTCCCTTGGCCGCCGCGCCCCACGGCGGGCGGACGGCTGTCTCTGACTGCATTGTACCGCAGCGGGAGGGGGACTTTCCTTCCCATTTTCTGAAAAAAATAGGCAAAACTTGCGTTTTTCCATTGCAGTTTCGGGGCCAATCGGCTACCCTGAGAGGGAGGAGAGGAGGATGCGAGATGGCGGAGGCGATCTGGGAGCAGATGCGGCCCACCGGGCGGCTGCTGGGCAACCTCTACATCCACGGGGAGTCGGGCATCCACCCGGTCCCCGCCCACTGGCACCCCGAGCTGGAGGTCAACTGCTACCTCTCCACCCCGGTGGAGCTGGTGCTCAAGGGGGAGAGCTTCTCCCTGCCGGCGGGGGCGGTGGCCCTTGTGCCCGGGGGCGAGGTGCACAGCCTGACCCCCCACAAGACGGACGCGCCCGAGGGGATCTCGGTCTTTTTCACCCCGGCCCTGCTGCGGCAAAACGACGCCGGGTTCGACCGGACCGGCTTCCTGCGGGGGCCGGTGGAAAACCCCGCCCTGGCCGGGGCGATGGCCGCCCTGCTCGCCCAGTGGAGGGCGGCGGCGGGCGACCCCCTGGGGCACCTGCTGCTCAACGCCCGGTTTTGCGAGCTGCTGCACTGCCTGCTGCGCGACTGCCGGACGGCGGACGCCCCCCCGGGGGAGGGGAGCGTTCGCCAGTGGGAGCGCTGCCGCCAGGCCCTGGACTTTCTGGCCGGGCACTTTCGGGAACCGGTGAGCCTGGAGGGGACGGCGGCGGCGCTGGGGCTCTCGGCGACCCACCTGTCGCGGCTGTTCCGGCGCTGCCTGGGCACCGGCTTCAAGGCCCACCTCCAGTCCCTGCGGCTGGACTGGGCCCTGGGGCAGCTGGACGGCTGGGAGGGCGGGCTGCTGGACCTGGCCCTGGCGGCGGGCTTTGCCGACTACCGGGCCTTCTGCGCCGCCTTCCGCCGCCGCTTCGGGGTGACCCCCCTGCAGTACCAAAAGGGGCGGCAGATGGGGGAGGAGCCCTTCTCCCGCGCCCCCTGGATCGGCTGGGAGCGGGGCGGGGGGACGACCACCGGCCCGGGCGACCGGTGATATAGAAGGGGGAAGGACAGTGAAGAGATGGTGTGCCCGCTGTGGGTTTTGGTTTCCGGCAATCGGCATTCTGCTGGTGTTGGCGAGGGAGTGCGCCCTGCCCTCCTCCCGCTGGCAAAACCTGCTGCCCCTGGCCAACCTGCCCCTCACCGCCCTGCTGCACTGGCTGGCGCCGGGGGTGCTCTCCCCCCTCTCCGACGGGGTCTCCCTCACCCGCTGGCAGACGCTGGCGCGGTGGCTGCCCTACTACCTGCTCTTTGTGCTGAGCTATCTGGGGTACGGGCTGCTGTTGGACTGGCTCCTGCGGCGAAAAAAGCGCCGCTGACGGACAAAACAGGGGACCGCTGACAGCGGTCCCCTGTTTTTCTTCCCCATCCAAACGGAAATCAGAGAAAGTGCCCGGTGAGGGCCGCCTCCTGCAGGATGTGCCCCCGAATGGCCGCCAGCAGCTGCCGCTTTCGCGCCGTGGGGGGCAGTTCCAGCCGGCAGTCGAGGGCAAAGACCCGGAAGCGGTAGCGGTGGGACCAGCGAAAGGGGGGCTTGGGGCCCCGGTACCTATTTTTGCCGTAGCCCACCCCCTGCACCGCCTGGTCGAGGGGG
Source organism: Acetanaerobacterium sp. MSJ-12 (assembly GCF_018917875.1). Lineage (NCBI taxonomy): Bacteria > Bacillati > Bacillota > Clostridia > Eubacteriales > Oscillospiraceae > Acetanaerobacterium > Acetanaerobacterium sp. MSJ-12. The sequence continues at coordinate 128,459 of NZ_JAHLPK010000008.1, read as the reverse complement.
CCCACCGCCCCGCCCCCGGGCAGGCCGCCGGGGAGGCGGGCGGCGGGCGGGATGTTCCAGACCACCCAGTGGTTGTAGGCCGGGACGGGGTGGTCCAGGTCGTCCAGCAACAGGGCGAGGGTGACCGCCCCCTCGCAGAGCCCGGTCAGGACCAGTTCGGGGGAGCGGTCCTCCCCGTAGCCGGTGTGCTCGGTCGGGATGAGGCCTCCCTCTTCAAAACAGGGGGAGGAGAGGGACAGTTCCTTCACGCTGCAGTTCCCCTTTCTCTTTTCGCCCTTCGCCCCGCGGCAAAAGAGAGGCCCCGGCGCGGGTGGCCGGGGCCTCGCCTGTGCGCCCGGGCACAGGGGATCTTTGGGCTGTTTACTTGCAGACTTCCACCGACCAGCCGGCGGGGCCCTCGATCTTGCCCCACTGAATGCCGGTGAGGGTGTCGTAGAGGCGCTGGGAGACGGGGCCGATCTGGCCGCCGCCGATCTCCATCACCTTGTCGCCCCACTTGAGCTCGCCCACCGGGGAGACCACGGCGGCGGTGCCGGTGCCGAAGCACTCTTTGAGCAGGCCCTTGTCGTAGGCCTCGGCCACCTCGTCGATGGCCAGGCGGCGCTCGCTGACTTTCAGCCCCCAGCCGGCCATCAGCTCCAGGGCGGACTTGCGGGTGATGCCGGAGAGGATGCTCCCCTGCAGGGCGGGGGTCACCACCTCGTCGCCGATGACGAAGAAGATGTTCATGGCGCCCACCTCTTCAATGTAGCGCCGCTCGACCCCGTCGAGCCAGAGGACCTGGGCGTACTTCTGCTCAGACGCCTCCTCCTGCGCCTTGAGGCTGGCGGCGTAGTTGCCGCCGGTCTTGGCAAAGCCCATCCCGCCCCGCACGGCGCGGACATAGGACTTCTCGACGTAGATCTTGATCGGGTCGAGCCCGGCGGCGTAGTAGGGGCCGGAGGGAGAGAGGACCACCACGTAGTAGTAGCTGTTCGAGGCGTGCACCCCCAGCTTGCCCTCGGTGGCGATGATGAAGGGGCGGATGTAGAGGGAGGCGTCGGGGATGTGGGGCACCCAGTCGCGCTCGATCTCCACCAGCTGCTTCAGGGCCTTCAGGCAGAAGGCCTCGTCCACTTTGGGGATGCACAGCCGTTCGCAGGAGGTGTTGAGCCGCTTGAAGTTCTCCTCCGGGCGGAAGAGGAGGATGCGGCCGTCGGCGGCGCGGTAGGCCTTCATCCCCTCAAAGACCTCCTGCCCGTAGTGCAGGCACATGGCGGACGGGTCCAGCGGCAGGGGGCCGTAGGGCTTGATGACGGGGTCGTGCCAGCCCTGGCCCTCGGTGTACTCCATCACGAACATGTAGTCGGTGAAAATCGAGCCGAAGCCCAGCTTGCTCTCGTCCTGGGGTTTGGCTTTGAGGGCGGCGGCCCGCTCGAATTTGATCTCGGTCATGGTACTCTCTCCTTTTCTCGTGGCTTTCTTTTCATTGTAACACGCGGGGGGCGGTTGTCAATCGCCCGCCGGGCGGGAGAGACCGCCCTAGTAGGCGACCCCCTGGGCCAACATGGCGTCGCAGACCTTGGTGAAGCCGGCGATGTTGGCCCCCACCACCAGGTTGCCCTGGCGGCCGTACTTCTCGGCGGCCTCGTAGGCGCTGTGGAAGATGCCCACCATGATGCCCTGCAGCTTCTGGTCCACCTCTTCGGCGCTCCAGCTGTAGCGCATGGAGTTCTGGCTCATCTCCAGGCCGGAGGTGGCCACCCCGCCGGCGTTGGCGGCCTTGGCGGGCCCAAAGAGGACCCCCGCCTGCAGGAAGGCCTCCACGGCCTCGGGGGTGGAGGGCATGTTGGCCCCCTCGGCCACGGCCATCACCCCGTTTTTGATGAGGGCGGCGGCGCCGTCGGCGTCCAGCTCGTTCTGGGTGGCGCAGGGGAGGGCGATGTCGCAGGGGGTGTTCCAGATGCCGCGGCTGCCCTCGGTGTAGGTGGCGCCGGAGACCCGGGCGGCGTACTCGCGGATGCGCCCGCGCTCCACCTCTTTGATCTGCTTGATGACCGCCAGGTCGACGCCCCGCTCGTCGACGATGTAGCCGGCGGAGTCGGAGAGGGCGATGACCTTGGCCCCCAGCTCGGTGGCCTTCTGGGCGGCGTAGATGGCCACGTTGCCCGAGCCGGAGATGACCACCGTCTTCCCGGCGAAGGAGTCGCCCTTCATCTCGGCGAGCATCTCCTGGGTGAAGTAGCACAGGCCGTAGCCGGTGGCCTCGGTGCGCACCAAGCTGCCCCCGTAGGTGAGGCCCTTGCCGGTGAGGACGCCGGTGAACTCGTTTTTCAGACGCTTGTACTGGCCGAAGAGGTAGCCCACCTCCCGCGCGCCCACGCCGATGTCCCCGGCGGGCACGTCGGTGTCGGGGCCGATGTGGCGGTAGAGCTCGGTCATAAAGCTCTGGCAAAAGCGCATGATCTCCAGGTCGGACTTGCCCTTGGGGTCAAAGTCGGAGCCGCCCTTGCCGCCGCCCATGGGCAGCCCGGTCAGGCTGTTTTTGAACACCTGCTCAAAGCCCAAGAACTTGATGACCGAGGCGTTGACGGTGGGGTGCAGCCGCAGGCCGCCCTTGTAGGGGCCGATGGCCGAGTTGAACTGGACCCGAAAGCCCCGGTTGACCTGCACCCTGCCGCTGTCGTCCACCCAGGGGACGCGAAAGACGATCATCCGCTCGGGCTCGACCATCCGCTCGATCACGCCCCACTTCTCGATTTCCGGCCGGGCCTGGATCACCGGCTCCAGGGACTCCAACACCTCGCGCACGGCCTGCAAAAATTCCGGCTCCCCGGCATTTCTCTTGCAGACGGCGTCGTAGACTGTGGTGAGGTACTCGCTTTGAAAGGACATACTCATTTCCTCCTTCTTCTCCCCGCAGGGTGTGCTTTCATACTTTATATCGGTACAGTATGGAGTTATTGTACTGCGGGAAACCCCGCCAATGCAACTGTTTTTGCGAGAAAGCCGCCAATCGCCGCCACTTTCAGAGCATTTTATAGTTCACCGGGCGGCAAACCGGTTTTGCTTTGTGAAAAATTGCAAGAACCGGGCACCCAAAATTGCAAAGTGGCGGTTTGGCTTGCGAACGGGCCGAGCTCCTGCTATAATAGATACGCTCTAACAGCGCAACAGTGCAAACGACAGAACGGCGGGCGACAAGGCCCGCGCGCGAAAGGAACATCGCTATGACCTGTAAACAGTGCGGCGCATATCTCCCCGACGACGCCACCTTCTGCCCGGTCTGCGGCTGTGCCAAAGACCCCGGCCAGGGGGCCGGGGCCCAGCAGCAAGCCGGCGGGTACCAGCAGCAGGGGCAGCCCTACCAGCAGTCCTACCAGCAGCAGGGCCAGGGGTACTACCAGCAGGGCGGCCAGGGGCACTACTGCAGCACCTGCAACAACTTCCTGCCCGCAGGCACCGCCGTCTGCCCCTACTGCGGGGCGCGCCAGTACGTGCCGGGCTACCCCCAAAAGTCCAAGGTGGCGGCCGGGGTGCTGGGCATCCTCCTGGGCGGTTTTGGCGCCCACAACTTCTACCTGGGCTACACCGGCAAGGCGGTCTTGCAGTTGGTTTTGACCCTGTGCAGCTGCGGCATCGCCAGCCTCTGGGGCTTTATCGAGGGGATCTTGATCCTCACCGGCTCCATCGGCACCGACGCCAACGGCGTCCCCCTGAGCAACTGATCTTTGTTTTCTAGCGAGTAGACCATGTGGCGGCGCGCGAGGCTCGAAAGGGCCCGCGTGAGGAAAGTCCGGGCTCCATCGGGCAAGGGTAACTGCTAACGGCAGCCGAAGGCGACTTTAGGGAAAGTGCAACAGAAAGAAACCGCCGGGGTCCCCCCCGGCAAGGGTGGAAAGGCGAGGTAAGAGCTCACCAGCGCACAGGAGACTGTGCGGCTCTGTAAACCCTACCCGGAGCAACACCGCACAGAGGGCAGATGGGCGCCCGACCCGTCCTCGACAAGGTGGCTAGAGCTGCGCGGCGACGCGCAGTCGAGATAGATCGTCACACATGACAGAACCCGGCTTATGGTTTAGTCGCTTGAAAAAGGCCCGGCGCACAGCGAGAGCTGCGCGCCGGGCTTTTCTTCTGTGCGGCCGCCGTCAGTCAAACCGGGCGGCAAAGCTGCCCGCGCGCTTCAGGGTCGCCGAGAAGAGATAGAAGCGGACCGGCTCCTCCCCCTGTGCGGGGAAGGTGGCGCTGCCCCTGTCGCGCTCAAAGAGGGTGCACCGCCAGGGAAACAGCTCCTCGCTGGACAGGGGGCCGCCATCAAACAGGGCCTGGAAGGCGGCCTTCTGGCCGGTCAGGTCCGCGGCGCAGGCCTCCTTCAGCTCGCCCCCCTCAAACAGCTCCTGCTGAAACTGCACCGTCACCTCTTCGCCCCGGCGGTACATCTGGGTGAGGCGGAAGGGCACCCCCTCCACCACAAAGGGGATGTCGAGGGCGCGGCGCTGCCCCTCCTCCAGGGCGGGCAGGGCGATGAAGTCCTCGCCGCCGTCCCGCCCGCAGGTGACGGACAGCCCCCAGAAGCGGACGGCCGTCACCCGCTCCCCCGCAGGCATCCCCTGGGGGACATAGACCTCCGCCCCCGCCCCGTCGGGCGCACCGCTGTAGATCTGGCCGGTCTCGGACTCGAACTCCAGCAGGTCGGGGCGGTAGCGGATCCCCGTCCGCCCGGCGCGGTCCTCGATGGCGATGGCCACGGCGCGGTTGTCCTCCCGCAGGGGGAGGAAGGTGACCGCCACCTGCCCGTCCTCTACCCGGGAAACCGCCTCGGGCGGCTGCCGCGGGGGAGCGGTCATCTGAAGGGGATGGGCGGTCCCGCCGGCCAACCGCAGGGCCAACTGCTCCTCCTCCCCCACCCCGCGAAAGCGGAGGGCGGCGCCCATCCACTGCACCCCGTCCTCAAACCGGCCGGTACTGAAATGGGGCCAGTAAAAGTCCGAACTGCACCCGCCCTCCCAGGAGAGCTGCGGGGCCAGGGCGTCGAGAAAGGCAAACCCCTGCTCCTGGGAGGGGAAGGTCCCCTCCTGCAGGGGGGCCTCCATCTGCAGCGAGAGCTGCAAGGTCCCGTCAGGCAGGCGGTAGGCGCTCTCGATGCGGTAGCGGCGGCCCCCCTCTTCAAACGCCACCGGCTCCGCCAGCAACAGGTATCCCGCGGGCTGCTGGGTGCTGATGCCGCCACCGAAGAGGTAGGTGTAGAGCTGCCGCACGGCGGCCGAGACCTCCTCCCGGTAGTAGGCGGTGCACAGCAGCAGGAGCAGCGCCGCCGCGGTCGCCAGCACCCGGCGCAGGGCCGGTCGGGCCCGCCTTGCCGCCGCGGGGGCGGAGGGAGCAAAGGTCTCCTCGGTCAGTTGCAGCAGGAGGTCCTCCCCCAGCCAACCGTCCCAATCCCAATCGCGCATCATCGCTCCCCCTCCCCTTCCAGCTGTTCGACGAGGGCGGCGAGCTTCTTTTTGAGCCGGCTGCCCCTGGTGGTGACGGCGCTGTCGCTGATGTGCAGGCACCGGGCGATTTCGCGGGTGTTGTAGCCGTAGAGGTATTTGAGGGTGAAGAGGGCCCGCTCCTGGGGCCCGAGGGAGGCCACCAACTCCTGCAGCAGCTCCTTTTGCCCCTCGCTCGGCGCGGGGACCGGGCAGATCTCCTCCTGCAAGGGCAGTTGCGGGCGGGCCAGCAGCCGGCGGCGGCAGTCCAGCGCCCGGCTGCGGCTGAGCACCCGCACATAGGCCTCAAGGCTCGCCCGCGCGGCGTCGTACCGCTGCGGCCGGGCAAACAGCTCGGCCAGGGCGTCGGCCGCGCACTCCTCCGCGTCCTCTCTGCTGCCGGTCCCCCGCAAGATCCGCGCCGCCGTCTCTCTGGCCAGGGCGTAGCAGCGCCGGTAGAGGGCCTCCCGCTCGGGGCCCTCGGCGGGGATCGCCCACCGCTCCTTCATCGCGCACCGCCTCCTCTCACCAATGAATACGGATGCGGGGGGCTGTTTGTCACCGCCCGCCCCCCTCTCCGCCAAAAAAAGCGGCCTGTCCGCCGGACAGGCCGCAGGGGGCGCCGCCGCTCAACCGGCGGCATAGAAGTCCATCATTCGCAGGAGCATGGCCTGAAAGAGGGCGTTGTCCACCCTCAGGGCCAGCCGGCAGTTGCCCCCCTCCCCCTTCCTGGGGTTGATGGCGGTGGTCTTTCCGTCGTCTCCGGAGCCCGGTCTGGCCTGCACCCGCAGGTCGGCCGCCTGGGTGGTGACCACCGGCGGGTTGACCACGCTGGCCACGGCCAGGGCATCGTTGAGGGTGAGGCCGGACTGGCTGCTCCGGGTGGCGGCGTAGTCGGCGATCCCCTTTAGCAGGGCGGAGGCGCGCCCCTCCTTTTCCAGGAGGACCGCCAGGTTGTCCTGGCTCAAATAGGTCTTTGTGGTGACGTCGAGCCCCACGACGGTGAGGGGGACGCCGCTGGCCAGCACCACCTGCCAGGCCTCGGGGTCGCTGTAGACGTTGAACTCGGCCTGGGCGGTGATGTTGCCCCCGCTGAGGCTGCTGCCCATGACGGTGATCTTCGCCAGGTACTGGGGCAGGTCGGGGTATTTTTGCAGGGCAGTGGCGACGTTGGTGAGGGGGCCCAGGGCGATGACCTGCAGCTCTCCCCCGGCGGCCACCGCCTCCTGGTAGAGCCGGTCCCAGGCGGGCAGGCTGTCAAACGCCCTTCCGGGATCGGGCAGCTTGACCCCGCCCAGGCCGTTGCTGCCGTGGGCGTACTCGGCGGTGACCGCCTCCCTCGAGAGGGGGGCCGCCGCCCCCTGGGAGACCGGGCAGTCGATCCCCAGGTAGGCGCAGAGGGCCAGGGCGTTGGGGCCGGTGTGGGCGAGGGGGGCATTGCCCTGCACCGCGCAGACAGCGCGGATGTCAAGCTGCTCACAGCTGGCGGCCAGGGCCAGGGCATAGGCGTCGTCGGTCCCGGGGTCGCAGTCGATGACCACCGGGACGGGGCCGGTCACCGGCTTCCCCAGCGGCAGGTTTTGGCGATCGCCCCCCGCGTCCAGGGGAAGGGCGCCCTCCTTCGCCGGGGGGCCGCCGCAGCCGCTCAGCAGCAGCGCGCAGGTCAGCAGGGCGGCCGCCGCCCCTTTCCAGAAACTTCTCTTCATGGTGGGTCCCTCCTTTTGCAGCGGGGGCCGCCCTCTCCCGCTGGGGAAAAGGCGGCCCTATCCACGGCCTTTAAAGGCCGTTTTTCATGGCCAGCCGCACGTCGCTGCCCACAAAGCGGACGTCCACGTAGGAGCCCGCCAGGCGGGAGGTGATGCGGTCGGTGTAGGCTTGGGAGATCTCGGCAAAGGTGAGGTTGGTGTTGACGATGGTGGGCCGCCCGGCGGAGAGCCGGGTGTTGACCAGGGTGTAGAGGGTGGAGACGGCAAAGGGGGTGGAGAACTCGCTGCCCAGGTCGTCGAGGATGAGCAGGTCGCAGCCCAGCAGGGAGGCCAAGGTGTCCCCCTGCCGGTCGGCGCCGAACTTCTCTCGCTCCAGGATGGCGACAAAGTTTCCAAAGCTGCCGTAGAGGACGGAAAATCCCCTCTGGATGACCTGGCTGGCAATGGCCAGGGAGAGGTGGGTCTTGCCCAGGCCGGTGGCCCCCATCATCAGCAGGTTGGGGCTGTGCAGGCCAAAGTGGGCGGCGTAGTCCTTGCAGTAGGCCAGCACCTCCCCCATCACCTCAAAGGGGGTGTCGCCGGGGCGGCCCTCCCTGCTGTAATAGCGCAGGTCAAAACTGTCGAAGGAGCACAGCCGCAGCCCCGACTGGCGGTTGATGCGCTCGGCCTCCACCTGGCGCAAAAGGGCGCCGTAGCAGTGGCAGCGGCGGTTGCCCACCGCGCCGGTGTCCTGGCAGTCGGGGCAGGTGAAGGGGGGCTTGAGGTAGTCCTCCGGCCAGCCGTTTTCCCGCAGGAGGCGGGCCTTCTCCTCGGCGAGGGCGGCCCCCCGCTGGCGCAGCCCCTCCAGCAGTTCCCCCCGGTCGGCGCCGGCGGAGATGACGGCCTTGGCCACCCCGGCCCCGGTGCGGCGCAGCTCCCCGTCCACCTGGGCCAGGCGGGGGCACCGCTCGTAGCACTCCCGCCGGCGGCGGGCCTGCTCCTCAAAGGCGGCGCGGCGGCGCTGGGACAGGAGCTGGTGGACCCGGTCGTAGACGGCTTTTTCATAGGCCATGGGCTATTCCCCCTCTCTCTTTTTGGCGGTCGGCAGGCGGGTGCGGGACTGGTCCAGGGCGGCGACGTCGAAGGAGGGGGCAAACCCCTTCCCCCTGTTGCCGGGGGCGGCGGGCCGCTGCTCGGCCTGCACCTCCCCCAGGGTGCGGTAGCCCTTGAGGTACCAGGACTTGAGGATGGAGTGGATGTAGGAGAAGAGCACCTTGCCCTTGCGGTCGACGCAGATCTCATAGGCCGCCTTCACCACCTCGTCGGGGAAGCCGTACTCCTCCAGCCAGGTGTAGCAAAACTGCTCCTCCTTCTTGGTGAGGACCCGGTCGTGGATGCCGAAGAGGCTGCGCACCCGCTCCTGCGCATCCCGGCTGCGCAGCAGCTTTTGGATGTGGGCGTCCGCCTTCTCCACCGTGTCGATGCCGCTCTCCAGCCAGCCGATGCCGGTGCGCTCGATATAGCCCACCTTGCAGCGGCCCACCGAGCGGCAGTAGCCCACCAGCATGAGGATCACCGCCACCGGCAGCCCGTGCAGGGCGTGGAGGCTGACGAGCATGTTGGCCTCGGTGGGGGAGATGGGGCGGCCGAAGACCGACTGGCACTCCCCCAACAAAAACTGCACCTCTTCGCTGTCGGCGGCGATGGCGTTGACCTCCTGCCGGGAGAGGCGGGTGGTGGTGCCGATGGCGGCGGTCTTGACCGGCTCGGCCTGGGGGGCCGGGGCCTCGCTGCGCACCAGCAGCCCCTGGCCGGCCCACCACTCCAGCGCCCGGTCCACCTGCAGCACGCTCAGCCCCAACTGCTGGGAGAGTTCCAGCGGGGCGATGGTGGCGGGCTGGGCGGCGAGGATGTGGCAGAACACCTGGGCCATCTCCTGCGGGCAGCCGGCGGCCATCAGCTGCAGCGCCCGCTGCGGGACGGCGGCGGCCTGGGCGTAGGACTGGTAGTTGAGCTGGTACACGGCGGGCGACCCCCTTTCTGCTTGCATTGCGGGGCGGCGGCCCCGTTTATCTGCCTTCTATTATACGGGAGGGGGCGGGGTTTGTCCAAACCTATTTTTCCCTGCCGCGGCAAAGGAGGGGGGCGAAAAATCGGCCGCGCCCTCCCCCCTGGACTTTTTTGGGCTTTTGGCGTATACTTTTTGGGAAATCCATATCGAAGAGAGGGGGCGGGGCGCCGTGTCCGCCGATCTGCACTGCCACAGCCGGTTTTCCGACGGGGCCATGGAGATCCCGCAACTGCTGAAACTGGCCCGCCGGGCAGGGCTTGACCACCTGGCCATCACCGACCACGAGACCTTTCACGGCTACGACTACGCCGCCGAGCTGGCGGCGGGATACGGCCTGAAAATCATCAAGGGGATCGAGCTGTCCGCCCGGGACCCGGCCAACGGCCGCAGCGTGCACGTTCTGTGCTACCTGCCCCGGGACACCGCGGAGATCGAGGCCCTCTGCGAGCGGACCCGGCGGGCGCGGATGAAGGCCGGCTTCGTCATGGCCCGGCGGCTCTGCGCCCTCTACCCCCAGCTGACGCTGGAGGAGATCTTCGCCCGCAGCTACGACAGCGAGTGCCTCTACAAACCCCACATGATGCAGGCCCTGCAGCAAAAGGGGGTGGCCGAGGACGCCCGCTACGGCGGCCCCCTCTTCCACCAGCTCTTTGACCCCGGCACCGGCAGCTGCTTTGAGCCCATCGACTACCCCAGCGTCTACGAGGTGCTGGAGATCGCCCGCCGCAGTGGCGGCTGGGTGATATTGGCCCACCCCTCGGTCTACCGGAGCATGGAGCTGGCCGAGGCCCTCTGCCGGGAGGGGGCCGTGGACGGGCTGGAGATCGACCACCCCCGCAACACCGAGGCGGACAAGGTCCGGCTGCGGCAACTGGCGGCGGAATACGGGCTGCTGGTCACCGGCGGGACCGACTTTCACGGCCACGCCCCCCAAAAGGACAACCCGCTGGGCACCGGCAACACCGCCGGCGACCAGTTGGAAATCATACTGAAAGGCAAAAAGGAGAGACTGTAAAATGAAACACACCTATATCCCCAAAGGCGTTTGCTCCCGCCAGATCACCATCGACGTGGAGGACGGGATCATCAAGAGCGTGGAGTTCGTGGGCGGCTGCGCCGGCAACACCGCCGGGGTGTCCAAGCTCTGCGTCGGCCGCAAGGTGGACGACGTGATCGAGCTGCTGCGGGGCACCCAGTGCCGCAACGGCACCTCCTGCCCCGACCAGCTCTCCTACGCGCTGGAAGAGACCAAGGAGCTGGTGGGCGCCTAAAGGCGGCCCACAGGCGGCAAAAGGGGGCGGGCCCTTCTTCACAGGGGAGAGGGCCCGCCCCCTTTGTTTGCCCCGTTGGCCCCCCGCCCGGTCGGAGGCGGCGGCAGGGGCGGAGGAGCAGGGGTCACAGATACCGCTGCACCGACTTGGTCCAGCCCCACATCACCGCCCTTTGGGGGAGGCGTTTGGCGACCAGGTGCATCCACTCGACATAGAGGGTGCAGACCGACTGGTCCCGTTCAGCGTCTTTCAGGGCCTTTCGCGCCGCGGGGGCGGGGAGGACCAGGCGGGGATAGCGCACCTTCACGCCCCCATCTCCCGGGCCAGCGTCCCGGTGTCCACCCAGCCGGGGCAGACGGCGGCGGTAAGCCCCGTCCCCCGCGTCTCCGCGTGCAGCGCCCGGGTATAGCTGCGGACAAAGGCCTTGGACGAGGCGTAGAGGTTGAGGTAGGGCACCAGCTGAAAGGCCGACTGGGAGGCGATGTCGAGGATGTGCCCCCCGAAGCCATAAAGGGGAGGCAGATCGCGCAGAAGGAGACCACCGCCGTGCAGTTGACGGGCACCAGGCGGGCCCGCCTGCTCCGGCGAAAAGCGGCCGGTGGGGGCCAGTTCCTCCCCCACGCCGGCGCTGCCAATCAGGTAGGCGACAGCGCACCGCTGCTCCCGCAACCGGCGCTCCAGCGCCTGGGCGCTCTCCGCCGCGGCCAGGTCCAGGGACAGGGGGACGATCCGCTCCCCCCAACGGGCCCTCAAGGCGGCCAGCTTCTCCCCGTCTCGGGCGACACACCAGATCTCGTCCGGCGCCCTCTCCGTCAACTGCTCGACAAAGGCGCGGCCGAGGCAGTCGCTGGCCCCGGTGACAATGGCAATGACTGCAAAATCGCTTCTCCTCTCGCTCGGTGCGCCCCGCCGCCAACGGCCGGGGCCGGCTTTTCCCCCTATCCTACATCTGCGGGCCGAAAAAGGAAAACGGGGTCTGTCAAAGGGCCGGTCGGCTGGGCAGAGGGGCAATACCGCCGGGATGGCCAAGCCCTGTGTCGGCCGCAGGAGGGCAGCACAATCGAGCCGTTGCGGGACACCCTGCGTCGAAACGACATCGCCTTCTCCGACCAGTTCTCCTGCGCGCTAGAAGAAGCCGGGGAGCCGACTGGCAGCCCACAGGCGGCAAAAGGCGGAGCGCCCGGACTCCTCCCTGTAAAGTGAAATGGTCCGGGCGCTCTTTGTCGCCCATCTCGAGCTGGTGCAGAAGCGGCAGTCCACACTGAGAAAAAGGGCTCTCAAAAAGCGCGAAGATGCCCTCTCAACCCACGGCCAACCACTGGGAATTGTACTCCACAACGTTTCGTCTTAAAGCGGCGAGATACTTCTCCCAATCGCCTTCGGCAATGCTCCACTGTTCACAGATTTCCGCGCGGGTGTAGTTGTCGGAAAGCATTTGCGCCACCCCCAATAAACGGCTACTGACTCGCCCAAGAGAAGAGAGAAAATCGTGAAAGTCCACCGCATTTTCAAAACAGTTTGTAGCACAAAAAAGCCCTGAAATGGGAATGTCGTCATCCCTGCTGGCAGAGGCATCCAAAAAAACCCGCTCTGCACGTAGGATACGGTTGTTTTTCTTTCGCTCTTCTATGAGTTCCGCCTTTACACAGAATTCGGCATAGGGCAGAAAATCGGAACGGCTTTTTATCCATGTTCGCATAGCGCATAAAAATGCCGTCTGTGCGATCAAAAAGGCATCCTCTGTGCCAACCCCTTTGCCATATTGCTTACACCATGATCTCACCGTATCCGAAAAGGCGTCGATCACGTCTATTTCCTCTATTTTGTTCACTGGCTGTTACCCACAGACAGCATGGCCGCCAAATCGGTTTTTCTGGCCTTTCTCACCCGTTTAGAGACGGGAGACTGCGGAAGAAAATGGTGATTTGGATCGCATTCGCCGACCAATCTTCCCTCCCCTGCCTCTTTGAGCGGAAAAAAGGCAGGCAAAGAAATTTGAGCTTGCTCTAAAACATCTTTTAGCGCCCGGATAGAGACGGTTCCTCCTCTGGGGGTCTTGGATGCAGACCCATCGTTGTCCGGCAAAAATTCGAGACAGATCAACCGTTGCTTTGCCGAAAATAAAACCCGAACAAAGTGATTTTTATCATTTGAAAAGGCATATAAAATCGTTTTGCTGTTTAGTCGCAGTGTCCCGTCTGCCATCGCACTGACAGATAGAGATGAATATCTGCTGGCATTTGGCTGCACCACCTGAAATGACTGAAAATCGACTGAATCTATATTCATTTTAAAATTCCTTCTTTCTTGCCGCTACATCCATTGTACTGCAATAAATAAGGCATGGATACTGGCACAACCGCCATTCTTTTCGGTGGGATTCTATCTATTATTCATTTAGAATAATTATTTTTATCTACCTTATATTTATAAATCCCAAAATCAGATTGCCGACATAGGAAATCAACTTTGCCAGACTGCAGCCCATGAAAGCATTCCTGCAAACGGAGAGACTGCTGTGCGCTTCTGCCCTTTATCATCCCTACACAAGGTGCAAGGCATCTTCCAAAAAGGAGGGCGACAACCTGGGCAAAAATCAAATCGCTTATGAACCCTGGAAAAAACTGCTTCCAGCGAAGCAGTCAAACAGCGACTCTAGCGCCAACTATGCCAATCCCCCACCTCAAAGTGCTCATAAGGGGCAGTACAGACAAAAAAGGAGAGCGAACGTCTGCATCGGCCGCCGAAGAAAAACGCGCTCCCCCCCACCTCATATACAACCATTATGCTAATTGGTATTTTCCCGCAAGCTCACCCAACAGAAGACTGCGTGTGCTTTTGCAGAAACAAACCCCGACATTTGCACAAAAATGAGGAGTCAGCCGCCTTTGAGCGACTGGCTCCTCGTTCCATTACAACAAAGGGAGCGATCCGCCCTCTCTGCACTTTACAGCCCCAACCCATCGACCCAGGCCTTTAGCTCCGTCGCCGACACACCGGCGCGAAAGCACCTGCCCTCCCGCAGGTCGGCCCCGCGACAGGAGCCCTGCAGCTCCTGGTTGGTGCGGCCCATCCCGCTGCCGCCGGAGGTGGCGAAGGGGACGATCACCTTGCCGTCCAGGCGGTAACTCTCCAAAAAGGTGTTGATGATGGTCGGCGCCAGGTACCACCAGATGGGGAACCCCAGGTAAATCACGCCGTACTCCTCCATCCCCTCCACCCGGCCGGCGATGGCCGGGCGGGAAGAGGGGTCTCTCATCTCCACGCTGCTGCGGCTGTTTTTGTCCGTCCAGTCCAAGTCTGCCGGGGTGTAAGGCCGCTCCGGGCAAATTTCATACAGGTCCGCCCCCACGGTGGAGGCCAGTGTCTTTGCCAATTTTTCGGTGGTTTTGCTGGCGCTGAAATACGCCACCAGTTGTCTGCTCATCCCGTCCATCTCCTTCTTTCTCACTGTTCTGCCCGCGGCGGCAGTTCCAGGCCGCCGACCCACTGGGCCATCTCCTCATAGGAGGTGCCGCCGGCAAACCGCCGGCCGGTAAGCCAGGTGACCCCTTCCCCGCAGAGGGGGTGCAGCTGCTCGGCGCTGGAACCGATGTCGCTGCTGCCGGAGGTGCAAAAGGGCACCACCGTCTTGCCGCCAAAGTCGTAGCTCTCCAAAAAGGTGCTGACGATCCGGGGGGCCTGGCCCCACCAGATCGGGTAGCCCAAAAGGACGATGTCGTACCCCTCCATCCCCTCCATCCGGGCGGCGATGGCCGGGCGGGCGGCGGCGTCTCCCATCTCGACGCTGGCGCGGCTGCCGTTGTCGCTTTCATTCAGGTCGTCGGCCGTGTAGGGGATTTCCGGCTCGATTTCATAGAGGTCTGCGCCCAGGGCCTGCGCCGCATAGCGGGCCAGGGTCTCGGTGTTCCCCGTGGCCGAAAAATAGGCCACCAGCACCCGTTGCGGCCTTTCCTCGCTCTCTCCCGTCGGGGCCGACTGGCTGGGCGAGGGGTCGGACCGGCCCCCGTTTGCCGGCGCGCCGCAGCCCGCCAGGCAGCAGAGTGCCAGCACCAGTGTCAGCAAAAAGGGCGATCGCTTCATCTTTGATTCCTCCCAAAGGCCCGCGCGCGCTGCGCGGGCCGGTCTCTGTTTTGTCCGGGGCCGTCGGCCCCTTTACAGGCTGGTCAGCACCGGGTTTCGCAGGTAGTCGTACACCCGCTTCACCTCGCTGGGCTCCCCGGGGTCCAGCAGGGTGGGGCGGCCCCTGTCCAGGGTGGCGATTTGGGCCATCTCCCCCTCGTCCAGCGCAAAGTCCCAGACGGCCAGGTTTTCCGCCATCCGCTCCCGGTGCACCGATTTGGGAATGACCGCCACCCCCTGTTGCAGGTCCCAGCGCAAAATCACCTGGGCGGGGGTCTTGCCGTGCCGCCGGGCGATGGCCACCAGCACCTGGACTGGTTCGGGGTGGACAGCGCCGCCCTTCAGGTCGTCGCCACCTACAACCTCATCTACAACGCCACCTTCTTGGTGGAGCGGGGGATCGGCTACGCCCTCTGTCTGGAGGGGCTGGTGAACACCCAGGGGCGCGACCTGGCTTTTCGCCCCATCGAGTCGGAACTGTCGGTGGGGCTGTACATCGCCACCAAGAAGTACCAGACCTTCTCCCCCGCCGTCAAGGCCTTTCTGGAGCAGATCCGGGAGGGGGCGCGATAGGGCTTTTGTCGGAGAGAGAGGGTTTTGGGGGAAGAGAGGTGGTCAAAGACGCCCCTCTCGCTCACCAACTGCGGGTCGCCCTGTGGCTTTGCGCGCAGATTGCCGGATGGGCAAAGGGGGGGGGGAGGATGCCAATTGGCATCCTCCCCTTGTTTTCTGTCGGTTTTATATTGCGGGCATGGGCACAAGGCGGCCCCTCCCACAAAGTGGGGGCGTTCTGGATGCAGTGATCGATCGCTGCGCCCGTCCCGCATAAAAGGGCGCCACTTTCAGCGCGGGTGCAAAACCGCATCAAAAAAGTCCCGAATGCAAATTGCACGTCGAGACCCCCGCCCGAATCCGAGTTGCTAAAAAAGATGCCTGCCAAAAACGCAGGCACAAAGCAAAACGCACCCCATAAAGTGAGGTGCGTGACTTGGGAGCGGCAGCTTGCCGCTGGTTGGACCGGCAGGATTCGAACCTGCGGAATGACGGAGTCAAAGTCCGTTGCCTTACCCCTTGGCGACGGTCCAATAAAATGTTTAAAGCTGTGAAGGTCGTTCACAGCTTTAAACACACATATGGGGTGGATAGTGGGATTCGAACCCACGATCTCCAGAGCCACAATCTGGCGTTCTAACCAAGCTGAACCATACCCACCATAATGGCGCGCCTAAAGAGACTCGAACTCCTGACCCACTGCTTAGAAGGCAGTTGCTCTATCCTGCTGAGCTATAGGCGCATAGTTGTGGCGACTGCCGCCCTTGTGGCAAACCGGCAGGAGCGCTGGAGCGGGTGATGGGAATCGAACCCACGTAGCCAGCTTGGAAGGCTGGAATTCTACCATTGAACTACACCCGCATGTGGCAGCGATAGTTAGTTTACCACATTGGCCCCCTTTTTGTCAAGACAATTGGGGCACAAAATTAAGGCGTTCGCGAGACAGATGCGGGACGGCGGTCGGGGGGGACATCCTCTCCCCCACCCCCTTCCCCACAGCCACAAAAAGCGCCCCTGCGGGGTCAAAATCCCGCAGGGGCGCTTTTCCTTTTAGATGCTAAAATCTCACATGGCGGCGACGACGAGGCCCTCTTCGCCCACGGTGACGGCGATGTCGGTGGGCGGGGCGGCAAACTGCTGCACAATGAGCTCGCTCACCGGGTCCTCCACCTCGCGGCGGATGCACTTGGCAATGCTGCGGGCGCCGGCCTTCTCGTCAAAGGCCTTCTGGGCGATGAAGCGCAGGGCGTCGTCGCCGTAGCGCAGGGCGATCCCCCGCTTGGCGATCGACTCGGCCAGCTCCTTCATCTGCATCCCGGCGATCTTGGCGTACTGCTCCACATTCAGGGGGTCAAAGACGATGATCTCGTCCACCCGGCCCAAAAACTCGGGGCGCAGGAACTCGGAGAGGGACTTCTTGGCGTTCTCGCGGGAGACCTCGGCCTTGGTCTTGGCAAAGCCCATGGCGTTCTGGTTGCGCTCGCTGCCGGCGTTGGAAGTCATGACGATGATGGTCTTTTCAAAGTTGACCCGGCGGCCGTGGGCGTCGGTGATGCGGCCCTCGTCGAGGATCTGCAGGAGGACGTTGAGGACGTCGGGGTGGGCCTTCTCGATCTCGTCCAGGAGGATGACCGAGTAGGGCTTGCGCCGCACCTTTTCGGTGAGCTGTCCGGCCTCGTCGTAACCCACATACCCCGGAGGGGAGCCGATGATTTTAGAGACCGAGTGCTTCTCCATGTACTCGGACATATCCAGCCGGATGAGGGGGTCCACCGAGTCGAAGAGGATGGAGGACATGACCTTCACCAGCTCGGTCTTCCCCACCCCGGTGGGGCCCACAAAGATGAAGGAGGCGGGGCGGTGTTTGTCGGTCAACTGCACCCGGTGGCGCTTGATGGCCTTGCAGAGCTGGTCCACCGCCTCGTCCTGGCCGACGATCTTCTGGTGGATGGCCTCCTTCAAGCCGGCGACCTTCTGCAGTTCGGTCTCCTTGATTTTGGAGGCGGGGATGCCGGTCCAGAGCTGGATGACGGTGGCCAGGTCGTCCTCGGTCACCTGGACCGAGCAGGCCGCGGGCTCCAGCTCCAGCAGCCGGTCTTTGAGCTGCAGCACCCGGCTCTTGACCTCGGCCAGCCGCTCGTAGTCGATCTCCTCCCCCTTCTCCTGGGCGCTCTCGATGTCCCGCTGCTCCTGCTGCAGGGCGTCGTACTCCTTGCCCAGCTTCTCGTACTCGGCCAGTTCCTTGCTGGCCAGGGAGGCGCAGGCGCAGGCCTCGTCGATCAGGTCGATGGCCTTGTCGGGGAGGAAGCGGTCGGTTATGTAGCGCTCGGACATCTCCACGGCGGCGGCGACGATGTTGTCGCTGAGCTTGACCTTGTGGTAGCGCTCGTAGTACTGCTTGATGCCCCGCAGCACCTCGGTGGCGTCCTCGATCGAGGGCTCCTCCACCTTGACCGGCTGGAAGCGGCGCTCCAGGGCGGCGTCCTTCTCGATGTACTTGCGGTACTCGTCGTAGGTGGTGGCGCCGATGACCTGGATCTCCCCTCGGGAGAGGGCGGGCTTTAAGATGTTGGCGGCGTTCATCGATCCCTCGGAGTCGCCGGTGCCCACCAGGTTGTGGATCTCGTCGATGAAGAGGATGATGTTGCCCAGGCCCTTGACCTCGCTGATGAGGCCCTTCATCCGGCTCTCGAACTGGCCCCGGAACTGGGTGCCCGCCACCAGGGAGGTCAGGTCCATCAGGTAGATCTCCTTGTCGGCCAGCCGGGCGGGGACGTTGCCCGAGGCGATGCGCTGGGCGATCCCCTCGGCGATGGCAGTCTTGCCGACGCCGGGCTCGCCGATGAGGCAGGGGTTGTTCTTGGTGCGGCGGGAGAGGATCTGGGTCACCCGGTAGACCTCGCTGTCCCGGCCGACGATGTTGTCCAGCTTCCCGTCGAGCGCCTTCTGGGTGAGGTTTTCACAGTAGGTGTCCAGGTACTTGCGCTTGGGGCGCGCCTCTCCCTTTTTCTTCTTTGAGGGCTGTTTCTGGCCCTCCTTGGGGGGCTCGGCGCTGGTCTCCGGCACCTCGCCGTTTTGGAACATGTTGAGGAAGGGGAAGGTGGCGGAGCCGCCGGCCTCAAAGTCGGACTCCTCCCCCTCGGGGCTCTGGCCGGCCAGCTCCATGAGCTGCTCGCTCATGGCCTCGATGTCGTCGTCCCCAATGCCCATTTTATCCAGCAGGTCGTTGACCGGTTTGACCCCCAGCTCTTTGGCGCAGGTGAGACAGAGGCCCTCGTTGATGGTCTTGTCCCCCTCCATCCGGGTCATAAAGACCACGGCCATACGTTTTTTACAGCGCGAACAAAGCATAACAATAACTCCTAAATTTGAAGGCTCCCACCGGGCAAAGCCGCCCGGGGGCGCGGAATAACGAGACTATTATACACCAATCTGGTAAAAAAGGGTACTGGAATCATCAAGAAAACGGGAGAGCACACGCCCTCCCGCCTACAAATCGATCCTTCCCTGGTGCCCGAAGGACAGTATACCAAATATCCTCCCTAAATAAATGGACCCATTTTGTAGAAAATGTTAAAAAGATATGACTGGGAGATGACCTCGCTGTTGACGCCCGGCCAGCCCCCGGTGAGGGAGATGAGCAGCCCCAGCACCGCCGCCGCCAGAAAGAGGATGAGGCAGCCCTGCAGCACCCCCAGCAGCGCCCCCAGAAAGTGGTTGGCCCCGCTGATGAGGGGGAGGTGGTTGAAGATGTCGAAGGCCCGGGCGATGAGCCCCACGGCGATGCCGAAGAGGATGAGAAAGACCAGGAAGAAGGCCATGTGCAGGGCCATCACCACCACCGGCCCGCAGGCGTAGTCAGTGACGGCGGCGGCCATCCCCTCCACCCCTTTGGAGAGGGACTGTTCCAGCTGGTGGGCGGCGATCTGCCCCTCCTCGCCGCTGAGGTGGGCCAGCCAGCCGGCCCACTTCCCCATCCCCTGCTGGAGGGCAGCCCCCGCGTCGGTGCCGGTAAAGCCCTGCAGGTTTTGCAGCACGCTGTCGTAGACCGGCTGGCGGACAAAGTGGGCAAAGACCCAGCGGGCCGCCGGCTCGCTGGCAAAATAGGCCCCGACCAGGGCCGCCAGCCCCCCCACAAAGCTCACCAGGGTGCGCATAAAGCCCCGCTTGGCGGCCGTGCAGGCGGCGATGATGACGATGAGCAGGGCGGCCAAATCGTAGAGCAGCCAAATCACGCGCATTCTCCTCTCTCAGCGGTCGGCCCTGGGGCGGGCGGGTTTCGCGGCCGTTCCCCCTTCTCCCACCCCAGGACAGGGGTTGAAGGGGCTACAGGGTCAGTTTTTCCAGGCTGTCGTTGGTCTGCACGAAAAGGGCCTTGCCGGCGCCGCTCAAGTCCAGACAGGGCTTGCCGATGTCGGTGGTGGAGAGGACGGTGCCGTCCTTTTTGTAGACGGTGAGGTCGCTGTGGCCGAGGACCGCGATCTTCCCCCCGGAGGCGTAGACCCCCACGATCTCGCGGCCCACCTCCACCGTGGCCTTGACCTGGCCCTTCTGCCCCACCAGCAGCACCTTGTTCAGGTGGCTCTGGGTGTTGTCCCCCAGGGCCACGGCGTAGTCGCCGCCGCCGATGTTGCCGATGGCGAGGACGCTGCCCTCAAAGGCGGTGCTCCCCGCCAGGGAGCCGTCCTTCTTCAGCGCGAAGACCTGGTCGTCGCAGACCAGTTGGATAGTGCTGCCCTCCCACCGCATCTGCAGGGCGAGGGAGCCGGGGAACTCGGTGCGGGAGAGCTCCTCCTCCCGGTGGATGTTCAGGGCGTAGACCACGGTGGTGACCCGCCCGTCCACCGCATTGACGCAGGCCACCGCCAAATTCCCCCCGCTGCCCATGGACACCGAGAGGATGTACTCCTTGGAAGAGGACCAGCCAAAGACCAGCTGCTGGTTGCGGTCGTAGACCGAGACCTGGCCCAGGTACCGGTCAGAGCCGGTGGCCACCGCCACGTTGCCGCTGGCGTCCACGTCGGCGTCGACGATGGTCATCTCGGCAGTCTTTTTGTAGACCTGGGTGGTCTTGGAGTAGAGGGCGAACTCCCGGTTGCCCCGGTCAAAGACCACCGTGTTCCCCCCCCGCACCTTCATCTGGGGCTCGTCCATGCTGTGGGGGATGTTCTTCACCTGTTTGGCGGTCTTGTTGTAGGTGATGATCTCGCTGTCGGTCAGCACCTCCAGCGCCCCCATGGTGGAGCACTGCAGGTCCCTGGGGACCCCGCTGCCCAGATCCAGGGGGTAGCCCTCCCCCTTTTGCAGGTTGGAGGTCATGTTGCCCCAGACGGCGCCCAGGTTTTCCGCCGTGAGGAGGTGGCGGTAGCCGTACCCCACCACCAGCACCACCGCCAACAGGGCCAGCAGGACCAGCTTTTTGACGGTCTTCTTCCGCTTTTTCTTGCGGCGGGCAAGTTCGATGTCAGAGAGTTCTCGCACGGGGAGTCACCTTCTTTCTCACCAGAGTGTGGGGGCCAGGGAGCGCACCGCTTCCCAGCCGGGGAGGTCGTAAAAGACCCGATCTAAGTAGAGGCCCCGGGCCGGGGCGGTCTGCCCGGCCTGCAGCCGGTCCCTGCCGGCCAGGAGGGCGCAGACGTCGTCGGGGAGGAGGCCACGCGCCATCTCCACCGCGGTGCCCACCAGGATGCGCACCATGTTGTAGAGAAAGCCGTCGGCCCGGGCGGTGAAGATCAGCCGCGGCCCCTCCCGGCGCACCGAGAACTCCTCCAGACAGCGGACGGTGTCCTCCTGCTCGGTCTTGGGGGAGCAGACGGCCCGAAAGTCGCGGCGGCCCTCAAACTGGCGGCAGATGGCGTTCAGCCGCCCCTCGTCCAGCCGCCCGGCCTGCTGCCAGCAGAGGTCGGCCCCGAAGGGGGGGCGGCAGTGGCTCTCCAGCAGGCGGTAGCTGTACGCCTTGCCCAGGCAGTCGTAGCGGGGGTGAAAGCCCGCCGGCACCTCCCTGGCGTGGTAGACGGCGATGTCCGGCGGGAGGTGAAAGTTCAGCGCCAGGGGCAGTTTTTCGCAGGGGATCGGCCGCTCGGTGCCAAAGGAGAGGCAGAACATGTTGGCGTGCACCCCCGCGTCGGTGCGGGAGCAGCCCTTCACGTCGGGCCGGTGGCCCAGCACCCGCTCCAGCGCGTCCTGGATGGCCGCGCAGACGCTGGGGGCGTTTTTTTGCACCTGAAAGCCGTGGTAGGCGGTGCCCCGGTAGCACAGGGCGATGAGGATGTTTCGCATAGGCCCCTCCCGTGGGTGGTTTAGAGGTAGTTGAGCAGGATGCAGCCGGTCACCACCGCGGCCATGCAGAGGGTGGCGCCGCCGTCCACCAGCCGCAGTTTGAGCTGCTTCATCCGGGTGCGGCCCTCGCCCCCCCGGTAGCAGCGGCACTCCATGGCCAGGGCCAGCTCGTCGGCCCGGCGGAAGGAGGAGACAAAGAGGGGGATGAGGATGGGGATGAGGGATTTGACCCGCTTCATCAGCCCGCCGGAGTCGATGTCGGCCCCGCGGGACTTCTGGGCGGCCATGATCTTGTCGGTCTCCTCCACCAGGGTGGGGATGAAGCGCAGGGTGATGGTCATCATCATCGCCAGCTCGTGGGCGGGGAAGTGGAGCTTGCTCAGGGGGCTGAGCAGCCGCTCCAACCCGTCGGTGAGGGCGATGGGCGAGGTGGTGTAGGTCAGCAGGGAGGTGCCGGCGATGAGGCAGACGATGCGCACCGACATGACGGCGGCAAAGCGCAGCCCCTCCCAGGTGATGTGAAAGACCCAGAACTCCCAGATGGGCTCGCCGGTGACAAAGAACATGTTGAGGACGCCGGTGAAGAGCACCAGGGGGATGACCGGCTTGAGGCTGCGCAGGATGACCTTGAGCTTGATTTTGGCCAGGGCGTAGCAGAAGACCAGAAAGGCCCCCGCCAGCAGGTAGCCCCAAAAGCTGTTTGTCAGAAAGAGGGCCACCACATAGGCGATGGTCAGCAGCAGCTTGACCCGCGGGTCCATCCGGTGCAGGGGGGAGTGGCCGGTGAAGTACTGGCCGATGGTGATGTCCTTGATCATCTCTCCGCCCCCCTCTCCGCCAACAGGCGCAAAATCTCCCCTTTGGCCTGGGCCACGGTGTAGACGGTGTCGCTCACCGGGTAGCCCCGCTGCCGCAGGGCCCTGAACACCTGGGTGATCTGGGGGATGCCCAGGCCGATGGCGCGGATCTCCTCGGCCCGGGAGAAGACCTCGTCCACCGTGCCGTAGAGGAGCACCCCGGTGTCGTTGAGCACCAGCACCTTGGTGGCGAATTTGGCCACGTCCTCCATCGAGTGGGAGACCAGCAGCACCGTGTTCCCCTTTTCGGCGTGATAGGCCTTGATCTGGCCCAGGATCATGTCCCGGCCCCGGGGGTCGAGGCCGGCGGTGGGCTCGTCGAGGATCAAGACCTCGGGGTCCATGGCCAGCACCCCGGCAATGGCCACCCGGCGCTTCTGCCCGCCGGAGAGCTCAAAGGGGGACTTGTCCAGCATCTCCTCCCCCAAACCCACAAAGCGGGCCGCGTCCCGCACCCGGGCGTCCACCTCTTCCTCCGAAAGGCCCATGTTCTTGGGGCCAAAGGAGATGTCCTTGTAGACGCTCTCCTCGAAGAGCTGGTACTCGGGGTACTGAAAGCAGAGCCCCACCTTGAAGCGGAACCTGCGGAGCTGCTCTTTGTCCTGCCAGATGTCCTCCCCGTCGATGAGGACCTGGCCCGAGGTGGGCCGCAGCAGCCCGTTGAGCTGCTGGATGAGGGTGGATTTGCCCGAGCCGGTCTGGCCGATGACCCCTACGAACTCCCCCCGCTCGATCTGCAAGTTGACATCCCGAAGGGCCACCTTTTCCGTCGGCAGGCCGGGGTTGTAGACATACCCCAGGCCCCGGGTCTCGATCACCGGCGCGCTCATCTGTCCACCTCCCCTAACAGGCCGCAGAGGGCCTCGACACAGTCCTCCACCGAGAGGGCGTCCTCGGGGCAGTCGATCCCCTCGCGGCGCAGCTGGTGGAGCAGTTCGGCGGTCTGGGGCACGTCCAGGCCGATGGCCTGCAGCTCCTCCACCCGGGCAAAGACCGCCGCCGGGCTGTCGTCCATCAAAATTTCGCCGTCGTTCATCACCACCACCCGGTCGGCCTGGGCGGCCTCGTCCATGTAGTGGGTGATGAGGACCACCGTCATCCCCGCCCGGTTGAGTTCGCGCAGGGTGGCGAGGATGCGGCGGCGGCCGTGGGGGTCGAGCATGGCGGTGGGCTCGTCGAGGACGATGCAGTCCGGGCCCATGGCCAGCACCCCGGCGATGGCCACCCGCTGTTTCTGCCCGCCGGAGAGCTGGTAGGTGGCGCTCTCCCGCCGGCTCGCCATCCCGGTCTGTTCCAGTGCCCAGTTCACCCGCTGGCGGATCTCCTCCGGCGGGACGCCCAGGTTTTCGGGGGCGAAGGCCACGTCCTCCTCGACGATGGTGGCGACGATCTGGTTGTCGGGGTTTTGAAAGACCATCCCCACCTTCTGGCGGATGTCGAAGATCCGCTCGTCGTCGCGGGTGTCGATCCCCTCGACCAAGACCGTCCCCTCGGTGGGGAGGAGGATGCCGTTGAGGTGCTTGGCCAGGGTGGATTTGCCGCAGCCGTTGTGCCCCAAAACAGCCAAGAACTGGCCGCCCGGCACCGAGAGGGAGAGGTCTTTGAGGACGGTTTCGCCCTGCTGCCCCTCCCTGCTGTACCGGAAGACCAGGTCTCTGCACTCGAGTAAGTTCTC
This sequence comes from Acetanaerobacterium sp. MSJ-12, assembly GCF_018917875.1. NCBI lineage: Bacteria > Bacillati > Bacillota > Clostridia > Eubacteriales > Oscillospiraceae > Acetanaerobacterium > Acetanaerobacterium sp. MSJ-12. The sequence continues at coordinate 104,500 of NZ_JAHLPK010000008.1, read as the reverse complement.
TGCCATTTTCTCCAATGTATCTCCTAACTGGTTGTCTGTGCGGGGAGGACCCCGCCGCGCGGTCCCGTCCCCCCTGCCGGGCAGAGGGGTTCCAGGCCGAATCAAGGGTCGCCGGAGCGGGCGGGATGTGCGCGCCCGCCCCGGCGGTGTTTGGGTCCGCGCCAGCGCGCAGCCCCCTTTCCATGCAAAAAAATGCTCTGTCCCCGGCCACACCGTTTCACCGGGAGCGGGAGACCCGCCTGTCTCCGACAACGCCGTCCCGCCGGAGTGCTCCCGGAAGCGGGACACAAGCCGGTTTGCCGGGGGAAGACTGCCAGACGGCAGTCGACAGGCGGAGGGTGTCAAGGCGCAAATGCCTTTGGGGACCGGGAATTTGCCCATTCCCGACAGCCCCCGCCCCGCCGGGGAACTCCCAGCAGCGGCACGCGGCCCGGTTTTGCCAAGGGCAAAACCGCCAAATGGCGGTTGGCAAAGAGCGGTGTCAAAGCGCAAACGCCATCAGGTACCGGGAAGCCGCTCGCTTACGACAACACCGCCCCACCGGGAAACTCCCGGCAGCGGGACACGGCCCGGTTTTGCCAAGGGCAAAATCGCCAAACGGCGGTTGGCAAAGAGCGGTGCCAAAGCGCAAGCGCCGCCGGGTACCGGGAACCCGCTTGCTCCCGGCAGTGGGACACGGCCCGGTTTTGCCAAAGGCAAAATCGCCAAGCGGCGGTTGGCAAAGAGCGGTGTCAAAGTGCAAGCGCCGTCAGGTACCGGGGAGCCGCTCGCTCCCAAACTCACCGCCTCACCGGGGCGCTCCCAGCAGCGGGACACGGCCCGGTTTTGCCAAGGGCAAAATCGCCAAACAGTGTTTGGCGAAGGGCTGTGTCAAAGCTCAAACGCTGAAAGCGTTTGAGCGGAGCCAGAGCGCCGTGTTCCCGCAGGGGAGGGCCAGGCCGGTGGACTGCACCGGCAGGCCGATCTCGTCCGCCTCCACCCGGCCGCCCCGGCGGGGGATGAGGACGGCCCCCAGCAGGTGGGCCATCACCGAGGGGGAGAGGCCGGTGGTGTAGCTGTTGAGGGCAAAGAAGAGGGGGGCGTCGGAGAGCACCTGTTCGCAGAGGCAGACCAGGTCGTAGATCTGGTCCTCCAACTTCCACACCTCGCCCCCCGGCCCCCGGCCGTAGGAGGGCGGGTCCATGATGACGGCGTCGTAGCGGTTGCCCCGCCGGATCTCGCGGGCGACAAACTTCTCGCAGTCGTCCACGATCCAGCGGATGGGGCGCTCCCCCAGGCCGGAGAGGGCCGCGTTCTCCCGCGACCAGGCCACCATCCCCTTGGAGGCGTCCACGTGGCAGACGCTGGCCCCGGCCGCCGCGCAGGCCAGGGTGGCCCCGCCGGTGTAGGCAAAGAGGTTGAGCACCTTCACCGGGCGGCCGGCGGCGCGGATCAGTCCGTCGAAGAGGTCCCAGTTGGCGGCCTGTTCGGGGAAGAGGCCGGTGTGCTTAAAGCCGGTGGGGGAGATTTTAAAGGTCAGCTCCCGGTAGCGGATCTGCCAGCTCTCGGGGAGCTTTTTGCGGTACTCCCAGCGGCCGCCGCCGGTCTTGGAGCGGAGGTAGCGGGCGTCGGCCCTGTCCCAGAGGGCGGGGTCTTTCGGGGTGTTCCAGATGATCTGCGGGTCGGGGCGGATGAGAAGTTTGTCGCCCCACCGCTCCAACTTCTCCCCGCCGGAGCAGTCCAGCACCTGGTAGTCCCGCCAGTTCGCAGCCGGGCGCACGGCTTACAGCTGCCCCCGGATGGCGTCGGCGATGGCCTCGCCGATGCGCTGGATCTGGGCGTCGTCCTTCCCTTCGAGCATCACCCGCACCAGCGGCTCGGTGCCGGAGGCGCGCACCAGGATGCGGCCGCTCTCCCCCAGCTCGCTCTCGCCGGCGGCGATGGCGGCGGCCACCGCCGGGTTGGCGGCGATGTCCTTTTTGTCGCTGGGCACCTCCAGGTTGATGAGCACCTGGGGGTAGACCGCCATCACCGACGCCAACTCGCTGGCGCGGCGGCCGCTCTGGGCCAGCGTCTGCAACAGCTGCGAGGCCGAGAGCTGGCCGTCGCCGGTGGTCACGTGGTCCAAAAAGATGATGTGGCCCGACTGCTCGCCGCCGATGTTGTAGCCCTCTTTGAGCATCTCCTCCAGAACGTAGCGGTCGCCCACGGTGGTGACGGCGGTCTCGATGCCGTTGTTCTTGGCAAACTCGAAAAAGCCCATGTTGGTCATGACGGTGATCACCGCCGTGTCCCGCTTGAGCTGGCCGCTCTTCTTGAGGGCCTTGGCGAAGATGGCGATCATCTTGTCGCCGTCGATGAGCTCGCCGGTCTCGTCCACCGCCAGGCAGCGGTCGGCGTCGCCGTCAAAGGCCACCCCGATGTCGCAGCCGTTTTCCACCACGCACCGCTGCAGCTCTTCGATGTGGGTGGAGCCGCACTGCAAGTTGATGTTGGTGCCGTCGGGCCGGTCGTTGATGATGGTGCAGGAGGCCCCCAGGGCGGTGAAGAGCTTGCGGGCGGTGGCGCTGGCCGAGCCGTTGGCGCAGTCGATGGCCACCTTGAGCCCGGCGGCTGCCCGCTCCTCCACGGTGGAGAGGATATGGGCCACGTAGTCCTCCACCGCGGTGGTGCTGACGTGGACCTTGCCGATCTCGGTGCCGGTCTTGAGGGTCAGCTTCTCCGGGTGGTCGATGTGGTCCTCGATCTCGGCCTCGATGGCATCGGGCAGCTTGAAGCCCTGGCCGTTGAAGATCTTGATGCCGTTGAACTCCACCGGGTTGTGGGAGGCGGAGATCATCACCCCGGCGTCGGCGCCGTAGGCCCCCACCAGATAGGCGACGGCGGGGGTGGGGACCACCCCCAGCAGCTCCACGTCGGCCCCCACCGAACAGAGGCCGGCCGCCAGGGCCGACTCCAGCATGTCCGAGGACATGCGGGTGTCCTTGCCGATGATGATCCGCGCCTTCTTGTGGCTGTGCTCGGTGAGCACGGTGGCCGCGGCGCGGCCGATGGCCAGCGCCATCTCGCAGGTCAGTTCGCTGGTGTTGGCGACGCCGCGCACACCGTCGGTCCCAAAGTACTTGCCCATTTTCGATTCCTCCAAAATGAATTCTCTATAAGATACCACCAGGATATGAACAAATTGCAAAAAGCGGACGCCTTTTGCCCCGGCAGCCGTGTTTTTTTGCCGATTTTGCCCCGTTTTAGACCAGCCGCTGCTGGCCGTCGTCGGCCGGCGGGGCCTGCCGGGGGTCGGGGAGCCCCAGATGGGCGTAGGCCTTGGCGGTGGCCACCCGCCCCCGGGGGGTGCGGCCCAAAAAGCCCAGCTGGATGAGGAAGGGCTCGATGACGTCCTCGATGGTCACCGACTCCTCCCCCATGGCGGCGGCCAGGGTGTCCAGCCCCACCGGCCCCCCGCCGTAGTTGTGGATCATGATCTCCAGCATCCGCCGGTCGTTCTGGTCCAGGCCCAGGGGGTCGATCTCCAGCCGGGAGAGGGCCTCGTCGGCGATCTGGTCGGTGATGACCCCGTCGCCCATGACCTGGGCGAAGTCCCGCACCCGCTTGAGCAGCCGGTTGGCGATGCGGGGGGTCCCCCGAGAGCGGACAGCCAGCTCCCGGGCGCCCCCCTCCTCGCAGGGGATCTCCAGGATGGCCGCCGAGCGGGAGACGATCTTCTGCAGCTCGGGGTGGGTGTACATCTCCAGCCGCAGCACCACCCCGAACCGGTCCCGCAGGGGGGCGGTCAGCTGCCCGGCGCGGGTGGTGGCCCCGATGAGGGTGAAGGGGGGCAGGTCGATGCGGATGGAGCGGGCGCTGGGACCCTTGCCCACGATGATGTCCAGGGCGTAGTCCTCCATCGCCGGGTAGAGCACCTCCTCGACGCTGCGGTTGAGGCGGTGGATCTCGTCGATAAAGAGGATGTCCCCAGCGGACAGATTGGTCAGCAGGGCCGCCAGGTCCCCCGGCTTCTCGATGGCCGGGCCGGAGGTGATGCGGATACCCACATTCATCTCGTTTGCGACAATGCAGGCCAGGGTGGTCTTGCCCAGGCCGGGAGGGCCGTAGAGGAGGAGGTGGTCCAGCGGTTCGCCCCGCTTCTTGGCCGCCTCGATAAAGACCGAGAGGTTTTCCTTGGCCTTGGTCTGGCCCACATACTCCTCCAGGGTGCGGGGGCGGAGGTTTTGCTCCAGCTGGGCCTCGTCGGGGGTGTATTCGGGGGTCACCAGCCGGTTTTCATAGTCCATCTCATAACTGTCCACAGGCGCGCTACCTCCTTCCCGCCAGGGCCTTGAGGGCCCCCTTGATCAGCTCTTCCACCGGCAGGCTCTGCTCCAACTTGGAGACCGCCAGCGCCGCCTCGGACTGGGTGTAGCCCAGGGAGGTGAGGGCGGCCACGGCCTGTCCCACCTCGCTGTCCTCCCCGGCGGGGGTGATATCCTCCAGCGAGACCCCCTGGCCGCCCCCGAAGTCAAGGCCCTTGATTTTGTCCTTGAGTTCGAGGACGATGCGGTTGGCCAGCTTCTGCCCCACCCCGGGGGCGGCCGTCAGGCTCTTGGCATCGGAACTGGCGATGCAGAGGAGCACCCGGTCGGGGGGGTAGCTGGAGAGGATGGAGAGGGCGTTTCGCGGCCCCACCCCCGAGACGGTCACCAGCAGTTGAAAGCAGGAGAGCTCGGCCTGGGTGGAAAAGCCGTAGAGGTCGAGGGCGTCCTCCTTCACCGCCAGATGGGTGTAGAGGGTGGCCGTCTGCCCGGTGCGGGGCAGGTCGGCGATGGTGTTGCGGGTGGTCTTGCAGGAAAAGCCCACCCCGCCGCAGTTGATGACGGCCAGCTTGTCGGTCTTGACGGCCACCTCGCCGGTGAGGCTGTAAATCACGGGCACATGTCCCCTTTCTCGGCTTGTAAAATGGACGGTTTGCTATCTGCGCCCCTGGCGGGCGATGGCCGCCTGCAACAGGGAGCCGGAGCTGTGGGCGTGGCAGATGGCCACGGCCAGGGCGTCGGCGGTGTCGTCTGGTTTGGGGACGGCCTTCAGGTTGAGGAGGACGCGGGTCATCTCCATCACCTGGCTCTTGACGGCCTTGCCGTAGCCCACCACCGCCTGTTTGACCTGCATGGGGGTGTACTCGGCCACCGGCACCCCCCGCTGGGCCGCCGCCAGGAGGACCACCCCCCGGGCCTGGGCCACGTCGATGCCGGTGGTCTTGTTGTTGGTGAAGTAGAGCTTTTCCACCGACATGCAGTCGGGCCGATGGAGGTCGAGGATGCGGCACATCTCCTCGTAGATGGTGCACAGCCGCCCGCCGAAGGGGGTGTGGGCCGGGGTGAGGATGGCCCCGTAGTCCAGGGTGGTAAAGCGGTTGGCCCGGTACTCCACCACCCCGTAGCCCACGATGGCATAGCCGGGGTCAATGCCCAGAATCTTCATACGCACACTTCTCCATCTTAGAATTTGAACGGTATCAGTATAGCACAAACTCCCCGGCGCAACAACCGGAAAAGCGGTCCTGCCCCAGGGGGAACGAGAAGCCCTCTCCCCCGCCCGACGGGTGGGCCGGCAGGGGGGCAAGGGGCGGCCCGCGCCGGCCTTCCCCCCGGATCCCCCGCCCCCCTCAGAGCAGCCCGGGAAAGGGGGCGCGCCCGCCCCACCAAAAAAAGTTGCAAAAAATGAAAAAAAGGACTTGCTTTTTTCACCGCCTTGTACTATAATTTCAACCACAGGACAAGAGACGTTAAAGTTCTTTTAACAATCTGGTTCTGTTCTTTTTCCGAATGGACAAAGGTCATATGGACGATTAACTCAGCTGGTAGAGTGTCTGCTTGACGTGCAGGAAGTCGGGGGTTCGAGTCCCTCATCGTCCACCAGGGGTGCTGTTCCTGCAATAGCGGGGGCGGCATTTTTTTGCGCCCATTTTCTGCCGACGGCCAAGGGGGCCGCCCGGACAAATGCTCGTCCGGGCGGCCCCTTTTTCTTTTCCCCTACTCTTCCCTTTTCCTGCTCTTGCCCTTGCCCCTCCCCTTTTCTCTTGCCCTTTGCCCCTTTACTTGCCCCGCCAAAGCGCCTAGGCTGCGGCCCCGCGGTACCCCCAGCACCGCAGCCACGCCTGGGCGGCCCGGCGCAGGCCCGCCGGCGCGCCCTCGATCTGGAGGATGGCCTTGTAGACCACCGCCCAGAAGGAGCGGCTGTCTCCCGGCAGGGAAATTTGGTATTTCTGTGCGTAGGCCTCGATCCGCCGACGGTCCAGCGAAAAGAGCGCCCGGTCCCTGTCCTCTATGTACTGCTGCATGTTCGCTTCCCCCTTCTCTTGTTGACAGAGAGAGCATTGCCCCAAAATCGCCCCGTTATACCCCCGTCGGCGAAAAAATTTGACAGACCGGCAATCAGCGCGACATCTTTTATAAAAAAGGAGGCGGAGGCGGCGATCCGACAGGCGGCGGGAGCCGTTGTCAGGGACCGGGCGGGCCGGTTTCTGCTGGTGCGAAAGGTGCGGGTGGACACCCGGCAGGGCGATGGCGCCCCCCAGTAGGGGGTTGTCAAAGGGGGCGCTCGGCCGGGAGGGGGGGGCCGAAGGGGCCCTCTGGCGGGAGCTGTGGGAGGAGACCGGCAGCCGGGCGTTTGTGCTGGAGGCGCCTTCGCAGAGCCCATCTCCTTTTTCTTCCCGCCGGAGATGGCGGCGCGTTTGGGCGTTGCCGGGCAGGAGACCCGGATGTTTTTGCTGCACTACACCGACCGAACCCCTCTGGCGCCCGCCGACAGCGAGACCGACGCCCTGGAATTCGTGGGGGAAAGATGAGCTCCTGCGGCGGATGGCCCGCCGGGAGAGCCGGGACCCCTCCCCCAAAACCGAAGAAAAATGAGCCAAATCCCCCCTTCCCTTTAAAAAGGAAGGGGTTTTCCCGCCGCCATTGCAATGGCCGGCGGCCCCATGTAAAATGGAGGGGAAGATTATTCCCTTCTCTTTTTTTGCCTTTTGCCCGTTGCCCTTTACCCGTCGCTCCCACCGGCAGCGGCGGGGGCGGGGCCCACATCTCACCTGAAAAGGGGTTTTTGAACATGTCAAAGAAGATCCTCCTCCTCTCCACTGGGGGCACCATCGCCTCGGCCCCCACCGAACACGGGCTCGCCCCGGCGGTGGACGGGCGGGAACTGCTGTCGCGCATCGCCCCCTCGATACAGCAGTACCAGCTGGAGAGCGAGGACGTGCTCAACCTGGACTCCTCCAACATCCAGCCGGAGGAGTGGCAGGTCATCGCCCGCCGGGTCTACCAGCGGCACCTGGGGTACGACGGGATCGTCATCACCCACGGCACCGACACCATGGCCTACACCGCCTCGGCCCTGAGCTTTATGCTGCCGCAGATCCCCATCCCGGTGGTGTTCACCGGCAGCCAGCTCCCCCTGGCCGACCCCCTCTCCGACGCCTGGGAAAACCTGCGCGACGCCTTTGCCATGGCCGCCAGCGGCCAGCCGGGCATCTTCCTCTGCTTCAACCGCAAGGTGTCCCTGGGCTGTCGGGCGGTGAAGGTGCGCACCACCGGCTTTGACGCCTTTGAGAGCGTCAACTGCCCCTACGCCGCCAAGGTGGACTCCCGCGGGCTGCGCATCAACCCCTCGGTGGTGCGGCCGGCAGCCGGTCTCTGCCAGCTGAAGGACCAGCTGGACTGCCGGGTCATCCTCATCAAGCTGACCCCCGGCTTCAACCCGGACATCTTCGACATGCTGCTGGGGATGGACTACCGCGGCATCGTCATCGAGGCCTTCGGCATCGGCGGGCTGCACTTCATCCACCGGGATCTGGTGAGCAAGCTGCAAAAGGTGACCGAGGCCGGCATCTCGGTGGTGGTCTGCAGCCAGTGCCTCTACGAGGCCAGCGACTTCTCCGTCTACGAGACCGGCAAGCGGATTTTGGAAAAGGGGGTCATTCAGGGCCGGGACATGACCTCGGTGGCGGCGGTGACCAAGCTGATTTGGGCCCTGGGCCAGACCCAGGATCCCGCCCAGGTGCGGGCCCTCTTCGAGACCGACCTGGCCGGGGAGATCACCCTGGACTGATTTCCCCGCCCTGGCCGCGCAAAAAGTGGGGACAAGGGCGGCGGACATCCGGCACCCACTGGTGCGGGAGTCGAAGAGGGCGTTTGAAAAGGGAAAGCGGTTTTCTGCAACTGTCCAGGGCCGATCTTCCCTCTGCCGACGCTCTCTCAAAACGCCGCCGCTCTCACCGCCCCGATGGCGGGGGCTTTCATCCCGCCATGCCAGTTTTCCAAAAACAAAAGAGCGCTGGGATCGGGCGATCCCAGCGCTTTTTCTTTGCCCCGCAGGGCTATTTGACGGTGATCTGCACCCCTTCGGGGGTGTCTTTGAGGGTGACCCCCATGGCGGCCAGCTGGTCGCGCAGGGCGTCGGCCTCGGCGAAATCCTTGGCCTTGCGGGCGGCCTGACGGCGGTCCACCAGCTCCTGGATCTCGGGGGTGACCTCGTTTTTCTTGCGGTTGTAGAGCAGGCCCAGCACCCCGGCCAACTCGTCAAAAATCTGGGCGGCGTGCTCCAGGGCGGCCTTCTGTTGGGGCTCCTCCCCGTTGAGGCGGAGGTTGATCTCCTTGCAGAGGTCAAAGAGGGCGGCGATGCCGTCGGCGGTGTTCAGGTCGTCCGAGAGGGCGGCGACGAACTTCTCCTTGGCCTCGTCCGCGGCCTTTTGCAGGGCGTCGCTCCCCTCTGCCCCCGCTTGGGAGAGGGCGAAGTCCAGTTCGTCCCGGCAGTTGTAGAGCCGCTCCAGGGCGGAGATGGACTGGTTGATGACCTCGACGCTGTAGTTGATGGGGCTGCGATAGTGGGCGGCGATCATCATAAAGCGGATGGGCTCGTACCCGAACTGCTCGGCCACCTCGCGGACGGTGAAGAAATTGCCCAGAGATTTTGACATCTTGCGGTTGTCAATGTTGATGTAGCCGTTGTGCATCCAGTAGTGGGCGAAGGCGCAGCCGTTGGCGCACTCGGACTGGGCGATCTCGTTCTCGTGGTGGGGGAAGATCAGATCCTGCCCGCCGCAGTGGATGTCGATGGTGTCGCCCAGGTAGTGTTTGGCCATGGCCGAGCACTCGATGTGCCAGCCGGGGCGGCCCTTGCCAAAGGGGGACTCCCAGTAGGGCTCCCCCTCTTTGGCGGCCTTCCAGAGGGCAAAGTCCATGGGGTCCTCTTTGATCTCGCCCACGCTGATGCGGGCGCCGGCCTCCAGATCCTCCAGCGGCATGTGGGAGAGCTTGCCGTACTCGTCAAACCGGGCCGCCCGGAAGTAGACGTCCCCGTTTTCGGCCCGGTAGGCAAAGCCCTTGTCCATGAGGGAGGAGATCAAGTCGATGATGTTCTGGATGTTCTCGGTGGCCTTGGGGTGGTAGGTGGCCTCTCTGACCCCCAGGCCCTTGGCGTCCACCCTGTACTCGGCGATGAAGCGCTCGGACACCTGGGCGTAGTCGCTCTCCTCCTCGTTGGCCTTGCGGATGATCTTGTCGTCGATGTCGGTGAAGTTCTGCACAAAGGTCACCTGGTAGCCGATGTACTCCAAAAACCGGCGCAGGGTGTCAAAGACACAGATGGGCCGCGCGTTGCCGATGTGGATGTAGTTGTAGACGGTGGGGCCGCAGGCGTAGATCTTGACCTGGCCCGGGGTGATGGTTCTCAGCTCTTCTTTCTGTCTGGTGAGGGTGTTGAAAATTTTCATAAAAGCCCTTCTCCCTTTCTCTCGCAATCGGGTTTGTCGTCTTTTCTATCAAAAAAAGCCGCCTCCGGCGGCGCCGGGTCCACCGGCGCGCGACCGAAGGCGGCTTTTGGGTACCAAAAGTCCGCGGTTCCACTTCTGTTTCTCGCTCTTGGGGCCGCTAACGGGGCCAAACCGCGCCGGCCTACTGGAGAGGGGATCGCTCCCCTCCCGTTCGGCCCGCGTGCTGGCGGGGGCACCTTCCCCGGCGGGTGCGGCCGGCGCGCTCTCAGCTCGCTGCGCGCCTCTCTGTCGCCGCCCTCTCATGCCGGGTACTCTTTCCCGTGTCATCGCATGTCGCGTCATTCAATTTGCTATTTGACCCCCAGGTACTCCTCGTAGGTCTGGCCGCTCTTGTAGAGGGTCTCGGCCAGGTCCTTGCCCAGGTAGCGGTAGTGCCAGGGCTCGTAGCCGTACTGGGTGATCTTGACCTTGTCCTCGGGGTAGCGGAGGATGAAACCGTAGTTGTGGGCGTTTTTCATCAGCCATTTGCCCTCGGCGGTGGTCTCAAAGTTGTCGGGGATGCCGGCGGTGTTGCTGATGTCCAGGGCCAGCCCCAGCTCGTGTTCCGAGCGGCGGGGATAGGCGCTGTACTGGGCGGTGTACTCCTTGCCGTACTGGCTGGTGTAGCGGGTGAAGAGCCCGTTTTGGTAGTCCTTGGTGCGGTAGGCGCTGACGGCCTTGAGGGTGATGCCGTCGGCCTTGGCCGCCTCCATCATCTGCTCCCAGCTCTCGGCCGCCTCCCTGCGCAGCTGCAGGTTCTTGCCGCAGTTGGTGGTGATGGCCACCAGGTCGCTGGGGGCGTAGCCCTCGGGCAGGGCGTGGTACTTGTTGACGATGGCGGTGATGGCGGAGGGATTGGAGATGACCTCCGGGGTGATGGAGGCGGGCTCTACGATCCCGCCGGAATAGACCACCTCATCGGTGTTCCCGCCGGAGGACTGCCCCCCCTGGGAGGAGGAGCTGCTCCCCTCCCCGCCGGACGGGGTCTCGGGCTCCTCAGGCTCCCCTTCCGGCTCGGTGGGGGCCTCGGGGGCCGCCTCCCAGACCACCGTCAGGGTGAACTGGGCCTGTTTGCCCAGGCCGTCTTCGGTGGTGAGGGTCAGGGGGTATTCCCCCGGCCCGGCAAAGCCGATCTCGGGACACTGCACCGGCCGCTCTTTTCCCAGCCAGTCGTATGCCTTGACCCGCCCCAGCTCCCCGCCGATGTCGGCGGAGGAGACGGTGACGGTGCCGGCGGCGACCTTCTCCCCGTCAAAGGTGAAGCGAGGGGCCGGGTGGAGCAGCAGGGTCAGCCCCACGGCCGCCGCCAGCACCACCACAGCCGCCACACAGGCCACGGCGATCCGTCTTCTTTTATATACTTTTTCGTTCCTTCGCATTCTCTTCATAAGCTGTTATAAACCCCGTTTTTCGCTTCCCAGTTCCCATTTTATCCCCGATTTTTGGCGCTTTTACTAGGCGAATGGAAAAGTATTCCATTTCATTCTACAATTCCAAAAAGCAGGTCTTTTTATTTTGTGGCGTTGATGCAGCCGATGTTGTCCACCACATAGGTGGCGCCGGAGATCACCGTCAGCGCCGCCACCAGCCACATGCCGATGTTGCTGATGAGGGGGACGTCGATCCCCGCGGGGAGAAGGCCGTTCTGCCCCAGCCCCAACAGCAGCAGCACCCCGATGATCACCGCCATCTGGGCCACCGTCTTTACTTTGCCCCAAATGTTGGCAGCTATGACCGTCCCCTCGCCCGCGGCCACCAGGCGGATGCCGCTGACCACAAATTCGCGGGCGATGACGATGAGGACCGCCACGCTGTGGGCCAGACCCATGTCGATGAAGCAGATCATGGCCGAGACCACCAGCAGTTTGTCCGCCAGGGGGTCGAGGAACTTGCCGAAGGTGGTGACCTGGCCGTTTTTGCGGGCCAGCTGTCCGTCCAGCAGGTCGGTGAGGGAGGCCGCGGCAAAGAGCACCAGGGCGATGAAGCTGTTTTGCCACAGCCCCTGCCAGAGCAGGGCCGCCACAAAGAAGGGGACCATGCACATCCGCAGGACCGTGAGCTTATTGGGCAGATTCATCGCCGTTCCCCCCCTCCTCGATCAGCCGGCCGTAGAGGTCGAAGTCGTCGGCCTCCTCCACCAGCACCTGTACGAATTCGCCGGGCACAAGCTCCCGCTCGGAGGAAAAGCGGACGGTGCCGTCGATCTCGGGGGCGTCGTACTGGGTGCGCCCCACGTAGCAAAACTCCTCCGGGTCGTAGCCGTCCACCATCACCTCGACCTGGGCGCCCACCTTCTTTTGGCAGTACTCGCCCATGATGAGGGTCTGTTTGTCCATGATGAGCTGAGCGCGGGCCCGCTTCTCCTCCTCCTCGAGCTGGCCGTCCAGCCGGGCGGCGAGGGTCCCCTCCTCCTGGGAGTAGGCAAAGCAGCCCAGCCGCTCAAAGCGCATGTCGTCCACAAACCGGCAGAGCTCCTCGAACTGCTCCTCGGTCTCGCCGGGGAAACCGGCCAGCAGGGTGGTGCGGATAAAGACCCCGGGGACCTCGCGGCGGATCTGCTCGATGACCGAGCGCACCCAGCGGTCGTCCCCCTTGCGGCCCATCCGCCGCAGCACCTCGCGGTTGGTGTGCTGCAGGGGGATGTCGATGTACTTGACGATGTTGTCGCTGTCGCGGATGATGGAGAGCAGCTCGTCGGTGATCCGGTCGGGGTAGCAGTACATCAGCCGGATCCAGCGGAAGGGCAGCTTGACCAGCTCCCGCAGCAGCCGGGCCAGGCTGGGCTCGCCGTAGAGGTCCTCCCCGTAGCGGGTGGTGTCCTGGGCGATGACAATCAGCTCCTTGACCCCGAAATCAGCCAGTTCGCCGGCCTCCTGCACCACCTCTTCGATGGGGCGGGAGCGAAAGTCCCCCCGGATGTAGGGGATGGCGCAGAAGGTGCAGCGGTTGGAGCAGCCCTCGGAGATCTTCAGGTAGGCGTAGTGGGCCGGGGTGGTGAGGATGCGGCCGCCCCCCAGGGGCAGGTCGTACTCGCTGCCGAAGGACTGGGCCTTTTCGCCCCCCAGGGCCCGCCGGATGATGGAGACGATCTCGGCGTTGGAGCCGATGCCCACCACCCCGTCCACCTCGGGGATCTCCCGCAGGATCTCCTCCTTGTAGCGCTGGGCCAGGCAGCCGGTGACGATGACACACCGCAGCCGCCCGGTCTCTTTGAGGGCGCAGAACTCGAGGATGGTGTCGATGGACTCCTGCTTGGCGTCGTCGATGAAGCCGCAGGTGTTGATGAGCACCACGTCGCACTGTTCGGGGTCGCCCTGCAGGGCGAACTCGGGATCTTGTTGGATGAGGTTTAAGAGGATCTCGCCGTCTACCTGGTTTTTGGGGCAGCCCAGCGAGACCATTCCCACATTAATCGACATAAGGGTCTCCTGTCTCGTAATCGGTGTCGTATTCTTCCATGGCGGCCCGGCAGTCGCCGTAGCCAAACCCGCGGTGGGCCAGGGCGGCCAGCACCTTCTGCCGCTGCGCCCGGTCGCCCAGGCGGGCGGCGTACTTCTGTTCCAGCAGGGCGCGGATGCTGGCGCCGTCGTCAAAGCCGCCGGCGTCCAGCACCTCCCGGCAGAGCGCGGGGTCGATCCCCCGCTTTTGCAGCTCCAGCTCGATGAAGCGGCGGGAGAGGTGCTTATAGCGGTAGAGTTCGTCGGCCAGGCGAAAGGCGTAGTCGCCGTCGCTAACCAAGCCGGCCTCCTCCAGCTGGGTCACCACCTGGCGGGCGGTGGGGCGGGGCCAGTCGCGGCAGAGCCGCTCCACCAGTTCCCCCCGGGCGTAGGCCCGCTGGCCCAGCAGGGTCAGGGCCTTCTCCCGGCAGCCCACGGCGTCGGACTGGGCCTTGACCTCTTCCAAATAGGCGTATTCCAGCACCGCGCCCGGGCGCACCCGGCTCTTGAGCAGGGTCTCCCCGTCCAGCGACCAGAGGAATTCCCCGTCCACAAAGACGCTGTACCGGCCCCGCTTGGTCTTTTCCAGCCCGGTGATCTCGCCGCACTCGGACATGGCCTAGTCCTCCACCTCGATGTCGATGTCCATCACGGCGGGGGCGGGCTGGGCGGGGGCGGCGCTGGGGGCTGAGGCCGGGGCGGGGGCGTCCGCCGGGGCGGCGGGCTTTTTGGGCATCAGCGACTTCTCGGCCTCGGCCGCGTTCTGGCGGATGGCCGCCTCGATCTCCTGGGCCACCTCCGGGTGCTCCAAAAAGTACTTCTTCACGTTGTCGCGGCCCTGGCCCAGCCGCTCGCCCTTATAGCTGAACCAGGCGCCGGATTTCTGGATGATGTTCATGTTGACGCCGATGTCGAGGATCTCGCTCTCCTTGGAGATGCCGGTGCCGTACATGATGTCGAACTCGGCGATCTTGAAGGGGGGGGCCACCTTGTTCTTGACGATCTTGGCCTTGGTGTGGTTGCCCACGAACTCGCCCCCCACCTTGAGGGTCTCGGCCTTGCGCACGTCGATGCGCACCGAGGCGTAGTACTTCAGCGCCCGGCCGCCGGCGGTGGTCTCGGGGTTGCCGTAGATGACGCCGATCTTCTCGCGCAGCTGGTTGATAAAGACCGCCACGCACTTGGTCTTGCCGATGATGCCGGTGAGCTTGCGCAGGGCCTGGCTCATCAGCCGGGCCTGCAGCCCCACGTGGCTGTCGCCCATCAGCCCCTCGATCTCGGCCTTGGGGACCATGGCCGCCACCGAGTCGATGACCACCACGTCGATGGCGCCGGAGCGCACCAGCGCCTCGCAGATCTCCAGGGCCTGTTCGCCGGTGTCCGGCTGGCTGACCAGCAGGGCGTCGATGTCGACCCCCAGGGCGGCGGCGTAGACCGGGTCGAGGGCGTGCTCCACGTCGATGAAGGCGGCGGTGCCCCCCTCCTTCTGGGCGGAGGCGACGATGTGCAGGGCCACGGTGGTCTTGCCCGAGCTCTCCGGGCCGTAGATCTCGACCACCCGGCCCCGGGGCACCCCGCCCACGCCGATGGCCATATCCAGCGACAGGCTGCCGGTGGAGATGGCCTCGATGTTCAGGGTGGAGTGCTGGCCCAGGCGCATGACAGCGCCCGCGCCAAATTGTTTTTCGATGTTGGCCAGAGCTGTTTCCAGCGCCTTCTGGCGGCTCTCCTGAGCCGTCTCCTTGGCCTTGTTCTTTTCCGCCATGGATCGTCCTCCCAAACGTTCGTTCACTCTGTTGATAAAAATAGAACCATTCCCGCCGGGGCGGGCATGGCGCAGACAGCAGTTCCAAAAAAGACGGCCGCGCCGCCCGGGCCGCGACTGCCATTACAGGGTTATTATACTGCATTTCTCCCGCTGCCGCAAGCGTTCAGCGGCCTTTGCCGCCCCTGGCAGAAAAAACCGGCTCCCTGGGCCGCCCGCCCCCCAAAGGGCAAAAAAAGAGGGCCGCAGCCCTCTGCTTCTTCTATTTTGGCCGCCGGCCCAGCACCACCCGGTCCAGGCCGCCCAGGTCCTGCAGGCAGGTGACCCCCTCGTAGCCCTGGCCGCGAAAGAGGGCGCAGACCTCGGCCCCCTGGCCGCAGCCGATCTCCACCGCCAGCAGCCCCCCAGGGCGGAGGACCGGGCGGTAGGCGGCGGCGAAGTGGCGGTAGAAGGCCAGCCCCCGCTCGGGGGCCTCCAGCGCCTCCCGCGGCTCGGCGAGCACCTCGGGGGAGAGGGTCTCCATCTCCTCCGGGCGGATGTAGGGGGGGTTGGCCACCAGCACATCCAGCGGCGGGCAGACCCCCTGGTAGGTCAGCGCGTCCCCCCGCACCGGCCAGACGTTCGCGGCCCCGTTCAGGCGGATGTTGGCCTGCAGATAGCCGAAGGCGCGCCCGCTCTTCTCCACCGCCAGCACCCGGCTCTGGGGGAGGGCGGCCCCCAGGGCGACGGCGATGCAGCCGCTGCCGCTGCAGAGGTCGGCAATGGTGCAGGGGCCCTGGGGGGCCCGCGCCAGCACCGCCTCCACCAGGCACTCGGTGTCCGGCCGGGGGATGAGCACCCCCTCCCCCACCCGGAAGGGGTGGCCGTAAAACTCCCAGCAGCCCAGCAGGTACTGCAGCGGCTCCCGCCGGGCGCGGCGGGCAAAGAGGGCCCGCACCCGCCGGGCCGCGTCCGCGGACAGCTCGTCACGCAGGTGTAGGGGCAGTTCGCCCCGGGGAAAGCCCGCCCCGTGGCAGAGGAGCTCGGCCGCGTCGAACTTGGGGGACTCCACCCCCCGCTCCCGCAGCAGGGCCTCCCCCTCCCGCCAGAGGGCGCGGACCGTGCGGGGCTCTACCACCGGTCGTCCTCCCCGTTTTGGGGGATGACGGCCTCCATGGCGGCCACCGCCACCTCGATCATCGAGTCGTCCGGCTCCTTGACGGTGAGGCGCTGCAGCCAGAGGCCGGGGGCCGAGAGGACCTTGGTGAGGAGGTTGTCGTGCCCGCCGGCGTACTTGATGATCTCGTAGGAGATGCCCATCACCAGCGGCAGGAGGAGGACCTTCAGCGCCATGCGCAGCCAGAGGCTCTGCCAGGAGACAAAGGAGGAGACCAGGATGCTCACCAGGATGACGATCAGCAGGAAGCTGGTGCCGCAGCGGGGGTGGAAGCGGCGGTGGCGGCGGACGTTCTCCACCGTCAGGGCCTCGCCGTGCTCATAGCAGGCGATGGTCTTGTGCTCGGCCCCGTGGTACTCGAACATCCGCCGGATCTCCTTCATCCGCGAGACCAGGGCCATGTACCCCAGGAAGATGCAGAGCTTGACCAGCCCCTCCAGCGGGGTGCGCCAGCGGCCCAGCTCCACCAGCTTGCCCAGTCCCCCCACAATGGCGGTGGGCAGCACCATGAAGAGGGCCAGGGCCAAAAAGACCGCCAGCACGCTGACCGCCACCGAGAAGCCGGCCCCCAGGCCCTTCTCCTCTTTCTCCTCCGCCGCCGGGGCGGCGGTATGTAGGGGCGCGGACCGCTCTCCGCCCGCGCTCTCGCCCTCTCCGTTGGGGGCGGCGGCCGGGAAGGAGGGCGTCTCCCCCCCGCTGCCGGCCCCCGCCGGCGCGCTCCCCTCGCCCGCCGGGGCGGGGGGTGCCGAGGGCGCTTCCTCGCCCGCACCGGTCGGCGGGGCGGTCTCCCTTTCACCGCTCCCCTCGTCCGCCGGAGCGGGGGCCTTGGGGGGCTCCTCCTCGTCCAGGGCGCCCGAGATCTCGGCCGAGCGCATCAGGCAGGTGTAGCCCAGCACCAGGGTGGAGACAAAGTTGAAGATGCCCCGCACAAAGGGCACCCGGCTGTACCACCGCGCCAGGTGCTTGTCGGGTTTGACCTCCAGTTCGATCCCCCCGTCGGGGCGGCGGACCGCCACGCTGTAGCAGTCCAGCCCCCGCATCATGATCCCTTCCATCAGGGCCTGCCCGCCGATCTTGGTGCGGCGGGGGCCGCTATTTGTCCCGTTGTTGCTGTTCACGATAGCGCTGTATCTCCTCTTCATCTATTTTTGCGATCTGCATGGTGGTGGAATCCACCTTTTTGTCCATCACCGGGATGGAGATGGTGACGGTCGTCCCCTCCCCCTCGGTGCTGTCGATGGTCAGAAGGCCCTTGTGCAGGGCGATGATCTCGTCGGCCACCGCCAGGCCGATGCCGGTGCCCCGGCGGCTGTTGGAGCCCTTGATGAACTTCTCCTTGATGCGGGGCAGGTCGCTGCGGGGGATGCCCAGGCCGGTGTCGGCGATGCGGATGACCACGTAGCCGGTCTCCTCGGCCGCCGAGGTGCGGATGGTCCCGTCCTTCTCGCTGTACTTGAGGGCGTTGTCGAGGATGTTGACAAAGACCTGCCGCAGCCGGTTTTTGTCCCCGAACACCGGGGAGACGAACTCGGGCAGCTCGCTCTCCAGGGTGACCCCCTCCCGCTTGGCCCGCTCGCCGAACATGATGAGCACGTCCTCCAGCTCGGCCAGGACGTCGATTTTCGAGAGCACCAGGGTCAGCCGGCCGCTCTGCATCCGCGAGAAGTCCAGCAGCTCCTCCACCATCCCCGAGAGGCGGTCGGTCTCGCTGAGGATGACGTGGATGCCCCGCTCCACCGTGTCCCGGTTCTCCACCGGGTCGGCGTCGAGGACCGTCTCCCCCCAGCCCTTGATGGCGGTGAGGGGGGTGCGCAGCTCATGGGAGACCTGGGAGATGAAGTCGTTTTTCACCTCTTCGGCCTTCTGCAACTCGTCGGCCATGTAGTTGATGATGTTGCACAGCTGGCCGATCTCGTCGTTGTGCTGGGTCTTGAGGCGGACGCTGAAATCCCCCGAGGCGATCTTGGTGGCGATGACCCCCACCTGCCCGATCGGGGTGACGATGGAGCGGATGAAGTAGGTGCTGGAGAGGACCACGAAGAGGACCACCACCGTGGAGAAGAGGAGGAAGAAGAGGGCGGTCTTAAAGATCTCTCCGTCCACCAGGGAGAGGTCGCAGACCAGCCGGATGCCGCCCACGCCGTCCCCCAGGCTGTCGGACACATAGCACACCGACATCACGTTCCCCGCGTCCTTCGCCCGGCCGGTGTAGACCCCGTAGCCGTTGTCCGACTGCAGGGCGCGGGCGTAGTCCACCCCGGTGAAGGTGTCGCCCGGGTAAAACCCGCTGGAGGTGACGGTGGGGGCGCCGTTTCGGTCCAGGGCCATCACCTCGTATTTGGTCTTCTCCTCAAAGCCGGTGATCACCTGCTCCACCCGCTCCTGAGGGGTGAGGGCGTCGCTGGTGCGGTACTTGATGGCGTTGACCATCACCTCGATGCGGGAGGTCAGCACCTGCTGGGCGCTGGAGTAGTAAAACTCCCGCACCCCCACCACGATGAGGAGCATGACGACGGTGAGGATGACGACGATGATGGTGAGAAAATTGAGCATCCACCGCTTGGTTACGCTCTGCATGAAAACTCCCCTTCGCGCCCGGGCCCCGCGCGGCGGCGGGACGGGCCTTCTTTACGCTTTGAACCGGTAGCCCACGCCCCAGACGGTGTTGATGTGCCGGGGGTGGGAGGGCTCCTCCTCGATCTTCATCCGCAGCCGGCGGATGTTCACGTCGATGATCTTGTCGTCGCCGTAGTAGTTGTCGCCCCAGATCTTCTGCAAGATCTCCATCCGCCCCAACACCGTGTCGGGGTTTTTCAGGAACAGCTCCATGATCTGGTACTCCACCTGGGTCAGCTCCACCGGCTGCCCGCTCTTGAAGAGCATCCGGCTCTTGAGGTTGAGGGTGAAAGGCCCCACCTCCAGCTCCTCCTGGGGGCGGCTGTTTTGCAGCGAGACCCGCCGGTAGATGGCGTCCACCCGGGCCATCAGCTCGGAGACGCTGAAGGGCTTGGTGACGTAGTCGTCCGCCCCCAACATCAGCCCGCTGATCTTGTCCATCTCCTGGGTCTTGGCGGTGAGCATGATGATCCCCACCGCGCTGTTTTTCTCGCGGATCTGGCGGCAGACGCTCAGCCCGTCGATGCCGGGGAGCATGATGTCCAGCATCACCATGTCGATGCCCTCTCCCCGCTCGGCAAAGATCTCCAGCGCCCGCTCGCCGGTGCCGGCCTCCAGCACCTCAAACCCCGATTTTTGCAGGT
Organism: Acetanaerobacterium sp. MSJ-12; assembly: GCF_018917875.1. Classification (NCBI taxonomy): domain Bacteria; kingdom Bacillati; phylum Bacillota; class Clostridia; order Eubacteriales; family Oscillospiraceae; genus Acetanaerobacterium; species Acetanaerobacterium sp. MSJ-12. Next base: position 85,104 of record NZ_JAHLPK010000008.1, on the reverse strand, counting down.
TCAGGCAGATGAGTTCGCGGATGTTCTCCTCGTCCTCCACCACCAAAATCGTCTTTTTTGCCACGCAAAGCCCCTCCTGTCTGTCGTTAGTTGAGAATGGAAAACCCGCTCTTGACCACGTTGAGGATCGACTCCCGGTTGCTGTCCTCCTGCGGCTTGCAGTAGTAGATGTAGTTGCCGCTGCTGCCGATCTTTTCAAAGCCGGAGGACTGGTAGCTCTGGGCGCTCTCGTCCCGGGGGAGGCGGAGGATGGAGAAGCGGACCGCGTCCCCCCGCTTGCAGGTGATAACGGTGTTGTCCAGGTTGCTCTCAAAGGTGACCCCGGTCTGCCACTGGGTGGGCAGGGTCAGGCGGAATTTGTAGACCTCGTTTTCATAGGTGGTGCGGTCGTAGACAAACCGCTTCTCCCCCACCTCGTACCAGTCCACCTGGTAGCCGGAGGCCGGGCGCATCTGCACCAGGCTGGCCTTCTTGTCGGCGGTGAAGATGGGGACCTCGACCTTCTCGTCCCGGTCGATATCCTGGCTGTAGAGCTCGGTCTTCTGGCGCTGGCTCTGGCTCACCACCGCCTCCTGCTGCACCAGGCTCAAAACGCCGTTTTGGTAGGCCAGCACCTCGGTGGCCAGCAGGTTTTCCTTGGTCAGCCCGTCGATGTAGAGCAGTTTGCCGCTCTCCCCCTCACCCGCCTCCAGCTTCCGCACGGCGACGATGCGGGGGTCCAGGGTCTGCTCGGTCACCTTCTCCACCGCCGAGCGGCCCACGTCCTTGTAGACCGAGGCCTTGACCCCCTCCTCGGTGCGGGAGGCCGAGAGGAAGACCAGCTCGGAGAAGTAGTCGCCGTCCATGTCCTCGCAGACAAACTGCTCGTACTCCCGGCTCATGAACTCGACGATGTGCTCGCCGTCCTCCCCCTGCTGGTAGCCGTAGATGGCCAGGCTGTTGTTGCTCTCGCCAAAGACGTTCCACCCCACCAGGATGTTGTAATAGGAGAGGTGGCTGATGTGGTCGAAGCGGACAAATCCGATCTGGTTGCCCCGCCCCTCCTGGTCAAAGACGATGTTCCACTCGCTCTCCCCGTCCCCGTACTGCTGCAGCTGCAGGACCGCCAGGTGGACGTTGACCTTGTCCTTCTCGGTGTAGAAGGCCAGCGCCTCCTCCGTCCCGTCGGAGTTGATGTCAAAGAGGACGACGGGGGTGCGGTACGCCCCCTCCTTGGGGTAGATGAGCTTGATCTCCCCCCTGGTGCCCCGATCCAGCGCCTGGATGATGGCCTGCTGCTCCTTGGAAAAGAGGGGGGCCTTCATCAAGTCCTCCACCGAGGCGGAGAGGCCGAAGGTACAGCCGCTCAGGCAGAAAAGCGCCGCCAACAGCAGCGGCAGGACCCGCCTCGACAGGCGGTTTTTGTGGGCCACAGGTCATCCCTCCTTTGGCAGCGCCCCTTTGTCGGTATTGTATCACACCCGCCGCCTCGATTGGGTTACCGTTTGGTTACAATCCCCCCGCGGCGGCGGAAAGGGCGCCCATTCGCTTTGTATTTTAGCACAATTTTGACTATAATAACAGACGATGGTACAAATCACCTGCCCGCCCCGCTGCGGCGGGCGCCAAAGGAGGTAATACGCCGTGTCCGATCGCCGTTGTCAACTGCCCTCCCCCGCCCTGGTGGAGGAGGTGCTGGCCGCCGCCTGTTCCCAGGGGGCGGATTTTGCCGAGCTCTTTTGGGAGGACACCCACACCCACTCGGTCAACCTCATCGACCAAAAAATCGAAAACGCCCTGCGAAACCACATCCGCGGGGCGGGCATCCGGGTGGTCAAGGGGCTGCGCTCCACCTATGTCTCCACCGCCGACGTGGGCAGAGAGGGGCTTTTGAAGGCCGCCCGGGAGGCCGCTGCCGCCTGTTGCGACAGCCCCGCCCTGGTGCTGCCCCAGCCCTTTGTCCCCCTGTCATTTGACGACTTGCACCCTTGCCGCCTCTCCCCCACCGAGGTCCAGACCGCCGAGAAGGCGGCCCTCCTCCACCTGGCCGACCGGGCCGCCCGCAGCTGCGGGGAGGAGATCGCCCAGGTCAGCGCCACCCTGGCCGACCGGGTGCAGCGGGTGCTGATCGCCAACACCGAGGGCCTCTGGGCCGAGGACCGGCGCGCCCGCACCCGGATGGGGATCAGCGCCGTCGCCTCCGACGGGGTGCAGAACCAGACCGGCTTCGAGGGACCCGGCCGCAGCGCCGGGTACGAGATCTTCGCCGGGGAGGTGGACGTGGAGGCCGCCGCCAGGGAGGCCGCCCGCACCGCCCTGACCATGCTCCACGCCCCCGAGTGCCCCGGCGGGCGGATGCCGGTGGCCATTGAAAACGGCTTTGGCGGGGTGCTCTTTCACGAGGCCTGCGGCCACTCCCTCGAGTCGGAGGCGGTGGGCCGGGGCAACTCGGAGTTCGCCGGGCGGCTGGGCGAAAAGATCGCCGGGGAGAAGGTCACCGCCATCGACGACGGCACCCTCCCCGGGGCCTGGGGCTCCACCAACATCGACGACGAGGGCCACCCCACCCAGCGCACCGTCCTCATCGAAAACGGCATCCTCAAAAGCTATATGGTCGACTGGCTGGGGGGGCGGCGGATGGGGCTGCCCTCCACCGGCAGCGGCCGGCGGGAGTCCTACCGCTACGCCCCGGTCTCGCGGATGCGCAACACCTTCATCGCCCCCGGGCCCGACGAGGACGAGGCCATCATCCGCTCCATGGACAAGGGGCTTTACTGCAAGAAGATGGGGGGCGGCTCGGTCAACCCGGTGACCGGGGAGTTCAACTTCGCCGTCAGCGAGGGCTACCTGGTGGAGCACGGGAAAATCACCACCCCGGTGCGGGGGGCCAGCCTCATCGGCACCGGCTCCCAGGTGCTGCTGGACATCGACATGGTGGGCAAGGACCTGGCCCACGGACAGGGGATGTGCGGGGCCGCCAGCGGCTCGGTGCCCACCAACGTGGGGCAGCCGCTCATCCGCGTCAGAGAGATCACAGTGGGGGGGAAATAACATGACCTTCGATGCATTTAAAGAAGAGGTGGCCCGCCGGGCCGAAGAGGCGGGGGCAGAGGCGTTCGAGCTCTACAGCGTCCGCAACAAGACCATGGAGGTGGCCGCCCACGAGGGCGAGGTGGACACCTTTTCCAGCGACCAGGACTTCGCCGTCAACCTGCGGCTGCTCGCCGGCGGGAGGATGGGGTACGCCACCACCCAGGTCCTCTCCCCCGAGGAGGCGAGCTGGCTGGTGGAGAGCGCCCTGGACAGCGCCCGCGCCACCCAGAACGCGGACATCGACGAGATCTGCGCCCCGGCCGAGGGCTTTGCCGCCCAGACCGACGGCCTCTCGGAGCCCGAGGCCCTTTACAGCCAGCTGCAGCGCCAGGTGCTGACGGCCGAGCGGGCCTGCCTCGCCGCCGACCGCCGCATCGCCTCGGTCAGCGACGCCCAGGCCGCCTGGGGCGGCGGGACCCGGGCCATCTACAACAGCCGGGGGCTGGACCTGTCCGACGAGACCTGCTACGCCGTGGGGGTCATCGGCCCCACCGCCAAAGAGGGGGGCCGCTCCTACAACGAGTACGAGGTGGCCGCCGCCCCCGACCCCTCCGCCCTCGATCTGCCGAGCGCCGCCCAGAAGGCGGTGGAGGCCACCCTCTCCTTCATCGGCAGCGAGCCCGCCGACACCGGCCGCTACGCCGTGGCCCTGGCTCCCGAGGTGGCCTGCGACCTGCTGGGCACCTTCTCCGGCGTCTTTTCCGGGCTGTCGGCGGTGAAGGGGCTCTCCCTCTTAAAAGGGCGGGAGGGGGAGGCGGTGGCCGCCCCGGCCCTCACCCTGCGGGACGACCCCTTCTGCATGGAGGCCATCCTCCACCGGCGCTTTGACGACCAGGGGGTGCCCACCTTCGGCAAGGACCTCATTGAAAAAGGGGTGCTCAAGACCCTGCTGCACAACCGCAAGACCGCCGCCCTGCTGGGGGCAGAGACCACCGCCAACGCCTACAAGGCGGGCGCCTCCGCCCCCCTGGGGGTGACCCCCACCAACCTCTACTTCACCCCCTCGGACCGCAGCCGCGCACAGCTGTTGGAGGAGATGGGGGAGGGCGTCTTCATCACCAACGTCAAGGGGCTGCACGCCGGTGCCAACCCCACCACCGGCGACTTCTCGCTGGAGGCCAAGGGCTACCTGGTGACCGGCGGACAGCTGGGGCGGCCGGTCTCGGGCATCACCGTGGCGGGCAACTTCTACCAGCTCTTGAAGGACGTGCGGGGGCTGGCCGACGACCTGGCCTTCGACGCGCCGGGCGCTGCCGGGCAGATCGGCTCTCCCACCGTCTGGGTGGACGGCCTCTCGGTCTCCGGCCGGTGACAGGCCCTGCCGATAAAAGGGCAAAAAGCGGGCTCCGGGCTTCGGCTCGGGGGCCGCTTTTTTGCCCCCTTTGGGCCGCCCTTTACACCCCGTTCATCCCCCCGCCCAGCGGGTCCGGAAACAGATCCTTTACAAAATCCGCCTTTTTGCTTCATTTTTTCATCATCCAGCTTTCACAGAGGGCCGGTATCCTAGAATCACCGAAAGCGAACAAGACAGAAGGAGGCCCACCCGCCATGAACGACCAATTTTGGAACCAACAGCACCCCACATCCCCTCCCCCACATCCGTCCCAGCCAGCGGCCCCCTATTCGCCCTACGCCCCCTATGCAGCGGGCACCGCCCCCTGCGCCCCGCCCCCCAAGAAGGCGCGGAAAAAGATGGGGGCCAAGGCCAAGACCGCCGCCCTGGTGACGGCCTGCTGCATGGGGGCCGGCCTCTTCGGCTTTGGCGGCACCGTGGCGGGCAACCTGCTCACCCGGCAGCTTTCGGGCGGCTCCCCGGTCCTCTACCAGGGCGTTCCCACCCAGAACACCAGCACCGGCGAGAACAGCGGCACCGTCTCCGCGGTGGCCGCCAAGGCCGCCCCCTCGGTGGTGGCCATCACCACCGAGACGATGCAGGGCTACTACGGCCGGGTGCAGCAGTCGGTGGCCACCGGCGCCGGCAGCGGCGTCATCCTCACCGCCGACGGCTACATCGCCACCAACAACCACGTCATCAGCGGCGCCTCCAAAATCACCGTCACCCTCTCCGACGGCACCCAGTACCCCGCCACCCTGGTGGGGACCGACGCGCAAAACGACCTGGCGGTCATCAAAATCGAGGCCAGCGGCCTACAGGCCGCCGTGCTCGGCAGCTCCTCCTCCCTGCAGGTGGGCGACCTGGCGGTGGCCATCGGCAACCCGCTGGGCGAGCTGGGCGGCACCGTCACCGACGGCATCATCAGCGCCCTGGACCGCAACATCACCGTCGACGGCGAGACTATGACCCTGCTGCAGATCTCGGCGGCCGTCAACCCCGGCAACTCGGGGGGCGGGCTGTTTGACAAAAACGGCGAACTCGTGGGCATCGTCAACGCCAAATCCTCGGGCACCGGCATCGAGGGGCTGGGCTTTGCCATCCCCATCGACACCGCCAAGCCGATCCTCGAAAAGCTGATGGCCGGCGGCGGGGACGACCTGAGCGGCCAGGGGAGCTACGGCGGGTCTGACGCCACGCAGACCTTCCCCCAGGGGGGCAGACAGCGCATCTACTAGAGCGCCCCCTTTCAAATTGCCTTCCCACTTTTTTCATTTTCTCTTCTCCTCTTTTCAAGGGGGGCGGGGGCGAACTCCCAGAAGGTCCGCCCCCGCCCCTTTTTTGTGGGAAGATGGGCGCTTACCTTCCAGCCGCTGCCCTCTCCCCTCGAGTTGGCAGGGGCCGCTTCCTCCTCTGCCAGAGGGCGCGCTGTCGCTCAATTTTCTGCCGCGGTGGGCGCGCTCTTTCACCTGTCGGAGGGCGGGGCGGCTACTGGGTGGGGTGGGCGGCCGAGAAACTCTTTCCTGTCCTCTGTCTGGCAGGGATGTGCCGTCGCCGCAGGCGACAGAGATGGCGCATCGGCGCTCTTTCACCTGTCGGAGGGCGGGGCGGCTACCGGGCGGGGTGGGCGGCCGAGGAACTCTTTCCTGTCCTCTGTCTGGCGGGGACGTGCCGTCGCCGCCAGACAGAGATGGCGCATCGACGCTCGATTTTTCTGTCGCGGCGGCGGGCGCACTCTCCCATCTGCCGAAAGGCGGGACGGCCAACCGGGTGGGGGCGGACGACAGAGAGGCCCTCTTTCCCCCCTCTCTCTGGTGGGGCCTTCCCCATCGCCACGGGCGACAGGGGAAGGCGCGCCGCCGCTCGGTTTTCCACTGCAGCGGCGAGTACTGTCCCCCCGGCAGAGGGAAAACGGCCCCTCCAGCCGCCGTCCAGCGGCCCGCTGGGCCAAGGGTGGCCGTCTGGCCTGCTTGGCCGCGAACAGCTCCTCCCGCCGGGCCCAGGCCGGGCTCTCAAGGGGAAAGAGAGGCTCTCCGCCCGTCTCATCCCCGCGCCACTGAAGAGGGAGAGAACGGATAAAGGAGAGGGCCGTCGGGGACACTTTTCCTCCCAAGAGAGATGGCTGCAGAGGGGGCGAAAGACCCTCCCCCCTCTCCTGCGTGTCGCCCCGCGCGCGGCGCGCCCGGCCACCGCGGAAAAGGTGCCCCCCCGAGCGCCAAAGAGAGGGCGGTCCCCCCGTTTGGGAGGTCCCGCCCTCTCTCTTTTCTATTCCAGTATCTCCGCCTCAAGCGCCCCGGTTGCACGCGGCCGCCCCTCGCCCGCCGCCCGCGCCAGAGGAATGCGCCCAACAGGGCCGCCCCCGCCAACAGGGAGAGGGTGCAGAGACCCAGCACCGCCTGCAGCCGGTGCTCCTCGATGAAGGGCCAAAAGGCATAGCCCCGCTGGGTGGTGTACCAGATGCGGCCCAGGCCGTCCATCGAGGTGGCGGGCAGGTCGCTCTCGACCATGGTGGAGAGCACCCAGAGCACCAGGTCCCCCAGCCTGCCCAGGGCCGCCAGGCAGACGCCGGCTACCAGCAGGGCCCGGTTTGGGCGGGTGGCGGGCGCCTGTTCGCCCGCCGGGGGCGGGGCGGCCGGGGGGAGGTCCCTCTCCGCCAGCAGCAGGTCGTCGGTGCTCACCCCGAACAGCCGGCTGATCTGCACCACATTCTCGGTCCCGGGGACCGCCTCCCCCAGCTCCCACTTGGAGACCGCCTGCCGGGAGACCCCCAGCGAAGCGGCCAACTGCTCCTGCGAGAGCCCTTCCCTGCGGCGCAGCCGCTGCAACTTTTCCCCAAAGGTCATCTCTTGCCACTCCCCTTCCTCTCTCGCTGTCCATTATAGCCGGTGAAGCCACCGCCCGTCCAGCAAACCGGGGTGGCAGATGGGCAAACCCCGGTTGCAGCGCCGCCACCGGGCCCGATCGGGCGCAAAAAAGGGCGGCCTGCGCCGCCCCCGTTGGAGTTTTCATTTCCGGGTTCACCCCTCCGCCCTCACCTCGGCCCGCTGCCGCTGGCGGTGTTTCAAAAACTGAATGTGGACCGCCATGCTGACCCCGCCGCTGATGAGGAGGAAGGCGTAAAAGCTGATCCCCCGGCTCATGAGCATGGCCGGCAGCACCAGTTCGGCCCCGAAGAAGAGGCGAAAGAGGGTGACAAAGCCCCCCTCCTGGGCCCCCACCGCCCCCGGCAGGGGGAGGGAGGAGACCGCCACCGTCAGCAGGGCCTGCACCGCCAAAATCTGCAGGGCCGAATGGCCCGAGAGCCCCAGCGCCTTGTAGACGCAGACCGGCACCAGGTAGAGGGCGGTGAGCTGGGCCACCGTGTAGAGGAAGACCCGCAGCAGCACGGTGGGGTGGCGGCGGATGTGGGCCGCCCCCTCGCGGTACTGCTCCAGCTGGCTGTCCAGCCGGGCGGCGGTCTCCTCAAAGTGCTTGCACAGCCGCAGGCGGCAGAGGAGGCGCAGCACAAAGTAGCAAAAGCGCCGCACCAGCTTGTGGGAGAACATGGCGCAGGTGATGCCGACGATGCACAGCCCGTTGACGGCGATGCCGTAGACCAGCAGGATGCCGATCCCCTTGACGTTCTGGCTGACAAAGTCGCGCTGCAGGAGGAACATCGCCCCGCCGTAGCCCAGCATCACCGCCTGGTAGCAGACGGTGATGAGCAGAAAGTTCAGGGAGGCCAAGGAGAGGGGCACCTTGTCGCGCTGCATGTAGTAGACCTGGGCGGGCTGCCCCCCGGTGGCCGAGGGGGTGATGGAGGAGAAGTAAAACCCCACAAAGGCCGACTGCAGGCAGTGGCCAAAGGGGAGCTTTTTCCCCAGGGAACCCAGCACCAGGTGGGTGTTGCAGGCCTCGCAGCTGACAAAGGCGAACATGCACAAAAGCCCCAGCAGCAGGTAGAGGGGGTCGGCCCGGCGGATCACCGCCCAGAGGGCGGGCAGGTCGCTGCCCCAGAGCAGCACCACAAAGGTCAGGGCGATCAGGGCGCCGAAGAGGGTCAGGTTGAGGGCGAACTTCTTCTTGTCGCCCAGGGGGGATTTCTGGTTCATCGCGCCATCTCCTCCGGCAGAATAAAGGTGAAACCGGCCCGCTGCAGGGCGGGCAGCGCCAGCCGCAGGGCCTGGATGGTCCGGCCCGGGGCGGTGTCGTCGGCGCTCTTGCCCATGCTGCGGTCGTGCAGGCAGATGATCGACGAGCTGCCCACCCGCCCCAGCAGCCGCTGGGCGGTGCGGCGGGGGGTGGCCCCCCGCTCCCAGTCCTGGGCCATGACGCTCCAGAGCACCGTCTCCAGCCCCCGGGCCCGGGCCTCGTAGAGGGTAAAGGGGTTGCAGTTGCCCCAGGGCGGCCGGTAGTAGCGCGGCTCTGCCCCCAGCCCCCGCAGGGCGGCGAGGGACTGCTCCAGGTCCGCCCCGGCAAAGGAGGGGCGGCGGAAGCGGGCGTTCTCGTGCCGGTAGGAGTGGATGCCCACCTCGTGCCCCTCGGCTGTCATCCGCCGGATGAGGTCCGGGCAGGCGGCGGCGTTCTCCCCCACCACAAAGAAGCAGGCGGGGACCCCCCATTCCCCCAGCAGGTCCAAAAGGGCCGGGGTGTAGCGGGGGTCGGGGCCGTCGTCAAAGGTGAGCAACAGCTTGCCGGGGCGGCCGGTCTGCCGCCAGACCGAGCGGCTAAAGGCCTTGCAGGAGAGGCTGGGGGCCACAAAATAGGCGGCCGCGCAGGCTGCGCCGGCCGCCAGTACCGATTGGGTGGTAGCGAGAGGGATCACGAGGCGCGCACCTCCAACCCGCTGCGCATCCCGGTGACGATTTTGAGGATGGCGTCGGAGTCGATGCCGGCCTTGAAGGTCTGCATGTTGGTGCGCAGCCGCTCCAGCTGGGTGTCGTTGTGGATGACCCGCTCGATCTCCTCCACGCAGTCCTCCGGCCGGGTGGGGAGCACCAGGCCGATCTTCTGGTTCTCGATAAAGGCCGCGTTCTTGATCTCCTGCTGCAGATAGGGGCTGAACACCAAAATCGGCAGCTCGGAGAAGATGGTCTCAAACAGGGTGATGCCGCCCGGCTTGGAAATGACCAGGTCCGCCTCCTGCATGTAGCGGTAGACCTGATCGGTGTAGCCCACCACCTCGATGTTCTCGTACCTGCCGTGGATGCGCTGGTAGAGGTCCCGGTTCTTGCCGGTGATGATGGTGGTCTTGACGTCCTTGAGGCCGTTGAGCCCCTGGTAGAAGGACTTGGCGCGGGGGAGCATCCCCAGCCCGCCGCCCATGATGAGCAGGTGCTTGCCGTCCTTTGCCAGGGGGTGGACGTTGGCCTTGAACTGCTCCTGCACCGGGATGCCGCTGATGAAGACCTTGCCCGGGGCGATCCCCTTTTCGATCAGGTTTTGGCGCACCGCCTCGCAGGGCACCAGGTACATAGTGGTGCCGGGGTTGATCCACTCCCGGTGGGTGCTCACGTCGGTGATGCAGGTGATGAGGGGGATATTCTGGCCGTTTTTCAGGTTGTACTGGCTCACCAACTGGGAGCAAAACGGCAGGGTGGAGACGATCATGTCCGGTTTTGTCTCGGCGATGAGGGTCTTGAGCTTGGCCTGAAAGTACCGGCAGAAGGGCGGGTGGATGTCCCGCTTCCAATTCTCGGTGAACTTGTAGTACCAGTTATAGAGTTTCCCGGCCCGGTTGACCAGCAGGGTGTAGCCCTGGTAGAGCCGGCTGCTGTAATTGGGGATGGTGTATTCAAAGATGTCCCGCAGGGTGATGTTCACATCGCTGAAGGAACGCCGTATCTCATCGCCCAGTGTCTGGGCAGCAGAAAAATGGCCCTGCCCAAAGTGACCTGTTAAAATCAACACATTCATCTGTGATTCCCCCATGTTGTCCTGTGGTGTTCATTCCCGCACCATCACTATAGCCGATGGCGCCCATCAAACCGCTTAAACGGAGATGAAGAATTTGTTACGATTTTGGCTGCGGGTCCAACTGGGCACGCCGCCCCCGGCCCCGCGCCGACCGCTCATCTTTACGCGGTCATTATACCGCACTTTACCAGATTGCACAACTCCTCCAAGGTGTTTTTGGAGCAATGTGACAAGATTGTAATTTATTCGCCCCTTTGCACCAGGGAGAGGACCCCTGCCCGGTAGCGCAGCCGCCCCTCCTGCACCAGCTCTTTGATGGTGCGGTTGAGGCTGCGCACGCTGGTGCCCAGCTGGGCGGCGACGATCTCCTTGTCCAGCCGCAGCACCCCGCCGGGGGCCTCTGCCACCAGCAGCGCCAGCCGGTGGCGCAGGGGGGTGGTGATGTTGGTCACCGCCTTGTCGGAAAAGTCGTAGAGCTTGCGGGAGAGGCCGCCCACCACAAAGCGGGCAAAGCGCTCGTCCGCCTTCAGCCAGCGCAGAAAGGTCTCCCGGCTCATGGCGGCCACCCGGCACTCCCCCAGGGCGGCCACCTGGCCCATGGCAGGCAGGTCGTCCACCACCTCGGCCTCGCCCACCATGTCCCCCGCCCGGTAGATGCTCAGCACCATGGCGGCGCCGCTCTCCCCCACGGTGGAAACAGTGGCCGCCCCCTCTAATAGGAGGTAGACCCGGCCCCCCCGCTGCCCCATCTCCACCAGGTGGGCCCCGTGGGGAAAGGTGCGCCGCTCAATGCCGGCGGCCACCTCGGGCGGGCAGGTGGACAGCAGCTCTTGTGCACTCGCGCGGCCCATCTCCCCACCCCCTTTACAGCGGCGCGGGAGCCGTCCCGCGCCGCCCGTTCTGTCAACTTTCAATCGCTTTTATTATACCACATCCCCCCAAGGGGGACAAACGCAAAAAGGGGGACGCCCGTCCTTTCGCCCCCTCTTTGACCTCTGGTATACTAGAGTCGATCAAGGGCCCCGGCCGCCCTCCGCCTTTGCTGGGGCCACCACAGAGAAAAGGAGTGTTTGCTGTGTCACCCATTCTCGTAGACATGGACCGGGCGGGCGCCGCCGGTCTGGCGGCCCTGCTGCAGAGCGGCCACCCCGTCTGCGCGGCCGTCGCCTCTTACGGGCGCGGCGGCGCGGGGGAGGCCCTGGCCGCCGCCGGGGAGAGCTGCCGCCTGGCAGGGGGAGAGCCCCCCCTGTACCAGGGGATGTGCGGCCCCATGGTCCCGCTGGCAGAGGCCGCCCCCAGCGCCGGGGAGAAAGACCCCCTGGCCGGGATCCTGGCCCTGGGCAGCGCCCTGGCCGCCGCCCCCCAGCAGGTGCAGATTTTGGCCCTGGGCCCCCTCACCGACCTGGCCATGGCCTTTCTGCGCGACCCCGACGGCTTCTCCCAGGCCGCGGGCATCCTCCTCTGCGGGGGGGCCCAGCTGGGCTACCCCGCCCAGACCGAGACCGCCGAGTACAACCTGCTGTGCGACCCCGAGGCGGCCTCGGTGGTCCTCTCCTGCGGGGTGCCGGTGAGCGTCCTCCCGCGGGAGACCGCCGCCGAAGCCGCCGCCGGCCTCTCCCTCCCTGAGGGGGGGCGGTGGCGCGCCCTCCTGGACCGGGACGGCGGCCAGGGGCTTTTGGGGGCGATAGGGGCCGCCGTGGCGGCCGAGCCCGCCCTCATTGCCGAGAGCTTTGCCTGCAACCTGTCGGTGGACACCTCCGGCAGCCGCACCCGCGGGCAGCTCAACGCCACCCGGCTAGCCGGCACCATCATCGACGGCCAGGCCGAGCTGCTCACCGCCCAGGTGATCACCCGCCTGGAGCACACCGCCCTGCAGGCCTGGTTTGACCGGGCCGCCGCCAACCTGGAAAGGGGGTCTCTCTGATGCGCCACATCCTCTTTGACACCGACACCGCCTCCGACGACGCGGTGGCCCTGGTCATGTCCCTGCGCTGCGCGGACATTCACATCGAGGCCGTCACCTGCGTCTGCGGCAACATCACCCTGCCCAAGGTTATCCGCAACGCCCGCATCGCCGTGGAGAAGGCCGCCACCTACCGCCCGCCGGTCTACGCGGGGATGGCCCGCCCCCTCTTCGGGCAGCCCACCTCCTTTGGCGAACAGGCCCACGGCCCCGACGGCCTGGGGGGGATGAACTACCCCGAGCCCTCGGTCCCCCTGTCGCCGGGCCACGCGGTGGACCAGATCATCCGCCTGGCGCGGGAGGTGGACGATCTGGAGATCCTCGCCCTGGGGCCCCTGACCAACATCGCCATGGCCATCCTCCTGGCCCCCGAGGCCATGAAGCGGGTGAAGAACATCACCCTCATGGGCGGCCAGTACCGGATGATCGACGCCTTTACCGCCAATGCCGAGTTCAACATCGCCATGGACGCCGAGGCGGCCAAGATCGTCTTTGCCAGCGGGATGCACCTGACGGTGGTCCCCATCGACGTCTGCTACGGCCACACCGAGATCGACGCCGCCGACCGGGCCGTCCTGCGGGGCTACCACACCGAGGTGGGGGATTTCTACATCGACGCCAACCGCACCCTGTTGGAGATGAACAAGGGCGCCTACGGCAAGGACATCATCTCCATGCCCGACCCCACCGCCGCCGCGGTGGTGATGGACCCCGGGGTGGTGCGCGGCCAAGTGGAGTGCTTTGCCGACGTGGAGGTCAAGAGCCCCTTTGCCATGGGTGAGCTGCTCTACGACTTCGACGGCCGCAGCGGCAACCCCCAAAACTGCACCCTCATCACCGAAATCGACCCCGCCCGCTTCAAAGAGATGGTCTTTGCCAGCGCCGACCACTAAATGCGCCTCCCTATTTTGCGGTGGGCGGCTCCCCTCTCGGGAGTCTGCCCGCCGCTTTTTCTCGCAAAATGTTCACCCATTCAAACAAATGATAGAAAATGATTTACAAATGAACGCGCATTTTTTACAAATACCCATTGACTTTTCCCGCAAAAGGAGAAATAATAGAGGCAGTACAACCGGGCGGAGCGCCGCCCTTTTCGCCTGCCCACCAACCCATCTTTGAGGAGGAATTTGTTATGACCCAGCAGGAGATCCTGGCAAAAGTCGACCACACCCTTTTGAAGCCCGAGAGCACCTGGGCGCAAATCAAGCAGATCTGTGACGACGCCATCGAGTACAAGACCGCGTCCATCTGCATCAACCCCTGCTATGTGAAGCGGGCTGTCGAGTACCTGAACGGCCGGGTGCCGGTCTGCACCGTCATCGGCTTCCCTCTCGGGGCCACCCCCACCGCCGTCAAGGTGTTTGAGGCCAAGCAGGCCCTGGCCGACGGGGCGGAGGAGTTCGACATGGTCATCAACATCGGCGCCCTCAAAGACGGCGACTACGAGTATGTCAAGCAGGACATCGCCGCCCTCAAAGAGGCCGTGGGCGATCACGTGCTGAAGGTCATCATCGAGACCTGCCTCCTCACCGACGAGGAGAAGGAGAAGATGTGCGACATCGTGGTGGAAGCCGGGGCCGACTTCATCAAGACCTCCACCGGGTTCTCCACCGCCGGGGCCACCTTCCACGACATCGAGCTGTTCAACCGCTGCGTGGCCGGCCGCTGCAAGATCAAAGCCGCCGGCGGCATCAAGTCGGTGGACGACATGGAGAAGTTCATCTCCCTGGGGGCCGACCGTCTGGGCACCAGCTCCGCCATCAAACTGCTGAAAAATCAGGAGACCGGCGGCGCCTACTAAGGCACCGTCTCCCCTGTCCCCAAAAGAGGGGGCGCGCAGAGTCTGCGCGCCCCCTCTTTCTGTTCTTCCCTCCCCCTTCCCCGCGCGACCTGCCCGGCAGGCAGGTTTTTCTTCCCGCAAGTTTCCACCCCGTCCATTGCGGGGGCCCGCTCCCCCGTGGTAGGATAAGAGCAGACAGAACAGCGGAGAGGAGCGGCGGACATGGAGCTAAAAATCGGCGAGACCATCCTGCGCCTGCGCAGGGAGAGAGGGCTGACCCAGGAACAGCTGGCGGCGGCGGTGGGGGTCTCCCCCCCGGCGGTGAGCAAGTGGGAGCGGGGGGTCACCTGCCCCGACATCGCCCTGCTGGCCCCCCTGGCCCGGGCCCTGGGGTCTACGGTGGACCGGCTGCTCTCCTTCACCCCCGGCCTCACCGACGAGGAGGTGCTGGTCGCCGAGGGGGAGGTGCGCGCCCTCATGCAGACCGAGGGGTTCGCCGCCGGCTGCGCCCGGCTGGAGGAGCTGCTGCACCAGTACCCCAACTGCGACTATCTAAAATTTCGCCTGGCCGGCCTCCTGCAGATGGGGCTGGGGATGACCCCCACCCCGGAGGGGGACGAGGCCCAGGCCCAGGCGGCCCTGCGCCGGGCCGCCGCCCTCCTCGAACAGGTGGAGCAGGGGGGCGACCCCCGGCTGAAGGGCCCCGCCGCCGCGGTGCTGGCGGGTCTCTACCTCTCCGGGGGCGAGTTCGAGCGGGCCGAGCAGCTTCTGGACGGCCTGCCCCGGCAGGAGGTGGACCCCGCCGACCTCTACACCTCCCTCTACCTGGCCAAGGGGGACTTGGAGAGGGCCGAGGCCAGTGCCCAGGGCCGGCTCTACCAGTCCCTGGCCACGGCGGGGCTCGCCCTGGGGCAGCTGCAAAACATCGCCCGCCAGCGGGGGGACGAACAGCGCCTCCGCCTCTACGCGGCCGACTGCGCGGCCCTGACCGGCCGCTTTGGGGTGGGCGGCGCCTTCGGCGGCTGGGAGGTGGAGGCCGAGTACCTGGCCCGGGAGGGGGCGATCGAGCAGGCGCTGGACGCCTTTGATCGCTATGTGGACGACCTGTCCCGCCTGAACTTCGACTTCTCCCAGAGCCCCCACTTCTCCGCCGCCCCCCTCAAGCGCCCCGACCCCCGCCAGGTGAAGAACAACCGCCTCCTCATCGCCCGGATGCTGGAGGGGGACCACCGCTTTGCCCCCCTGCTGGCGCACCCCCGCTACCGGGCCGCCCTCCGGCGGCTGGCCGAGAGCGCCGACGGCCTGGAAGAGAAGCCGCCCAAAAATTCAGTTGACAAGGGCTGCGCGCCGTGCTAGCATAGAACACATCACAAAGACCGACACAGGCAATGAAGAGAAGAGTACGCTTCGCACAGTCGCCAAAGAGAGTCCCGGACGGTGAAAAGGGGTGCGAAAGGCGGGGCGGAAAATGGTCTCGGAGCTGCGCACCGACCGGGCGGAAAGGCCCCTAGGCTGCGACGGGGGCGCCCGTTACCGCGCCGGGGTATCGACAGGCAAAAGGGGGAAAAGCCCCGCCCGTCCGCACCCGCCGAGGCCCGCTTCTTTCGGGCAAAATCAAGGTGGTACCGCGAAGCTGACAGCTCTCGCCCTTGCAGCGCAGATCATGCGCTCTGGGGCGGGGGCTTTTTTGCTGCCCCCTCCCCCCATCGGCCGGTCTTGTGCCGCGAAGGACAAACAGCGAAAAGGAGGATCCCCCCATGAAATTGGAAACCAAGTGCCTGCACGCCGGCTACGCCCCGGAAAACGGCCAGCCCTGCGCCCTGCCCATCTACCAGTCCACCACCTACAAGTACGACTCCACCGACCACGTCGGCGCCCTCTTTGACTTGAGTGCCCCGGGGCACATGTACTCGCGCATCTCCAACCCCACCGTGGCCGCGGTGGAGGAGAAGATCGCCGCCCTGGAGGGGGGGATCGGCGCCCTCTGCACCACCTCCGGCCAGGCGGCCAACCTGCTGGCGGTGCTCAACATCTGCTCGGCCGGGGACAGCCTGGTGGCCGTCCCCACCATCTACGGCGGCACCATCAACCTCTTTGCCGTCACCCTCAAACGGCTGGGGATCGAGTGCATCTTCGTGGACGGGGACGCCAGCCCCGAGGAGATCCGGGCCGCCTTCAAGCCCAATACCCGCCTGGTCTTTGGCGAGACCATCGCCAACCCGGCCATCAGCGTCTTCGACATCGAAAAGTTTGCCCAGGTGGCCCACGAGCAGGGGGTCCCCCTGGTGGTGGACAACACCTTCGCCACCCCCATCCTCTGCCGGCCCTTCGCGTTCGGGGCCGACATCGTCACCCACTCCACCACCAAGTACATGGACGGCCACGCCATCCAGGTGGGCGGGGTGATCGTGGACAGCGGCAAATTCGACTGGCAGAACGGCCGCTTCCCCGAGCTGACCGAGCCAGACGAGTCCTACCACGGGGTCTGCTATGTCCGCGACTTTGGGGACGCCGCCTACATCACCAAGGCCCGGGTGCAGCTGATGCGGGACTTCGGCTGCTACCCCGGCGCCCAGGCCGCCTTCTACCTGAACCTGGGGCTGGAGACCCTGCCGGTGCGGATGGAGCGCTACTGCAAAAACGCCGAACAGATGGCCCGCTTCTTCGCCGCCAGCGACAAGGTGGAGTCGGTCAGCTACCCCGCCCTGCCGGGGGACCCCTACCACCAGTTGGCCCAGAAATATCTGCCCGACGGCTGCAGCGGCGTTCTCTCCCTGACCATCAAGGGCGGCAGAGAGGCGGCGGTCCGCTTTATGGACAGCCTGCAGCTGGCCACCAACGAGGTGCATGTGGCCGACATCCGCACCTGCGTCCTCCACCCCGCCAGCGCCACCCACCGCCAGTTGACCGACGCCCAGTTGGTGGCCGCCGGCATCAACCCCGGCCTCATCCGCTTCTCGGTGGGGCTCGAGCACATCGACGACATCATGGACGACGCCCGCCAGGCCCTGGAAAAGGTCTAGTCCTTCTTCTCCCGGAAAATGTTTACCCTCTCCCTGTAGACTGCCGACAGAAAGGCCGCTCCTCCGCCCCGCTGCGACACAGTGGGTGGAGAAGCGGCCTTTTTCTGCGGATTTTTAAATACAATTTGTATAATGTTTTGTAAATACAACAAATTATCCCCTTTTTCAGGGCGTTTCTCCTGTGACGGGGACAGATTTCACCAACCTTGAACGGGGCGACGGCGACCCGGGATCCACTGCCGCATGGAAAGGGGAGCGCCGAGGACACCCCTCCGCTTTGGCCGGGGTGCGGTCGAGAAGTGGCCGACCACACCTTCTTTTTTGACCCTTGCCCCCATCCCGCAGCGGTCATGGCGCTCGCTGCCCAGCCAACGGGCCGATTTCAAGAGCCGACCATCCCCCGCCGAGTTTGCCGGGCATCCTCCTGCCGGTTTGCCCACCTTGCCAGGCAGTAAGTCGATTTTGGCCACCCCAGGAGCGCCGCCCCCCTCGGGGAAGGGAGCCCAGGCCAAATCGGGCCGGAAACTCCCCCTGGCCAACTGTCCACAGCGGAAGGTCCTGCCGGACCCGGGCAACCGGGCGTCTGCGCTACTCCCTTGCCGGTTTTTCCATCCTGCCGAACAGCGAGCCGGTTTTGGCCATCTCATGGGTATCATCCCCTCGGGGAAGGGAGCCCAGGCCAAGGAGAGCTGGAAACTCCCCCTGGCCGACTGTCCACAGCGGAAGATCCTGCCGGGCCCGGGCAACCGGGCGTCTGCGCTACTCCCCTGCCGGTTTTTCCATCCTGCCGGACAGCGAGCCGGTTTTGGCCATCTCAGGGGCATCATCCCCTCGTGGAAGGGAGCCCCGGACAAATCGGGCCGGAAACTCCCCCTGGCCGACTGTCCACAGCGGAAGGTCCTGCCGGGCCCGGGCAGCTGGGCGTCTGCGCTACTCCCTTGCCGGTTTTTCCATCCTGCCGGACAGCGAGCTGGTTTTGGCCATCTCAGGGGCATCACCCTCGTTCAGGCAGACGACAGTCAGGCCAGAGCAGACCCAGAACTCCCCCCGGCCGGCCATCTGCCGCAGAGGACCCTGCCGGATCCGGGCAACCGGCCATCTACTCCCCTGCCGATTCTTCCATCCTGCCGGACAGCAAGCCAGTTTTGGCCGCCCCAGGGGCATCATCCCCTCGTGGAAGGGGGCCCCGACCAAATCGGGCCGGAAACTCCCCCTGGCCGACTGTCCACAGCGGAAGGTCCTGCCGGGCCCGGACAGCGAGCTGGTTTTGGCCATTCCAGGGGCATCACCCTTGTTCAGGCAGACGACAGTCAGGCCAGAGCAGACCCGGACCCCCCGGCCGGCCATCTGCCGCAGGGGACCCTGCCGGATCCGGGCAACCGGCCACCTGCTCCCCTGCCAGTTTACCCGCCCTGCCTGGCGGCAAACCGATCCCGGCTGGCCTAGAGGCGCTGTCTCCGCTCGGGCAGGCGACGCCCAGGCCAAAGTGGCCCTGAAAGGCCTTCTCGACCAATCATCCGCCGCGGATAGGCCAGAAAGCCGCGTCACCTCTGTAAAGGCACTCGCCTTTCCCCCATTTTGCCGCAAAAAAGGAGCCCCTCCCGGCGGGCGGAAAGGGCTCCTCTTTGTTTTTGGGGTGCTGTTTTACTTGGTCGCGAGGGAGGTCTCGGTAGCCATCCGCTGGGCGCCGAAGTAGGTGAGGGCGAAGTAGGCGCCGTAGATGACGAGGACGATGCCCAGGGTCCAGAGGGTGCTGGGCCAGATGTTCTGCACCCCGATGGAGGTGAGGGCGCTCTGCATCACGTAGAAGAAGACCGCCGAGTGCACCAGCGCCAGGGCCAGGGGGATGAAGAAGTAGAGGGCCACCTGGGAGAAGACCGCCCCCCGCAGCATTCCGTCGGCGGTGCCCAGCTTGCGCAGCAGCCGGTAGCGCTGGTTGTTGTCCGCCGCCTCGGAGAGCTGTTGCAGGGCGAGGATGGCGGCGCTGGCCAGCAGGAAGACGATGCCCAGGTAGATGCCAATGTAGAGGAAGGTCACCTTGCTGCCCAGGGCGATCTGGTAGACCAGGGTGGAGGTGGCGCCGTAGATCTTGATGCTGCTCCCCTCCTCGATCTCGCCGCCCACCCGCTCGACAAAGTCGAGGAAGGCCGTTTCCGCCGCCCCCTTGTCGCCGGCGTAAAAGCCGCTGATGGTGGAGCGGTAGGCGGGGATGGCGGCCGCCACCTCGTCGGGGAGGACAAAGATCACGTCCTCCGCCGCGCCGACACCGGTGCTGGTCTCCAGCGCGCCGGTGAGATAGCCGTCCCGGTGGGCGCGCAGGGTCTGCCCGCCCAGGGTCACCGTGCGCTCACTTTTGAGGTAATTTTTCACCGCCTGTTGGGAGTCGTGGGAGAGGGCGATCACCGCGAACTCGCCCTCGGGCAGGTCGAAGGTGGGCTGGCCGGACAGCTTCATCAGGGCGTTGTAGTCGCTCTCGGAGACGGCGTCGACGGTGATGTTGGTCCCCGGCACGTCATCCCCCTCGTAGCAGCCGGCCAGCAGGTCGGCCTTGTGGATGCCGGTGTCGTGGTAGGCAAAGGTGACCGAGCCGTCCAGATACCCCGCCAGGTCAAAGCCGTGCTCCTGCAGGATCTCCATCACCGGGCGCTCGCTGTGCTCCTTCGAGCCGTTGTAGAGGCTGACGTCGTAGACGGTGATCTCGGCCAGCTGGTCCTGCATGGACTGGGCCACCCCGATGCCGAAGGAGAGGGCCCCCACCGACAGCAGGAGCATCAGGCAGATGAAGGTCACCGAGAGGTAGGTGGTGTTGATCTTGCTGTTGAGCTGGCGCAGCACAAACATGTTGAGCTTGTTGTAGTAAAGCCGCTTGTTGGACTTGCAGATGCGCAGCAGGAACCCCGAGAGGGACATGAAGAAGAGCAGTGTCCCCACCCCGCCGACGAGCATGATCAGGGGGATCTCGCTTCCCAGCATCCGCATCCCGTTGCGGATGAACATCCAGTAGGCGGTGCCGATGAGGGCCACCGAGAGCAGGAAGAGCACCACCGAGTGCCAGAGCTTTTTGGCGCGGAAGGTCTGGTTTTTCTTCTGGGCCGAGAGCAGGTCAATGAGCTTTTGCCGGGAGATGGAGACACTGCCCAGGGCCATGACCACCACAAAGATGATGGCGAAGTAGAGGATGGTCTTCCCCGCCGCTGCCGGGGAGAAGACGAAGTGGAAGGTGTCCAGCTTGACTTCAAATACCTGTGCGGTCAGCAGGGAGACCGCCTGGGAGGCGGCCACCCCCAGCCCCAGCCCGCAGGCCAGGGAGAGGGCCCCCACCACCGCCGTCTCCAGCAGGAAGATCAGGTTGACCTTGCCCTTGGGCATCCCCAACAGGGCGTAGACCCCCAGCTCCTTTTTGCGGCGCTTGATGAGAAAGGTGTTGGCGTAGAGGATCAAAAAGCCGAGGATGATGGAGACAAAGACCGAGAGGACGTCCATGATCTGGACCAGCATGGCAAAGACCGAGGACTGCACCGGGTTGGTGAAGGCCTGCTGGGCGTCCATCGAGCCGAAGACGTAGAAGATGCAGACGCCGAAGGTCAGGGTGAGAAAGTAGACGAAGTAGTCCTTCAGGCTGCGGCGGACGTTGCGAAAGGCGAGTTTACAGCACATCTGCACTCTCACCTCCCAGCAGGGTCACCACTTCGATGATGCGGGCGAAGAACTCCTTTCGGCTCTGCTCACCCTTCACCAATTCCGAGAAGATGCGCCCGTCCTTGATGAAGAGGATGCGGTCGCAGTAGCTGGCAGTAAAGGCGTCGTGGGTGACCATGAGGATGGTGGCCTCCATCACCTGCACCATGGTCTGCAGGCTGTGCAGCAGCATCCGGGCGGACTTGGAGTCTAGCGCCCCGGTGGGCTCGTCGGCCAGCACCAACTGCGGGTTGGTGACGATGGCCCGGGCGCAGGCGACCCGCTGCTTCTGCCCGCCGGAGAGCTGGTAGGGGTACTTCTCCAGCACCTCGGCGATCCCCAATTCGGCGGCCACGTTCTGCACCCGCACGTCGATCTCCCGGGCGGGGGTGCGCAGGATGGTCAGGGCCAGGGCCACGTTCTCCCGGGCGGTGAGGGTGTCTAGGAGATTGAAGTCCTGAAAGACAAAGCCCAGCTGGCTGCGGCGGAAGGCCGCCAACTTCTTTCCCCGCATCCGGGTGATGTCCTGGTCCCCCACGAAGATGTTGCCGCTGGTGGCGGTGTCGATGGTGGAGATGCAGTTGAGCAGGGTGGTCTTGCCGGAGCCCGAGGCCCCCATCACCCCCAGGAATTCCCCCTTCTGCACCGAGAAGGAGATGTCGTCCACGGCCTTGGTCACATTCCCCCGGCCGCCGTAGTATTTGTGCAGGTGTTCCACGCGCAAAATTTCCATAAGAAGCGCTCCCTCCTTGTATCCGCTTTGTGTTTGGCTCTGGTATCAGTATACCCGCACACCCAGGGGGGAGAAAGGGAACTACCTTACATCCGCCTTACGCTTTTGTCACCTTGTCTCGCCCGCCTCGCCGCCCGCCAGGTGATAGCTCCCCTTGGGGAAGGTGAGGGTGACGCAGGTCCCCTCCCCCACCCGGGACTCCAGCCGGATGCCCATCCCCAGCTTTTTGCAGAGGGTGGCGCAGAGGTAGAGGCCCATGCCGGTGGAGCGGGCGAAGGCGCGGCCGTTTTCGCCGGTGAACCCCTTTTCAAAGACCCGGCCCTGGTCCTGCAGGGGGATGCCCACCCCCCGGTCGCACACCGAGAGGGAGACCCCCTCCGCCCCGGCCTCCCCCCGCAGGGAGAGGGAGAGGGGCTCTTCCCCCCGGTACTTGGCGGCGTTTTGAAACAGCTGCCCCAGGATGAAGACCGCCCACTTGGCGTCGGTGTAGACGGTGCGGTCCAGGCCGTCTGACTGCACCCGGGCCCCGCTTTCAATGAGGAGGGTGGCGTTTTTCTTCAGCGCGTCGGCGGTGAGTTGGCGCAGGCTCACCGGGCGGATGGCGTAGTCCTTCTCGGGGGCGCCGCTGCGGGTGTAGTAGAGGGCCTGCTCCACATATCCGTCGATGCGCTCGGCCTCCCGGCGGACGGCGGCGGGGTCGGGCTGCCGCCCCCCCTCCACCGACAGCAACAGCGAGGCGATGGGGGTCTTGACCTCGTGTACCCAGGTCTCGATGTACTCCTGGTACTCCCGGGCCTCCACCGCCCGGCGGTCGATCTGGTCGTTCATCGACTTGCCGCAGGCAGCCAGCACCTCTTTCCAGAAGCGGCCCTCGGCAAAGGAGGGCTCCTCCATCAGCTGGGGCAGCAGGCTCTTGCGGTCGAGCTCCCCCAGCACCCGGGCCAGGTGTTGGTAGTAGCGGCTGCGGATGTAGGCCTCCACCCCGCAGCAGACGGCCACCGGCACAAACAGCACCAGGCAGATAAAGGCGGTGGACGCGCCCCCCACCCCCAGCAGGTGCAGCAGCAGGGCCGAGAGGACGCAGCCCCCGGCGCTGGCCAGCAGCAGGGGCAGCCGCTGGGCCAGCAGATCCCTCACTCGCACAGCTGGTACCCCTGGCCCCGGCGGGTGATCAGATACCCCTCCACCCCGATCTCAGCCAGCTTGCCCCGCAGCCGGTTGATGTTGACGGTGAGGGTGTTGTCGTCCACAAACTCGTCGGACTGCCAGAGCTCGTTGATGAGCGCGTCCCGGGAGACGATCTCCCCCCGGGCCCGCATCAGCACCCAGAGGATCTGGCGCTCGTTCTTGGTCAGCTCCACCCGCCGCTCGCCGCAGATGGCCTCGCTGCGGGAGAGCTCCAGTTCCACCCGGCCAAAGCGGGCCGTCCGGCTCTCCCCGCTCTGGTAGCTGCGGGCCAGCACCCGGGCGATGTGGGCCTGCAGCAGTTGGGGGTTGTAGGGCTTGGCCACAAAGTCGTCGGCGCCCAGGTTCATCCCCATCAGCTCGTCCATCTCGGTGTCCCGGCTGGTGACGATGATGATAGGCACCTGGCTGTGCTGGCGCAGCTGACGGCAGACGGTGTACCCGTCCTGCACCGGCAGGTTGATGTCCAGCAGCACCAGGTGGGGGGCCGCCTCCAGGATCTCCTCCACCGCCCGGCTGAAATCCTCCACCTGCAGGGCGCGGTAGCCGTAGTTTTCCAGCAGCCGCACCAGCTCTCTTGCCATCTGCCGGTCGTCCTCCACCACCATAATGGTCTCTGCCATGGTCTCTCTCCTCCCTGTCTCGCGTTTTGTCCAGTATACCACAACCCCTCCCCCAGGCAAAGGAGGGGCGCGGCATCTCCGCCGCCGGCGCGGGAAAATGCCCCAAGCGCACCCGGTTCGGCCGCACTTTTTAAGGGGGCCGAAGGATGTGCCGCGATGGGGGAAAGGGCGGCCCGGGTGGCCGGGCAGGCAAAGGCAGGGGAGGTATTTTTCTATACGGCGGTGTGGGTCGCGCTGGGCGCGGCGATTTTGTGCGCGCTGTCTGTGGGTCTCTCAAAGCAGATTTTCCTCTGACGCCGATGCGGGATCTGTCTTTCCGGCAGAGGGCGGTCTTGACGGGCTATAGCCGCGCAGCAAACAGATACTCAAACGGCAAAAACGGGTGCAGATGCGGCGCTTCCCCCCTCAGGCAGGACGGAGGAGAAAGGGCAAGTTGCCCGCCCTGCCGCCGCACGCCAAAAAACAAGGGCAGCCGATGCGATCCGTCATCGGCTGCCCTTGTTTCACACATTGCCCCTCGCGGCGGGGAGGGGGGATCACCCGTTCCCCGCACCCTCCCCAGAGACAATGGAGGACACCACCTTTACCAGCTCCTCCAGTTCCACCTGCTCGGCAACGATCTGGTACTGTATCTCCCCCCGCTCGAACTCGGCGACATACATGTCATAGTGGCCGGCCGGCTCGTGGGTCTCGGGGTCATAGGGGCCGCAGGGCATGGAGCGGTAGCCAAATGTGACGGCCGTCCCCCCGATGTCCGAAACCCTGACCTCGCTTTCGGGCAGAAGGTAGGCGCAGTCGCTGAAAAGCCCCAGCTTGGAAACCCTGACTGAAATGCCCTTGCAGGCGGCGATCCCTTCGGTCTGTTTGGGGCTGCCGTCCCCGTAGTACCCCTGGTAAAAGGCAAGCCACACGGTGTCCAATACAACGCTGCCGCTCTTGTCGGCAATGGCCACCGCCGTCCCATTTTGGGGGGAGGCGATCAGTCCGGCCGGAATGTAAGCGGGGGTCAGCTCCCCTCCGTAGTACTCGGTGACCTCTTCCCTGCCCCACTCGACCCAGTCGTAGAGGGCCGGGTCATACCGCCTGCGGGCGGCGTCTGAAAAGCCTGCAATGTCGTTGAGGAAGACGCTGTTTGCGCCGATGCGGATTTCGGGCGCTCCCGGCGACAGATCCCCGCCGGGGCCGATGGGAGGCGGCGCGCCCTGCCGGTTCAAAAAGGAGGGCAGAACAGAGAGGGCAGCGGCGGTAGCGACGGCGAGACAGGCGGCTGCCGCCCATTTCCCCCAGCCCCGCGCGGCCCTCCCGCGCCGGTACCGGGCGGCCTCCTCGTAGTACCGATCGCCGACCTCCCCCACCGCCTCAAAAAACAGGTTTGCGCTCACAAAACCACCCCTCTCTCCTGCAGGTATCGCCTCATCTTCCGGCGGATGCGGGTCAGCCGGACAGACACGTTTTTTTCGGACAGCCCAACGCCCGCCGCTATGTCGGAATAGGCGTCCAAATACCCGTAGCGGCGCATAAAGATGACCCGGTCTCTTTTGCCCAGCGTGTCCAAAAATCCCTCTATCATCCGGGCCAACTCCCCCGCCTCGATCTCCCCCTCCACCGTCTTGGGGTCTGCGATGCTGGCCTCGATCTCCTGCACGGCAACCGCAAACCTGCTGTTTCGCTTGGCCGCCTCCCCTCTCCAATAGGCCTTTAGCGAGCAGTTCCTGACGATCTTTGCGATGTAGGCCAGCAGGGGGTCGGGCCGCGCCGGGGGGATCGCATTCCAGGCGCCCAGATAGGCGTCGTTCACACACTCCTCCGCGTCCCGCCGGCTGTTCAGGATGTTGTTTGAAAGGGTGTGGCAAATCGCCCCGTACTTTCTGTCCAATTCCACTATGGCCTGCTCTGAACGCGCAAAAAACAAGGCGATAATCTGTTCGTCTTCCATCGGCCTCACCGCCCTTTCCCGCCTCACCTATATACTACGGTTTTGCCGGCAAAAACTACAGGGGCTCGCCAAAAAAACACGGCGCACCCTCCACCAATAGCCGCCTTCCTGAAAACAGGTCCCGCCGGCGGCCCCGCGCCGGCCCCGGGTTTGCAGCGGAGGACTTTGCCGCCGCGCCCAAAGCGGGCGGCAGCCGGTGCTTTGATGCATTAGAGCGCGCCCACAGAGCCGCTCTATTGCCGCGCAAGACCGGGCGACGAGGGAGTTCCCGGCACCTGCAAGCGGGGTCGGCCCCCGCCCGCCCGGTTTGAGGGCAGACAGAGGGGGCCGGCGCTCCCTCCAGAGCACCGGCCCCCCATCTCACCCATCGGCCCCTATTTGCCGAGCAGTTTCATGGCGATCATCACCACACCCAGGCCGGTGAGCACCCCGCCGGTGATCCGGTTGAGGGTCTTTGCCTGGGCGCGGTTGGCGATTTTGGCAGCCACCTGGGCCCCCAGCAAGGTGGCTGCCACACAGACCACCAGGGCAAAGACGTCGGGCGCGCCGCCGATGGCAAAGTGGGAGAGGGCCCCGGTGAGGGCGGTAAAGGTCATGATGAAGACGCTGGTGCCCACCGCCGTCTTCAGCTCATATCCCAGCACGCTGGTGAGGATGAGGAGCATCATCATCCCGCCGCCGGCGCCGATAAAGCCGCAGATCAGGCCGATAAAGGCCCCGCAGACGATGGACTGCACCACCTTCTGCCGCAGGGTCTTCCCCTCCTGGCTCTCCTTGGTGTTCATCACCGGGCGCACCAGGAACTTGATGCCCAGAAGCAATGTCATAAAGACCGAAAAGCTGCCCATGGAGGCGTTGGGCACCAGCGAGGCCACATAGCTGCCCGCCATGGTGAAGACCAGCACCGCCGCCAGCATCACCAGCCCGTTTTTGATGTCGATGTTCTTGTTCTTGCCGTAGGTGTAGGCCGAGGCGGCCGAGGCCAGCACGTCGGAGGCCAGGGCGATGCCCACCGCCTCATAGGCGGGAAAGCCCAAAAAGGTGATCAGCATGGGGGAGATGACCGCGGCCGCGCTCATCCCCGCAAAGCCGGTGCCCACCCCGGCCCCCAGCCCCGCAATGATACAGACGATCAGTTTCCAAAACACAGTGTATGCCCCTTTCAGCAGCGATTCAAATTGTCCATCAGCTTGGCGAAGACGGCCGCCATGACCGCCCCCTCCTGGGGAGAGATGCCCCGGCGGAGTTTCTCCCAAAAGGCGGCCTGGGCGGCGCACCCCGCCTCCACCGCC
The DNA here is from genome assembly GCF_018917875.1 of Acetanaerobacterium sp. MSJ-12. NCBI lineage: Bacteria > Bacillati > Bacillota > Clostridia > Eubacteriales > Oscillospiraceae > Acetanaerobacterium > Acetanaerobacterium sp. MSJ-12. The sequence continues at coordinate 58,591 of NZ_JAHLPK010000008.1, read as the reverse complement.
GGGCGGGCGGCGGGCAGCAACTCCAGCCGCACCACCCGCCGGTCCCTGCCGTCGGGCGCAGCGGCCAGGTAGCCGCGCCGCACCAGGGCGTCCACCGCCTTGGAGACCCCCGACTTGGCCATCCCCCGCAGCTCCACCACCTCTCTGGCGGTGTTGCAGCCGGGGTTGTTCTGCAAAAAGAGCAGCACGTCCACCTCGGCCCGGCTCAGCCCCCACTCCTCGGCCATTCCGCTGAGGGCCCGGTTGTAGCCCCGCGCAAAGGCCTGCCCCACCTTGAGGGCGTCTGTCGAAGAGAACACGGCCCTTCCCCCTTTTAAAAGTTCTTTATAGAACAGTTCAAACAAGAACTATTTTAACACGGATATCCCTCCTGTCAAGGGCGGTCTGGGGGATTTTTTGCCGGCCATCGGCAAAATCGTTGACAATTCTGGGGATTAATGCTATTTTTGAAGGGCAATTGATTGTGTGGGGGAGTAGTGGGCGCACCCGGTGCGCTGGCATGTCAACACGCTGGTCTGCGCCCGCAGACCTGGCCTGCCTTAAAAAACGAGACTCACGGGATCGCGCGGCCGCCCAAAACCGGGGGGCCGGGCGGTGCCGTGGGTCTTTTTTGTCTCAACTGACCCCGCGCGAGGAGGAGAAAACATGAGTTTGTGGGAACTTTTTGTCATCGCCGTCGGGCTGTCGATGGACGCCTTTGCCGTCTCCATCTGCAAGGGGCTCTCGGTACAGCGGGCGGGGGCCAAGCACTGCCTCATCGCCGGGCTCTACTTTGGCGGCTTTCAGGCCCTGATGCCCCTTGTGGGCTACCTGCTGGGGCGGCAGTTCGCCTCCCTCATCACCCAATTTGACCACTGGTTCGCCTTTGTGCTGCTGGCCTTCATCGGCTTCAACATGGTGCGGGAGTCCCGCCGGGAGGAGTGCCCGGCAGGGGATTTTGGCCCCAAGAGCATGCTCCCCCTGGCGGTGGCCACCAGCATCGACGCCCTGGCGGTGGGGATCACCTTCGCCTTTTTGCAGGTGAACATCGTCCCCGCCGTCAGCTTCATCGGCGTCATCACCTTCCTGCTCTCCTTTGTCGGGGTCAAGGTGGGCAACGTCTTTGGCGCCAAGTACAAGTCCCGGGCGGAGCTCTGCGGCGGCATCGTCCTCATCGCCATGGGCACCAAGATCCTGCTGGACCACCTGGGGATCTGGGGGTGACCCCCCGCCCCGCCAAAAGCGCCCGGTGAGTCTCCTCACCGGGCGCTTTTCACACCACTTCTCCGCTCGCAGAGCGCTCCCCCACTGCAAGCGGGGCTTTTTCACCCAGAGCGCCGGGCAGGGGGGTTCCCTGCCCGGCGCCTTTTTCTATCTTCTCCTGCACCATTTCACCAGCAGGGAGAGCCCGGCAAAGAGCACCGCGCTCCCCACCAGCACCGCCAGGTGCCCCCAGACGGGGAAGGTCCCCCCGTCCCAGGCAAAGCAGATGCCCATCTCCTCTTTAAACTGGGTGACCAGCCCGGCCGGCACCCCGGCAAAGGTGGTCTCCATCGGCCCGGCGGTGAAGATCTGCCGCAGCAGGGCCGCGCCGTGGGTGGGGGGAAAGCACTTCACCACCACCTGCACCGCGCTGGGCAGGGTCCCGATGGGGATGTAGACGCCGGTGAGGAAGCCCACCAGGGTCCCCACCACCGTGCAGGCCCCGGTAAAGGCGTTCTGGGTCTTGATGAAGAGGGTGAGAAAGTAGAGCATGGCCGCCGACGCGGCCACCGAGAGGGCGGTGACCCCCAGGGCCTGGGCCATCTGCAAGGGGGGGAGCAGTTTGCCCCCGGCGACCACCAGGTAGACCTGCCCGGCCGCAAAGGTCACCGCGCAGAGGACCAGCCCCACCGCCAGGGCGCTGAGGATATAGCCCCCCAACAGGGCCCCCGAACTGGCCGGGGAGACGGCAAAGTCCCGGTCCACCCCGCGGGCCCGGTCCTCCACCATCGCCCCGTAGCCCGAGAGGGTAGTGGTGACCGCCGCCACCGCCAGCACCCCGGCGATGAGCCAGCTGTCCACCAGCCGCCCGGCCCCCTCCAGCGCCGCCAGATCCCCGCCGAGGATGGTGCTCTTGAGAAAGAGGGCGTAGAGGCCGAGGACGATAAAGACCGACATCAGGGAGAAGAAGACGCCCCCCTTGTCCCTGAAAAAGAGTTTCACATTCCTTCTGGCAATGGCTAGCACGGCCGCTCCCCCCCTTCGATGATCTGCAAAAACACGTCGTCCATGGTGCCGCCGATGAGCTCGGCCCCGTCGAGCAGGTCCCGGCACCGCTCGAGGATGGGGATGGCCTCCAGGGTGCTCCCCAGCGCCAGGTGATAGCGCCGGCGGGGCTTGGTGTAGGCAAGGCCCATCTGCCGGAGCACCCCTTCCAGGGCGTCGGCGTCCCGGGGACTTAAGTAGAGTTTGTCCCGCCCGTAACGGGCCTTCAGCTCCCCCGGGGTGCCCTGTTCCAGCACCGCCCCGTCGCCGATGACCGTCACCGCGTCGGCCTGGGCGGCCTCCTCCATGTAGTGGGTGGTGAGAAAGACGGTCATCCCCCCCTCCCGCTGCAGGGCGCGCACCGTCTCCCAGACGGCCTTGCGGGTCTGGGGGTCAAGGCCGGTGGTGGGCTCGTCCAAAAAGAGGATCTCCGGCCGGTGCACCAGGGCCCGGGCGATGTCGGCCCGGCGGCGCTGGCCGCCCGACAGCCGGCCGTAGCGGCGACCCCTCAAATCGAGGGCCCCCACCGCCGCCATGGCCGCCCGGGCCGCCTCTCTCCCCCGCTCCCCCCGCAGGCCGTAGAGGGCCGCCCGGGCGAGGAGGTTTTCCTCTACACTCAACAGGTCGTCCAGCAGGCTCTCCTGAAAGACCACCCCGATCTTGCGGCGGATGGCGCCGTTCTCCCGCCCCAGCAGGCAGCCGTCCACCTGGGCCCGGCCCCCGTCGGGGGCGATCTGGGTGGTCAGCATGCTGATGGTGGTGGACTTGCCGGCCCCGTTTTGCCCCAAAAAGGCAAACAGTTCGCCCCGGCGGACCGAAAAGTCGATCCCCCGCACCGCCTCAATGGGGCCGTAGTGCTTTTTCAGCCCCTGTACCTCGATGATCTCGCTCATCGCTTTTCTCCTCTCTCCCTGCGGGCCCGCAGCTCCCGGTTGATTTTCCCCTCGTCGCTCTTGGCGCGGATGAGGGAGATCCCCACCACCCCGGCGTAGACCGTCAGGATGACCACAAAGATCCCCACCAGGGTGAAGGCGTCCGCCTCGAAAAAGTCCCACCAGAGCCCCAGGGGGTAGACCACCAGGGCAATGTCGGCCACGTCGATGAGGGCGCGCAGGGGGAAGCTGGCGACCTGGATCTTGTCGGTGAGGAACATCACCACCGAGATGAGGCTGGTCATCAAAAACATCTGGATGGCAACGTTGGCGTCGATCCCCTCTCGGTGGCCCTGCACGCTTGCCAGCGTGCACTCGATCATCATCAAGATGGTGTAGGAAATGCAGTCATAGGTGAAATACTGCTTGAATGTCGACATCGTCTTCCCTCCTTTACAGGCCGAATTTCTCTTTAAAGGCCGGCAGGTAGTGGCGGCTGATCACCACCGACTCGCCGTTTTCCAACTTGGCTTCCATCCGGCTCCCGGCCAGGGCGCGGACGCTTTCGAGCCGGGCGGTGTTGAGGATACAGCTCTTGCTGACCCGCACAAAGGCGGTGTTCTCCAGCTGCCGCTCCAACTCGTAGAGCTTGGGGTCGCACTCGTAGACCTCTTTTTCGCAGTAGAGGTAGGTGCGCTCGTCCACCGACTCAAAGTAGAACACCTCTTCCAGGCGAAAAATGCGGCTGCTCTCCCCCCTCCTCCCGGTGATGGAGAAGGAGTAGAGCCGCACCTGTTCGATGAGGCGGCGCAGCGGCTCGTCGATGAGGCCGCAGCGGATGGTGATCTCCGGCTCGGCCAGTTCCAGCGACTGCTCGATGATGAGTTTCAAAATCAGTTCTCCCCTTTCGCTCCGGGTTTCATCCTACCATGTTTGGCCCCGCGGCTCAAGGCGGGGGCGGGTCACCTGCGCCCTGCCGGGGGCAAGATGCAAAAAGGCGGGGGAAACCGCGCGCGCTCACCCGCCCGTCAGCGCCAAAAGGCCGCTTCCCCCGCCCTTGAAAGGGGCGTTCTGGGGGCACAGAAACATTTTTCCAGTTTTGGCGGCGAGAAAAAAAACAAAAAAGGACCCGGAAACGGGTCCTTTTGCGGGGAAGCGAGCGGCCGATCTAGCCCTGGGGCTGCTCCCGCTCGGCGGAGAGGGGGGCGGCGTCGAGGTTGCGGATCTCGCTGCTGTAGATGCTGCGGAAGATGACAGTGCTGGCGATGATGGCGGCGATCTCCGCCAGGGGTACGGCCGCCCAGACCCCGGTGACCCCCCAGACGCGGCTGAGGAGGAAAGCCAGGGGGAGGATGACCACCAACTGCCGCAAAACCGAGGTGAAGAGGCTGCTGGTGCCGTGGCCGGTGGCCTGAAAGAGAGTGGAGAGAATCATCGAGTAGGCCGCCGGCAGGAAGCAGATGGAGAGGATGTGCAGGGCCGGGATGCCGATGCGGCTCATCTCGGCCGAGGGGTTGAACATCCCCAGCAGCTGGGTGGGCAGGAAGTTGAAGAGCAGGGTGCCCAGGGCCATGATGGAAAAGGCCGCCCCCATGCCGATCTTCAGGGTGCCCATCAGCCGCTTTTTGTTGCGGGCGCCGTAGTTGTAGCCCATGATGGGCATCAGCCCCTGGTTGAGGCCGAAGATGGGCATGAACACAAAGGACTGCAGCTTGTTGTAGACCCCCATGATGGAGACTGCCGCCCCCGAGAAGCTGGTGAGGATGGCGTTGAGACCCACCATCATCACCGAGCCGATGGACTGCATGATGATGGAGGGGAAGCCCACCTTGTAGATGTCCCCCACCACCTTGCCCTGGAACTTGAAGCCCCTGAAGGTGATGTGGATCTCGTGGTCCTTGGTGAGGAGGATGTAGACGCTGAAGAACATGGCGATGATCTGCCCGGCGACGGTGGCGATGGCCGCGCCCTTGACCCCCATGGCCGGCAGCCCAAAGTAGCCGAAGATGAGGATGGGGTCGAGGACGATGTTGATCACCGCGCCCATGAGCTGAAAGATCATGGGGTAGATCATGTTGCCGGTGGCCTGCAAAATCTTTTCACAGGCGATCTGCACGAAGGAGCCAAAGCAGAGGATGGTGACGATGTAGCCGTAGTCACAGCCCATCTGCAGCACCTCGGCGTCGCCGGTGAAGGCGGCGAAGAAGGGCTTCACGAAGAGGAAGCCCAGCAGCGCAAAGACCGCGCTGGAGAGAAGGGCCAGCACCAGGCCGTGGCTGGCGGCCTGGGAGGCCACGTCGTGGCGCTGCTCGCCCAGCCGGCGGGAAATCAGCGAGTTGCAGCCGACGCCGGTGCCCACCGCCACGGCGATGAGCAGGGTTTGAATGGGGAAGGCCAGGGAGACCGCGGTGAGGGCGTTCTCCCCGATTTGGGCCACGTACATGCTGTCGACGATGTTGTAAAGCGACTGGATCAGCATGGAGAAGATGGCCGGCAGAGACATGCTGAAAATCAGTTTGGGCAGGGGCATGCTGCCCATCTTGTTCTCTTTGAGATTGGTTTGCTCCATATAGACACTCCTTTTCTTTCGCGCCCTGCACACAAAAAAACGACCCCCACAAGTGGCGGTCGTTTTTAGCCTTTCGTTGACACCGCAGCAAAGGGGGATCGAAGAAAGCCGTGACAGGACACAGTTCTTTTTGATCGAACCTAGTATAGCAACTGTCGGGTGGAATGTCAACAAATTTCGCGCAAATGCAGAGGGCGCGCGCTACCCCTCCAACTCCTGGGCGCAGGTGAGGAAGTAGTGGCGGGCGCAGGCGTTTTCAGCCTGCCGGCCCAGCTCGGTCAGGGCCTGGCGGCAGGTGGCCAGGGAGTCGCCCCTCTCCTCCCCCGCGAGGCGGAGTGTTTGGCAGAGTTCCAGCGCCCACTGGCACTCCCCCTCCGCCAGCGCCTGGGCGGCGGCAGCGGCCACCCGCTCAGCGCCGCCCATCAGCGCCACCTCCCGCTGGGCCCGGTCGTCCGGGGCCAGGGGAAAGAGGCCGGCGGGGTCGCCGTCAAACCAGCCCAGATAGCCCGCGCAGATGCCCCGCACCGTCCAGGCCACCGAGCCGTAGAACTCGTCCAGGGCCGGCTGGCCCCGCCACCGCTCGGGCAGGGCGACGGCGGCGGCCACCTGGTCAAAGGAGAGCCCCTCGTCCAGCAGCCGCAGGGTCTCGTCCAGCACCCAGGAGAGGGCGGCGCGGTAGAGGGCGATCTCCTCCCGGATGGCGATGGCCCCGTGGAGCGCCCGGGTGTGGCCGGGCAGCAGGTGTTCGGCCGGGAGGGTCAGCAGTTTGTCCAGCGAGCGCACCCAGGCGGCCACGTCCCGGTACTGGCCGCCCCGAATGGGGGCGGTGTTGGGCCAGGACTGGTAGTAGTTGTCGCCGCAGCAGACCACCCTGTCCTCAGGCAGCCAGAGGTAGGTCTGGTCGTCGGTCTCCCCCTGGGCGGCCAGGAGGACGGCGGGCACCCCGTCCAGGTCGAGGGCCAGCTCCGCCCCCTCCATCCACCGGGTCACCGGCAGAGGGCAGGGCTTGCCGCCCCGCTCCCCCAGGGGGCCGGCCCCCATGGAGATGGCCTCCTCCGGGGTGAGGGAGAAGCCCCACTGGCGGTCCCCCCGCAGCCCGCCGATCCGGCCCAGCTGCCCGCTGCGGCCGTAGGTCGGCACGTCGGGGCGGCGGGCGATCACCTGGCGGGCGCCGGCGGCCAACACCCCCGCGCCACCGGTGTGGTCGGGGTGCTGGTGGGTGTAGATGAGGGTCTCCACCGGCTTTGCCGCCAGCAGCTCCCCCAGTTCGGCCAGGGCCAGCTCGGCCATCTTGCTGTCGTTGAGGCTGTCCACCAGGGTGCAGCTGTGCTCCCCCTCGATGAGGGTGGCGTTGCTGGCGCCGAACCCGGCGATAAACCAGACCCGCTCCCCCACCTTGTAGACGCCCCGCGCCTCCCCGTTTCCGGCGGCGGCCTGCAGTCGTTTCTCTCCTGTGTACTCTTTCAACTCTTACTCCTCCTCTACTGCCCGGCGCAGGTTCTCCTCGATTTGGGAGAGGACCCGGCGAAAGACCGCCAGCTCCCCCTCGTCGATGCCCGCCCGGTAGCTCTCCTGCAACTGCTGTGAAATGGACGAAAAGGCCCCCTCCAGCGCCCGCCCCTGGGGGGTGAGGGAGACCAGCACCGCCCGCCTGCTGTGGGGGGCGGGCCGGGTCTGCAGGTAGCCCAGGGCCGCCAGCTTCTTCACCAGGGCGGTGGCGGTGGAGGGGTCGCGGCCGATGCAGCCGGCCAGCTGGCCCATCTGCATCTCCCCTCGCGCCAACAGGGCGGTGAGGATCTCGCCGTGGGAGGTGGCCAGCCCCCCCAGCCCCAGCTGGGCCAGGCGGGCCTGCAAAAAGGCGTTGGCCGCCGCCCGGGTGCGGCTGATGCGGCTGACGGTGTCGTCCCGGCTCCAGCTGGCGCGATTCGTCGCTTCCCTCTCCACACATGCTCCCCCTTCCGTTTTCTACCATTATACTTTGATGTCAAAATATTTGCAAGGGGGAATTTCCCCGCTTTGTTCGACCTTTCTCCGGCCTGTCCGGCAGCCCCGCTCCGCAGGCAGAGGGGACAGAGGCCGCCTTGTGGATAACTGCCTCTCGATGGGGCCCTCCCGCGGCCGCAGCGGGAAAACACCTCGCGGCTCCCACCGCTGCCTTGGCTCATAGTTTTTGCCGCCGGCACCCGCTCTTTTTCACGCTCTGATTTTCCCTTGTCATCTCCCGACCACCGAAGGGAAGCACAGGTCATCCGTCGCCCGCGCTGCCCGCTTGTCACAGCTAAAAGTGGTTTGCGCACTGTTGCTCTGCCAGGTTGGCGCGCGCCGTGCGCAGGGGGGATGCCAACTCGCCCCCCTGCTCTGTGGCTTCTTTTTCCCCCCTTTGGCCGCCTGTAGCGCCAAAAGAGATCGTCCCCTTCAGGTCGGCAGCCAGCGCCAGAGGCGAGCGCTTGTTGTTTCCCCCTCCGCATTTTTGAAGCCACGGCGTTCACCTTCCCTGTCCTGCAATCACGTCCGCCCTCTCCCCCCTCCGGCCGTTTGACTGGCAGTGGTATGGGCGTCGCCAAGCCCTCTCAAGTGGGAAATCGGCATCGGCCTCGCTTCTGCTGTTTCCCCCTCCGCATTCTAAAACTACAGCCCATAGGCTATTTCCCCACAGCATGGAGACAACTTCTCATCCCACCGTCACCCATCTTGCAATTGCGTTGGCTTCCCCTTCCCCCTTCAGCCGTTTGACAGCGGCACCGCACCAGAGAAAGCCAACTCTTTTCAACCTCCCCTGTCCTGCAATCATGTCCGCCCTCTCCTCCCTCCGGCCGTTTGACTGGCAGTGATATGGGCGTTGCCAAGCCCACTCAAGTGGGGAAATCAACGTTGGCCTCCCTTCTGCTGTTTCCCCCTCCGCATTCTAAAAACGCGGCCCATAGGCTGTTTCCCCACAACATGGGGGCAACTCCTCCCCCCACCGTCACCCATCTTGCAATTGCGTTGGCTTCCCCCTTCAACCGTTTGGCAGCGGCACTGCACCAGAGAAAAACCAACTCTGTTCAACTCCCCTGTCCCTGCAATCACGTCCGCCCTCTCCCCCCTCCGGCCGTTTGACTGGCAGTGGTATGGGCGTCGCCAAGCCCTCTCAAGTGGGAAATCGGCATCGGCCTCCCTTCTGTTGTTTCCCCCTCCGCATTCTAAAAACGCGGCCCATAGGCTATTTCCCCACAGCATGGGGACAACTTCTCATCCCACCGTCACCCATCTTGCAATTGCGTTGGCTTTCCCTTCCCCCTTCAGCCGTTTGGCAGCGGCACCGCACCAGAGAAAAACCAACTCTGTTCAACTCCCCTGTCCTGCAATCACTTCGGCTTTTCCCCCTGCCTTCACAGCCGCTTGACTGACAAATGCTGCGGGATGCCGCCGATCTCCATTAAGCAGGCAATAGCCAGCCGCGTCCCCGTCTCGGTCCCCTTTGTCATTGAAAGCCCCAGCTCAAACCAGCCCTTCCCTCTACAGGGGCACCCCCTTGTTTGGCTGCCCCCGCCCCGTGGCCGCGCCGCCCCTCCCCCTCCGCAATTCGAAAGCGCAGCCCGAGGGCTGTTTCCCGCGCTGTGGGGAGCGATTTTCCCCCCGCCCCATCGCCACCGCTTTCCCCACCAAAAAAGGGCGGCCAAAACGGCCGCCCCAAGGGCTCTGTTTTTTTAGGCTTCACCCGGCGACAGACACGGCCGCCCAGATCTTAGCGATTTTTTTGCACACATTCCAGCAGCACCCGGCAGAGCTGGTCAATGTCCAGCGGCTTGCTGACGTGGGCGTTCATCCCGGCGGCCAGGGCCGCGGAGATATCGTCGCCAAAGGCGTTGGCCGTGGTGGCGATGATGGGGATCTTCCCGGCGACCGGGTGCTGGGATAGGCGGATGCGCCGGGCGGCCTCGTGGCCGTTCATCACCGGCATCTGCACGTCCATCAGGATGGCGTCAAAGGCGCCGGGGTCGGAAGCCAGGAACGCCTCCACCGCCTCTTCGCCGTTCTCCACCCCCACGACCTCGGCCCCGTTCATCCGCAGCAGCTCCTCGGCGATCTCCCGGTTGAGGGAGTTGTCCTCGGCCACCAGCAGGCGCAGGCCGACCAGGGGCCGTTTCTCCGCGGAGGTGGGCTTGCGGCGGACAGGGCCGCTGCGGCCGGAAACCGCCTCGCGGATGGCGGTGTAGACCGAAGAGCGGTAGAGGGGCTTGGGCAAAAAGCCGTTGACCCCTGCCTCCCGCGCCTCCCACTCCACCTCGGAGATGTCGTAGGCGGAAATCATGACAATGGGCAGCTCGTCCCCCACCTCGCGGCGGATGCGGCGGGTCACCTCGATGCCGTCCATCCCCGGCATCTTCCAGTCCACCAGACAGAGGTCAAAGTCGCAGCCGCTGCGGTGGGCCTCCCCGATGCGCTCCACCGCCTCGGCCCCGGACTGGCGCCACTCGGTCCGAATCCTGATTTTTTCCAACAGGGTGGAGGTCTGCTCGCAGACTTGCTGCTCGTCGTCCACCACCATGGCGCAGAGGCCCCGGTCGCCAAAGTCGGGCTCCTCCAACCGCTCTTTTCCGCGGCGCAGGGGGATGTCCACCTCGCAGGTGGTGCCCTTCCCCGGTTCGCTGTCGATGCGGATTTTGCCCCCCATGAGGGAGACCAGGTTTTTGGTGATGGACATCCCCAGCCCGGTGCCGCCAAAGCGGCCGGCAATGGTGGCGTCGGCCTGTTCAAAGGGCTGGAAGATGCGCTCCACCGCCTCTTTGGACATGCCGATACCGGTGTCGGTGACGGCAAAGCGGACCACATCCGCTCCGGACTTGGCGGCCACCCGAGAGACTTTGAGGCGGACGCTGCCCCCCGGCTCGGTGAACTTGACCGCGTTGGAGCCCAGGTTGAGGAGGATCTGGTTGAGGCGCAGGGGGTCGCCCAGGTAGATGGCCTGGTCGCCAAACCCCTCCATGGTCTCGCCAAACTCCAACCCCCGGCCCTTGGCCTGGGCGTAAATGGTGGAGACAAAGCCGTTGACCAGCTGGAAGATGTCAAAGGGCTCCTCCTGCAAGGTCATCTTGTCGCTCTCGATTTTGGACATGTCCAGCACGTCGTTGATGAGCATCAGCAGGTGCTTGGAGGAGAAATTGATCTTCTGCAGGCAGTCCTCCACCCGGGAGGCGTCCCCCGCCGAGGCCGCGGCGATGGTGGTCATGCCGATGATGGCGTTGAGGGGGGTGCGGATCTCGTGGCTCATGCGGGAGAGAAAGTCGCTCTTGGCCGAGCTGGCCCGCTCGGCGGTGAGCATGGCGTCCCGCAATGCCTGGCGGGAGCGCACCTCCTCGGTGCGGTCGGAGAGGACCGAGATGATTTGGGGGGCGTCGGCCCCTTCGACCCGGTAGAGGCGCAGCAGCAGCCAGCGGTGTTCCCCGTCCGGCTTGCGGTAGTCCAGCATCTTTTCAAAGAGGATGTCGCCCTGCGGCGGTTTTTGGTCCGCCGCCCGAACGGCCTGGCGGATCTCCCCCACATCCTGGTCAGTGAGGCCGTGGTGAGGGGCGTCCCCCCCTTCAAAGGAGAGGCCCAGCACCCGCTCGAGGTTGAGGGAGCTGTATTGGACGGCGCCGGTGCGGGCGTCGCGGATGACAAAGGCGTCGTCGATGCTGCGGGAGAGGTCGTCAAAGAGGCGGCCTCGGTAGGCCAACTCGTCCCGCTGCCGCCGCAAAAGCCGCTGCGAGAAGAGGAACACCCCCACGATGGCGGAAATAAGGAGCACCGACCCCACCAGGGTGGTTCGGCGCAACCGGGTCGCCGTTTCGCCATAGCCCACCTTCTTTTCCTGGGCGACGGCGATGAGCCTCTCCGCCTCGTCGGTGGCCTGCCGGTAGAGGGGGGTCAGGTGTTCGGCGCTGTAGGCGGCGATCTCTCCCTCTTCGGTGTCGTCGCGGGCGGCGTACTCCAAAAACGCCTCCTGCTCCACCCGCACCTTTTCCAGGGTGCCTTTCAGGCGTCGGGTGTCCTCCTCGCCGCCCAGATAGAGTTCCTCTATCCGGGACAGGGGCTGCTGCAGGGTGGTGTAGAGCCCGTCCAGCTCCTGGCGGACGGCATCCACCTCGGCCGCCCCGTGATAGCGCAGCAGCCGCTCGGTGCGCACCTGCATCTCAGAGAGGTAAAGCTTGACGTCGCCGGCGGAGATGACCACCTCGAAGGGGTGCTCGGAGATGATGTCGGTCTGCGCCGCCAGCTGGGCGGAGCTGACGATGGTCATCAACAGGTAGAGGAGCATCATCGCAACCAGGCAGACGGTGCACACCGCGTTGATCCGTCTCCCTTTGGCCAGCTGCTCCCTCCGAAAAACGGTCCTGTTTTCTTTTTTCATTGCGAATTCCTGTCCTCCCAATCGCCATACGGCGCGAAAAACCCTTCGGCTGAGGGGAACGTCACTCTCACCGAATTTTCAAAAGGGTTATTTTTTTACAGTGTAACAAAAACAGCTGTCATTTGCAAATGCTTTTCCCATTTTAAATCAGTAAAACAACAAAAATCCTCCTTTTCCTTCCGCTCTCAGGCCCTTGCCGGACAGCGCGCCCCGCCTTTCAGGGGGAAAGGGCGGGGGCGGGGACCGCTTTGACCCCTCGGGGCAGCTGCTCCCCAACAGAGTGCAAGGGGGGAGGCGGCGGCCCCGCCCCCGCGAACGACGGGCCGAATCGGCACAAAAGGCCCCGCCGGCGGCCAGGGAAACCGCGCGATCGGCGGGGCGAGGGGAGGCGAACGAGCCCGGCGCCTCCCCTCCGCCTGTCCGGCAAGGGGAGAGAGCCGGTCGCCCCTCCCGCTCGGCGAACCGCCCTCCCCGCTTTGGGAAAGGCGGCCAAGGCCCTTTGCAAAAGGGGGTCAAAACGGGTAAAATAGAGACAGAAAAAACAAGAGGGAGGGCCCTGCCGTGCTCACATTCAAATACGACACCCAGCTGCTGCTGGAAGGGGAAAACCTGGACGAGGACGAGATAAACGACTACTTCACCGACCACTTTCAGGGGGACTGCCTGCTGGCGGTGGGGGACGAAGACCTGGTCAAAATCCACTTTCACACCAACGAGCCCTGGAAGGTGCTGGAATACTGCGCCTCCCTGGGGGAGATATTCGACATCGTCATCGAGGACATGGACCGCCAGTCCCGCGGGCTCAAGGGCTGAGGGGCGGCGAGGCGGACGGAAAAGAGAGAGGCGTCCCGGGGCACAGGCCCTCGGGACGCCTCTCTCTATATAACAGGTCAGCGGGCGGGTGTGAACCGCCAGCCGCCCTCTGTCGCCTCGGCGACCACTTCGCCGCCCTTCAACAGCGCCTTGGCCCGGGCGCGGGGGATTTCCAGGCACTGGGACAGCAGCTTGTCGGGGCGGACCCGTATCCGTCCGGGGTTTTGCACCCACAGCCCCTCCTCCCCCACCCGGTCGGGCAGCCGCGAAAGCCGGTAGGGCAGTTCGCCCCCCAGTTGGGCGCCGCAGCGGAGAAAGAGGGCGCGGTCCCGCCCGACGCGGGCCACGGCCGCGGGATCGTTTGCCAGCAGGGCCCGGTACTCCTCCGGGGAGAGGGCTTCCCGCAAGACGCGGGAGTAGACCGGCAGGTTGTAGGTGTGCTTGCAGCGCTCGCAGCGGTAGATCAGCCAGACGTCCAGCCGCTTGCCGTTGGCGTTGACGCGAAACCTGTCCGCACAGCGGTAGGTGTTCTTGCCGCCACAGCCCGCGCAGCCGCGCACAATGGTGTAGGTGTCGGTGGGGACCATCCGAAAGGTCCCCGAAAGGGGAAAATAGCTCATCTTGCATCTCCTGATTTTGATAAAATCGGGGGTGCAGAGGCTATTTCAGCAATTTTTGGGGAGATTGCAATAGCCTCTGCTATGCAATCTGACAGATGGGAGCCAGCATCAAAAGACGACCTCCTTTTTCAAGGGAATGGCGGGATGACAGGCTCTTAAAAGATCGGCGTATCCATTTGGCGCTCCTCTCCCGGGGGCGGGCGGCGGCGCAGAGAGGAGCGCCAGGAGAAACCCCGCGGTCTCCCCTGGCGCTCTTTCCCTGCGGCCGGCAGGCCGCACCCTGTGTTTGATTATGTAGGCAAATTTACAGCAGTTCCACGTTCATGTCCACCTTGCCGGGGATGCCCGGCACCGAACCGCCGCTGGTGTACTGCCAGATGTTGTAGCGGCCGGAGTAGTCGGTCTGGTTGGTGTAGTGGGCCAGCCAGATCTTATAGCTGCCGAACTGGCTGGTATCCAGCTTGTTGTAGAGCCAGCTCTTGTTGGCGTAGACCATGGTCTGGTACCCCAGGCTCTTGGTGGCGGCGCAGAAGGCGTTGACCACCTCGGTGTTCTGGGCCTTGGTCATTCCCTCTACCCGGCCCTGGCTGCACTCGATGTCGATGGCCAGGGGGTAGTCCAGGCTGTAGCCGGTGGAGCGGATGATGCCTGCGGCCACGCCCGCCTCTTCGGCGGCCTCCTCGGCGTTGATGGCGGTGGTGTAGAAGTAGGCGCCCACCTTCAACCCCGCGGCCTTGGCCCCGGCGATGTTCTGGCGGAAATAGGGGTCCTCGACGATGGCGCCAGTGCCGTAGCCCCGGTAGCCCACCCGGATCATGACAAAGGAGCAGCCCGCGGCCTTGACCGCGCTCCAGTTGACATTGCCCTGGTACTTGGAGACGTCCACCCCCCAGCGGCTCTTGAGGACGCCGCTGTTGTCAAACTTGTACTTGATGCCCTCGAGGGTCTGCCAGCCGGTGAGGGGGTTGCCGTTGATGTAGAGGTAGGTCTTGCCGCCGATGACCTGCCAGCCGTTGAGCACCGGGGTGGGGGCCGGTTCGGGCGCAGGCGCGCTGCTGCCGCCGGAACTGCTCCCCTCCCCGCCATTGTCGGGGGCGGGCTCAGGAGTGGGCGTGGGGGCGGGAGTGGGGGGGACCACCACCGAGTCCTCGATCTCGCTCTCCTGCTTCTGGTTGTCCTGCTTGCCCGGGTCCTCGTAGCTGTGGGCGCTGTCGTTTTTGTACTTGCTGGTGTCCTTCTGGGCCTCCTCCGCCGCCTTTTTGGCCTTGGCGGCAGCCTCTTCCCGCTGCTTGGCGGCCTCTTCCTCGGCCCTCTGGGCCTCGGCCTCTTCGGCTGCCTGGGCCTCGGCGGCCATCGCCTCTTCCAGGTCGGCCGAGAGGGCGGCCATGTACTCCTTGGTGTCGATCCGGTTCACAGCCAGGGCAATGCCCTCCTGCCCGCCGGAACTGCCCTCGGCGCTCTTGTCGACGCCGCAGCTGCTGAAGGCCAGCAGGATGGCACAGGCCACCGCCGCCGACACGATCTTTTTGAACATCGCCGCTCTCCTCCTCTTTTCACAGACCCCCGCGGGGGAAAGGGGCGCAAGGCCCCGCAATGATTTCTCTAGACGGTTCCCAATTGTAGCACAGATCCTCCCTCTTTACAAGGAAAGCGCTGCCATTTCGCCCCTTTTCGCGCAAAAAAGCGGGTGGAAAATATTGCCCAAAAACCGCGCCACTCTGCGGTTTTGTCACCACTTTGCATCTGCGAGGGCCCGACTGTGACCAAACGGGGCGGCCAAAGCCGCCCCGTTTGCAAAGGGGTCATCTACTGCATTTTCTCCCGGGCCGCCTGCACCGCCCGGAGGATGTCCGGCTCGACGGGGGCCACCTCCAGCTGGGGGCGGGCTATGTAGTAGCCCTGCAGGTAGTCGACCCCGTGGGAGACCAGGGTCTCCATCTCGGCGCGGGTCTCCACCCCCTCGGCCAACACCTTGATGCCCCGGCTGTGGGCATAGGAGAGCAGGTTTTCAAGCAAGCTCAGCCGGTCGCCGTCCCGGTCGATGTCGTGGACGATGGTGATGTCCACCTTGACGATGTCCGGCGAGAGGAAGATGAGCAGCGACTCGCTGTTGTAGCCCGAGCCGAAGTCGTCGATGGCCAGCTGGCCGCCCCAGCGCTTGGCGGTGCGGATCTTGAAGCGGGTGCGCTCGTTGTCCCAGGGCTCCTGCTCGGTGATCTCCAGCACCACCCGCGCCAGGTAGGGGCCGTAGAGGTCCTCCAGGGCGGTGATGTCCGAACCGGTGAGGCTCTGGCTGGCGATGGAGTTGATAAAGGCCCGCTCGCCCGGGCCGACCCGCCCGGCCTTGACCTGCTGGGTGAAGGAGGCCATGGCCTCAAACCAGGTGAGGCGCTCGATCTGGTAGAGCTTGGACTGGGCCCTGGCAATGCGCAGCACGTCCACCGGGCTGCGCAGCGCCTCCACCTGGGAGCGCATCAGCAGCTCGTAGCCGTAGACGCTGCCGGTGGCCACCTCCAGCACCGGCTGGTAGGCAAAGCGCACCAGCCGGTGGTCGATGAGGCGGTTGAGCTCCTCCTGGCCGCGCACCAAAAAGGAGTCGGCCTGGTAGGAGGTGCGCTCGAACTCCTGAATGCTGCCCTTTTCGCTGTGCTTGACGCTGTACATGGCAAAGTCGGCGTAGCGGATGAGCTCTTCATAGGTAGAGGCGTCGTCGGGGTACCAGGCCAGCCCGCCGGAGACCCGGATCTTGAAGTCCTTTCCCGCCAGGGGGAAGGTGGTGTGCCCGATCTGCGTCCAGACCTTGCGGATGATCTGGCGGATCTTCTCCTTGCTCTGGTAGCCGTAGAGGAAGACGTAGAACTCGTCGCCGGAGCGGCGGGCCACCAGACTCTGTTCTGAGAGGAAGGACGAGAGGCAGCGGGCAAAGGCCTCGATATAGCGGTCGCCGCTGTCGTGCCCGTAGTTGTCGTTGACAAATTTCAGGTTGTCCAGGTCCCACATCAAAAGGGCGGCGGTGCCCAGCACCTCGGGGGTCTCAAAGAGCCGCTCCATGTTGGCGGCAAAGGCGCGCCGGTTGTAGAGGTTGGTGAGGATGTCGTAGTCGCGCTCGTACTCGATCTTCCGCTTTTCGGCCATGTCCTTGCTGACGTCGGTGATGGCGCCCAGGATCTGTCCCTCTTCTCTGAGGAAGGTCAGGCGCACCCAGCGCTCCCCCTCCGGGCTGGAGGGCAACCGGTAGAGGAGCCCCTCTTCCCCGTCCTCCACCAGGCACTCCTGCAGCTCCCTCATCCGCCGCTCAAAGACCTCGCGGGGGAGCCGGCCCTCCACCTGCTCCTCCGAGGGCCAGCCCAGGATGGGGAAGATGTTGGTGCTGCAAAAGACCGAGGGCGCTTTGGCGCTGTACTCGAACACCCCCACCGGGATGTTGGTGGTGGAGATGATCTGCCCGAACTTCGAGGCCGATTCGGCCGCGGCGTTGCTGAGGTTTTCGATGGAGATGGTGAGCTGGTCGATTTCCTCGATGTCCAGCTTTTTGAGCTTGATGGGTTTGTTGGGGTCGCTGCGCTTGAGGTCTTGCACCAGGGCGGTGATGGGCTTTGCCACCATCCGCGAGGCCAGCACCGCCCCCAGGATGCCCAGCAGAAGGGCCGCCACCGTGCACAGGTAGATGATCTGGCGGATCTGGTGCGAAAACTGCAGCAGGGTCTTCCCCTCGCAGAGGCCGATGAGCACCCACTGCTGCCCGACAAAGGGGGTGTTGGTGTTGTACAGGGAAAAGGGCTGCACGCTGCCGTAGAGGTCGCTCTTCCCCCCCTCCCCCGCGCGGGTGAAGGTGGAGATGTTTTTGTGCTCGCTCTTCTTCCCGGCGATCTCTTGGCTGACGCCAAACTTCACCTGGTAGAGGGAGCCGCTGGCAAAGACCGTCTGAAACTGCTGCCCCTCCCTGTCGGTGATCGCCAGGATGTAGGCGCCGCTGTGGTCCACCCCCAACTCCTCGTAGTTCATGAGGGAGGTGAGGTAGCTCTGGGTGATGTCCACCCCCATCACCCCAAAGACGGTGCCATCGGAGGCGATGAGAGGGATGGAGTAGGTGATGACCTGCCCGTCCTGGTCGGAGAGGGAGAAGGCCGGGCTCCAGTAGCCGAAGTTGCTGCTCTCACGGTTGGTGCTGGCCCGGGCGGCGTTCAGGGGGGCGAGGAAGAACTGCTCGTCGGCCCGCCCCTCCTCCCCGGTGAAGAGGAAGTCGGCCCGCCAGAAGCTGTCCAGGGGGATCCCCATCCGCCGGGAGGTGGTGGGCATCCCCCGCTCCATGAGGATGTCGGAGACGCCGGAGGAGTTGTTGACCGGGTCCAAATCCCGCAGGTAGAGGCCCGCCTTGGACTGGCCGCTCTCATCTCCC
This sequence comes from Acetanaerobacterium sp. MSJ-12, assembly GCF_018917875.1. Classification (NCBI taxonomy): domain Bacteria; kingdom Bacillati; phylum Bacillota; class Clostridia; order Eubacteriales; family Oscillospiraceae; genus Acetanaerobacterium; species Acetanaerobacterium sp. MSJ-12. The sequence continues at coordinate 40,719 of NZ_JAHLPK010000008.1, read as the reverse complement.
TGCACCCCCACGCCGTCCAGGACGACGAAGGCCCCGGTGACCCCGTTTTTGCGCAGCATGTAGACCAAACTGTCGGAGAGGCCGTCGAGGATCTGGGCGTTGAGGGCGGCGTCGGTGGCGATGTCGCCCAGGGTGGTGCCCCGGTCCTTTAGGGTCTCCTCCACCGAGGAGAGGATGGCGGTCTCGTGCTCCTTGACGTTGGACCAGCGGTGGATCATCTCGTTTTCCAGGTAGAGCTGGCGGTTGATGGTGCGCTCCCCCAAAATGTCGTAGGCGTTGGCGTCGGTGTGGGAGAGGACGCCGCCCTGTAAAAACACCACGGCGTAGAGGGCCGCCTGGGCCAACACGATGGCGGTGACCGGGATCAGCATCTTCTGCAAGATGGTGCGCCCGCCCCTTTTGCGACCGGCCTTCATTCCCTCACCTCCTTCCCCGTTCAGGTGGCTGCGCCCCGCTTACAGCGCCGCAAGCTGGGCGGAAAAGTCCTGATACCAGCTCTCGAAGTTCTCGTCGGTGTCGTACTGGGCCACCGCGTCGGCCAGGGTGCTGCCCCCGTCCAAAAGGGCCTTTACCGCCTCGCGGTCGGCGACGGCCTTTTGCTGGAGGGACTTCTCCACCACGGCCCGGGCCTCGGTCCCGTTTTCAAACGCCTCGTTGGTGTAGAGGGTGTAGTTCTGGGTGATCTCCACCCCGGTGAGGAGGGTCTCCTCCATCAGCTCGGAGATGGGCTCGGGGGAACTCGCCACCGCCTCGCCGATGGCCTCGGCGGTGTTAGCGTCCTTTTTCACCGGCAGGTAGCCCGAGCCGATGGCAAAGCGGACGTTCTGCTGCTTCTCGGTGAACCACTTCAAAAACAGTGTGGCGGCGTACTCGCGGGTCTCGTCGCTCTTGGTGACCATCATCCCCGCGCCCTGCTGCACCGCATAGGGCTTGGTCCCCTCAAAGTTGGGGAGGGCGTAGGTCTTGGCGTCGATGGGGTAGCTGCTGCCGTCAGACAGGGTGACGGCGGTGGGGAAGTAGGTGTTGCCGCTGGTGGAGCCCACCAGGGCGATGATGTCGCCGGTCTTGGCGTCATCGCTGCGAAAGCGCCCGATGGAGGCGAAGTAGCCGCTGACATAGGGGGTGTAGTAGTTGTCCCAGAGGCGGCGCATCACCGCCTTGTCCAGGTTGTAGGTGACCTGGCCGTTTTCGACCGAGAACAGCTCCTGCCCCAGCTGCATGCTGCCGATGATGAAGTAGTTGGCCATCACGTCCCGGCCGAAGAAGGCCTTGCCGTCGTTTTTCTCCGGGGTGAGGCCGTCGGTCCACTCGTAGTAGCTCTTGGCCAGCTTGCAGATCCCCTCCCAGGTCACGAGGTCCTCCTCGCTGGCGCCGGTGGCGGCGGCGAATTTGTCCCAGTCTGTCTTGTTGAGGGTGAGCACCTCGGTGGACTTGGCGGTGGGGAAGAGTTTGACGCTCCCCTCCTCGCTGAAGGCCCCCTCGTCCAGGTAGGCGGAGACATAGCTGTCCCGCTCCTCCTCGGTGAGGTACTGGCTCAAGTCGGCGGCCATCCCCCGGCGGTTGATCTCGTAGGCGGTGTCGGCGTAGGCGGCAAAGACGTCGGGCACCTCTTCGGCGCCGACTTTCTTGTCGATGGCGTCCATCACCTTGGCGGTGAGGTCGTTGACGCTGCCCTGGCTGTAGGCCTGGACCACGATCCCCTTTTCGGCCCCCACCGACTCGTTGAACTCGGTGACCATCTCGTCAAACATCTGCTTCTGGGCGCCGTTGTAGTAGTGCCAGATGGAGATGGAGACCGGGCTGTCCTTTTTCAGGCCGTGGTTTTTGTCCTTGCAGCCGGTGAAGATCCCCAGGGAGACCAGGGCGACGCTCAGCACCAAAGCCACTGCCCGCAGGCCGCGTCGGGAACGACAATTTCCTTGTTTTGACACAGTACTCTCTCCTCTCGGCGGGGCGGGGCGCTCCCACCCGGACACAGCGCCGGTTCCGCTCGTCCCTGCCCAGCGGGCAGAGACAGCCGATTTTTCTATTATCATATCATCATCTTCCAATCTTTACAATTGGAAGTGGCCATTTATAGACAAAATTTGTTGTGTTTCCACCAAAAAAAGCCGGCCTTTGCATTCGCAAAGGCCGGCGAGCGGGCGATTTTGGACCGCCCCTAGCACAGCAGCAATTGGCAGATGCGGGCCGCCCCCTTGAGGAGGGCGACCTCCTCCTTGTTCCAGTAGCGCCGGGCGCCGTTGACCTCGGCCCCCAAAAGGCCCAGGCGCTCGCCGCCGCTGACGCGGCACTGCAGCACCGCCCGGGCCCCCCGCGCCCGGCAGAAGGCGGCAAAGCGGGGGGCGCTCTCCGCGGCGGCCGCCGCGTCGGGGCAGTAGAGCAGCCCGGCGGCCGGGTCGTAGTAGGGCTGCAACTCCTCCCGGTCGAGAAGGGCGGGCGCCGCCGGCCCCTCGGGAAGATCGGCGGCCACCCCGGGGGCCGTCCAGACGTGCAGGGGGATCTCCCCCTTCCAGACAAAGTAGGTGCGGTGGGCGCCCAGGGCATCCCCCAGATCGGCCAGCACCCGGCGCACCCCCTCCTCCGGGGTGGGGGCGGCCGTCGCCCGCTCCAGCAGCCGCCCCAGGCAGAGGGGGCAGCCGACCTCCCCCTTTGCGCCCCCGCCGACGGGGGCGGCGGGGTTCCCGGCGGCCATCCGGTAGCGGTCCTTCCCCGCCCGCTTGGCCTCGTACATGGCCCGGTCGGCGGCGGCAAAGAGGGCCTCGTAGCTGGCGCCGTCCCGGGGCCAGAGGGCGACGCCGATGCTCCCCCGCACCGAGAGGCCCCGGCGGGAGGGCAGTTCCCGCTCCAGCAGCTGGCAGAGGCGCTCCACCGTCTCCCCCACCACCGGCGCGGCGGCGTCCTTCATAAAGACCACGAACTCGTCGCCCCCCACCCGGCCCACAATGTCGGTGGCGCGAAAGTTGGCCTGCAGCCGGGCGCTGACCTCGGTGAGGACCGCGTCGCCAAACTGGTGGCCGTAGCGGTCGTTGACCCCCTTGAAGTCGTCCAGGTCGATAAGCAGCAGGGCGCCGGAGCCGCCCCGGCAGGGGCTCTGCAGGTAGCCGTCCACCGCCTCGGCGGTGGAGAGCTTGTTGTAGAGCCTTGTCATGGGGTCGCGGCAGCAGCGGGAGCGCAGCTTCTGAGTCTCCCTTTTGTGGGCGCTGATGTCCCGCAGCACCCCCAGCACGCAGGTGCGGCCCCCCGGGCCCTCCACCGGTGCACCGGAGGCCGAAAACCAGCCCCCCTCGTGGCCGGGGAAGGCCCGCCCCTCCAGCTGCACCTCGGCGGGGCCGGCGCTCTCCCCCCGGCAGATGGCGGCAAAGGCCGCCGTCCCGGGGCAGCCGCTCTCTTTCAGGGCGGCCAGATAGCCCTCCGCCCGCCAGATGCCGCCCCCCGCCCGGCCGGGGCGGCGGTCGCAGAAGGTCATCACGTCCTCCGCCCCGTCGTACTCGAAGGCCAGCCCGTCGGTGCAGCGCAGCAGCACCTGCCGCCGCTCCCGCTCCCCCTCCAGCTCCCGCTGCATCTGTCGCCAGCGGCCGACGTCCAGGCAGAAAAACCGCCAGCGGCGCGGGGCCTCCAGCACCCCACACCAGCGCAGCCAGCGCAACTGGCCCGCCGGGGTGTAGCAGGGAAAATCGGCCTGCACCCACCCCGCCCGCCGGGCCCGGGCCAGTTTGCGGGCGGCCAACCGCCGCCCCTGGGCCCCCAGGAAAAACCAGGGGTCCTCTCCCTGGGCGCGGGCAAAGGCCTCCGGCGCGCAGTCCAGCAGGGCCAGAAATCCGCCGTCGGGCGACCAGTGGACCCTGGCCTGTCCCAGCTGCAGCCGGACCAGCCCCCCCTTGACCCCCCGGGCAGCCGCCGCCAGCAGCGCCTCGCCGCTCATCCTCTCGTTCACCCGATCTCCTCCTTTTGCTGTGAACGCCCAACTGGGTCTCCTTCCCAATATAGTCAGAGGAGCTGTAAAAATATGGCGTTTTTTGTCCCTCGACCGCCCCCGTGCGGAGACGGCGGACCGCTGTCGCCGACCCCGCCCAGATCCTCGGCGGACGCCGGGGAACAGGGGCGCCTTTCCGCCCTGCAGCGGCTTGGGCGGCAGGGGGGACGGGTTGGGCCCTCCCCTTTCTCCCCTTCCCGCCGCCCCTATCCCGCTGCGGCCGGGCGGGAAGAGACGGCAAAAAGGCGCGGGGGAGCGTTGCCGCTCTCCCGCGCCGGGACCGCATATCAAACAGGCCTGTCTAAAAGGTGAGGCCGGGCTGGACGGCCCGGAGCTGGGGCTCCACCGCCCGCACCTGTTCGGGGGTGAGGAAGGGGCGCTCCAGCAGGGGGAGGTGCCGCTGCCGGGCGCAGGCGGGGGGGCGAAAGAAGTTGAGCCGGTAGCGGGGCAGCGGGGGCAGCTGTCCCGCCAACTCCACCAGCGCCCCGGCGGTGAGTCCGGGGTAGAGGGTGGTCCGCGCCTCGCAGGGGATCCCCTTCTCGGCCAGTTGGCAGAGGGTCTCGCGGGTGGCGTCGTACCCCTGTTCGGGGGGGACGCCGCACACCTGGAGGTACTGTCGGCGGGGGGCCTTCCAGTCGATGGCCAGGTAGTCGCAGAGCCCCGCCTCCGCCAGGGCCAGCACCCGCTGGGTCTGGCGGCCGTTGGTGTCCAACTTGACCCGGTAGCCCATGGCCTTGAGGGCGGCCAGAAACTCCTCCAGATCGGGCTGGAGCAGCGGCTCCCCGCCACTGACCACCACCCCGTCCAGCAGCCCCTGGCGCTTTTTCAAAAAGGCCTCCACCTCCCCTTCGGGCAGGCAGTCGCCGGGGCCCAACAGGTCGCGGTTGTGGCAGTAAAAGCAGTCGGTGTCGCAGCCGCGGGTGAAAAGGACGCAGGCCAGCACCCCGGGGAAGTCGATGGTGCTGGTGCGCTGGATGCCGGCGACCCTCACTGGGCGGCCGCCCCGGAGAGCTCGCCCTCTTTGATGACGTACTTGACCCGCTGGCGGTACTCCTCCTTCTTGCCCTTGTGGAAGTTCTGCACCGGGCGGAGGTAGCCCACCACCCGGCTCCACACCTCGGTGGCGGCGCCGCAGTCGGGGCAGCTGTACACCTCGCCGCTGATGTAGCCGTGCTCGGGGCAGACCGAGAAGGTGGGGGTCAGGGAGAGGTAGGGCAGCTTGTAGTTGGTAAAGGCCTTTTGCAGCAGGGCCTTGGCCACCTCGATGTCCCGGATCTGCTCGCCCAGGTAGAGGTGGAGCACCGTGCCGCCGGTGTACATGCACTGCAGGTCGTCCTGCAGGTCGAGGGTCTCGAAGATGTCGTCGGTGTAGCCCACCGGCAGCTGGGTGGAGTTGGTGTAGTAGGGCACCTCCTCCCCGGCGGTGAGGATGTCGGGGTAGCGGTCCCGGTCGAGCTGGGCCAGGCGGTAGCTGGTCCCCTCGGCGGGGGTGGCCTCCAGGTTGTAGACGTGGCCGGTCTCCTCCTGGAAGCGGGTGATGACCTCCCGCATGTGGCCCAGCACCCGCAGGGCGAACCGCTGGCCCTCGGGGGCGGTGATCTCGCAGTCCAGGAAGTTGCGACAGGCCTCGTTCATCCCCACCAGGCCGATGGTGTTGAAGTGGTTGAACCAGTAGGAGCCGGTGCGGGCCTTGACCTCTTTGAGGTAGTGGGCCGAGTAGGGGTACATCCCGTTTTCGGTCTGCTTTTCAATGGTCTTGCGCTTGATCTCCAGGCTGTTTTTGGCCAGTTCCAGCAGCCCGTCCAGCCGCTGCATCAGGTCCTCCTCGTCCTGGGCCAGGTAGCACAGCCGGGGCAGGTTGAGGGTGACCACCCCGATGGAGCCGGTCATGGGGTTGGAGCCGAAGAGGCCGCCGCCCCGCTTGCGCAGCTCGCTGGTGTCAAGGCGCAGCCGGCAGCACATGGAGAGGGCGTCCTCGGGGGAGAGGTCGGAGTTGATGTAGTTGGAGAAGTAGGGGATGCCGTACTTGCAGGTGATCTCCATGAACTTGTCCACCACCGGGCTCTGCCAGTCAAACTCCTTGGTGACGTTGATGGTGGGGATGGGGAAGGTGAAGACCCGGCCGTGGCGGTCCCCCTCCATCATCACGTCGCAAAAGGCGGTGTTGAGCAGGTCCATCTCGGCCTGAAAGTCGCCGTAGCAGGCATCCATGGGCTGGCCGCCGATGACCACGCACTCGTCCTTGAGGGTGGAGGGGACCACGATGTCGAACGTCAGGTTGGAGAAGGGGCACTGAAAGCCCACCCGGGTGGGGACGTTGAGGTTGAAGATGAACTCCTGCAGCGCCTGTTTCACCGAGGCGTAGTCCATGTGGTCGTAGCGGATGAAGGGGGCGCAGTAGGTGTCAAAGGAGGACCAGGCCTGGGCGCCGGCCGACTCGCCCTGGGTGGTGAAGGTGGAGTTGACGATCTGCCCCAAAAAGGAGCGCAGGTGCTTGGCCGGGCCGCTCTCCACCTTGCCGGGCACCCCGCCAAAGCCCTGCATCAGCAGCTGGCGCAGGTCCCACCCGGCGCAGTAGGGGCCGAAAAAGCCCAGGTCGTGCAGGTGCAGGTCCCCCGAGGTGTGGGCGCGGCGGATCTCCTCGGGATAGATCTCGTGGAGCCAGTACTGCTTGGTAAATGCCTCGCGGATGTAGTTGTTCATCCCGTTGATGGACTTTTGGGTGTTGGCGTTCTCCTGGATCTTCCAGTCCATGTCGTCCAGGTACTGGGAGAACATGTCGATGGTGGCGCCGATGAGGGCGTTGGCCTCCCGCGCGCCCTGGCGCTTCTCCCGGTAGAGGATGTAGGCCTTGGCGGTGCGGGCGTGGCGGTTTTCGATGAGGACCTTTTCCACCATGTCCTGCACCTCCTCCACGTCCAGCACGCCGGTGCGGGACGTGGCCATCTCCACCACCTGGCGGGAGAGCTCCTCCGCCCGCTGCCAGTCGTCTCCCCCCACGGCGGCGGCCGCCTTGAAGATGGCCCAGGTGATCTTCTCCGAATCAAAGGGGACAATGTCCCCGCTGCGCTTGCGAATCGACTCGATCATCGTATTGTGTCCTCCCATCAAAGTGGTTTCAGAAAACCGCTGGAGACGCCCAGAGCGCTGAAAAGCCCCTGCCGGCCAAAGGGCAGGGGCGCGACAAAGGTCACTCACCAGAGCCCGCTTGACGCCATACACCGTGGCAGCGCGCGCACAGCGGGCAGGTATTCCGGCTCGGATTCCACGCGCGCCCCGCCTTCCCAGCTCCCGGGGAGCCAGTGGCAGTTGGGGCGCGCTCTCTCCTTACGGCGGCGGGACCGCGCGGGCTTTTCACCCGTCTTCCCTGTTGCCGCCCGGCCCGATGACAGGCCGGGCACCCGCGTGCTTTCGTTTCCATATCTAGTTTGATTCTGAAACAGATTGGTCAAATCATACTACATCTTGTGCACCCAGTCAACCGTCATTTCGCCGATATTGCGGCGATAAAGTGCCACAACAAGCGCGTTTTGAGAGGGCATCCCAAGCGCCAGGGCGCATGGAGAAGCCCTCGGCGGGGTTTGGGCAGAGCGTCGGGGGAAAGGCCCATTTCACCCCGCCCCAACCAGGGGGCAGCCGCTTCCCTCCCACAGGGGCGCAGAGTGGACCCCCGCCCGGCAGAAAAGGGGGAACGGGCGCAGGGGCCGGGCGGGCCGTCAGATGACAGGAGGGACCGCTGTCCGCGGCCCAAAGGGCCGAAGGGCCCCGCCGGTCTTTGGGTGCGCTCTCCCCTTCGCGCCTCCCACAAAAGGAGACGGACACCCGCCTCCGCTCCTCTGGCCCTCTTGAAAGAGAAGGCCGACGCCCCCTGCCGGGAAGCAAGCCCCCCTTCCCGGCGGCGATAGGAGACCGGGCCACAGCCGCCCCCGCTCCCCGCCTCGGGGCAAGAGGGTCCCCTACTCCAGACGCCGCTCCGGCCCCTCGCCCCGAGGGCGGGCGGTGCGCAGGTTCTCCCGCGCCGAGCGAAAGAGGCCGCCCACCACCTGGCCCATCAGGCGGCGGGTGTCCTCGTCCACATTCTTGAGGGACTGCAGCACCGCCCCGGCGCTGTGCAGCCAGTCGCCGGAGAGCTCGCCCACCGTCTTGGCCTGGGTGCCCGCCAGCAGCTGGTAGAGGGTGTCAAAGAAGGTGGCCCGCTCCTCCCTGCTCATCCCGGCCACCCAGTCCTTGAGGGTCTTGTCGATGAACTTGCTGCTGGCGCTCACCTCGTCGAGACAGACAAAGCCGGGGCCCTTCACCTCCCAGGAGTAGAGGTCGTGCTGCATCAGCCCCACCTGGCCGCTGTGGACCACCGTGTAGGCCTCCTCGTGTTCCAGCAGCATCCCCACCACCGAGGACTGGGGCAGGTAGGTGTGCACCCGCTCCCGCACCGCCCGGTAGCCCGGGCCCTCCAGCACCCCGCCGTCAAAGCCGGGGCCGTCGTTGTTCTGCACCCAGAGCAGCCGCTCCTGCACCGGGGCCGGGGCGAAGGCGGCGGCGTAGACGGCCAGGTTGCCCCCCTTGGAGTGGCCCCCCACCCGCCAGGTCGCCGGCCCCCGCTCCACCGCTTGGCAGAGGTAGGAGACCGCCTCCCTCTGGGCGGGCACCGGGGTGGCAAAGCCCATATTGAAGTCCTCTTTCCAGCCCACCAGGGTGTTGTCGGTCCCCCGGAAGGCGGCGAAGCCGGTGCCGTCGCCGGGCAGGGCGCAGAGGGCGGAAAACTGCTTTTGCTCGTCGGCGTCCACGTCGTTGACATAGCCCAAAAGGGGCATCTCGCCAAAGCGGGCGCTGGCGGCCAGGGCCCGCAGCAGGTCGCGGTCGCGCGCCCACATGGCCTCCGTCTGGCGGGCAAAGGCCGGGGAGAGGAGCCGCTCCGCCGCCCGGCGCAGGGGGATCGCTCCCCCCTCCCCCAGCGGGGGGACCACCCCGTCAAAGGGGACGTAGGACAGCCGGCAGAGGATGAGGTCGTCCACGCAGGTAAAGGGCGCCTGGTCAAAGCGCAGGTCGCCCCGCCATTCCAGATAGTCAAAGATGTTGGCCACAGTATCCACCCTCCCCGCGCCCCACGCCACATCTCTCTCCGGCGCGGGGCGCGCTTTCTGCCTTTCATTATACCCCTTTTGGCGCCCTTTTCCAAACAGAGGGGCGGCGGGGGGAGGACGGCAGTGGATTTTCATTGCCTTTTTGGCAGTTTTCGACTATGATGAATGTATCTTTACAGTTTTGACATATTTTATCCTTTGATTTTTGATTCTTGATTTTATTCTTTGCCCTGCGGGGCGGCGGAGGGATCACATGCGCTGGGACATCGCGCCGGAATGCGTTTCGGCAGTCATACTGCTCATCATCTGGGGGTATTCCCGCCGGGGCAGCCCGCTGCCAAGCTTAAAAAACCGGGTGTTTCAGGGCTGCCTGATCGTCACCTTTTTGGCGGTGTCCACCAACATCCTCTCTACCCTGCTGCTGATGCGCCCCGACCTGGTCCCCCAGTGGCTGGTCTGGGGGGTGACCACCCTCTATTTTGTCTGCACCCCCTTGATGGGGCTGGCCTATTTCCTCTACTCGGCCGCCATCCTCTGCAAGGGGCAGCCCATGTTGCGCTGGGTCTTTGCCGGGGGAATCGCCCCCGGCGCCCTCTACGCCCTGCTGGCCCTGGCCGACCCCCTCACCGGCAAGCTCTTCTCCATCACCCCCGAGGGCGGCTACCGGCAGGGGAAGTGGATCGCCCTGACTTACCTGCTCTTTTACGCCTACTGCGCCGCCAGCATCCTGCTGGTGCTGCGCTTTCGCCGGGCGGTGGAGCGCTCGACGAGGACCATCCTCCTCTCCTTCCCGGCGGTGGCCTTCGTCGTCATTTTGGTGCAGCAGTTCTACCCCACCGTCATCCTATCGGGCTCGGCGGCGGCCTGCGCCCTGCTCATCATCTACCTGCACCTGCAGAACAAGCAGATGTCTCTGGACTCCCTCACCGGCGCGCCCAACCGGCAGGAGCTGGTCAACCTCATCGACCTGCTCCTCTTTGAAAAGCGGCTGCCCACCTTCACGGTGGCGGTCCTCTCCCTGCGGGACTTCAAACAGATCAACAGCCGCTTCGGCCAGTCGGTGGGGGACCTCTTTTTAAAAGAAGTCTGCGGCTGGCTGCAGCGGCTGGCGGGGGAGAAAAACGTCTTTCGCTTCGGCGGGGACGAGTTCGCCGTCCTCATCCGCGACGGCGGGCGGGAGGAGGTGGGCCGGGTGCTGGGGGCCATTCGGGAGCGGATGGCCCTGCCCTGGCGGGCGGGCAACTACCTGCGCCCCCTGTCCTGGGCCATGGGGGTGGTGCAGTACCCCAACAGCGCCGACACCGCCGAGGGGTTGGCCGGCGGGATCGCCTACGCCGTCTCCCAGGCCAAGCGCCGGCCCGGCCGCAACATCTGCTACTGCGGGCCCGCCATGCTGGGGGAGATCCGCCGCCGGGAGCAGGTGTTGCAGGCGGTGAAGCGGGCCTGTTCCCAGGGTGCTTTCTCCCTGCGCTACCAGCCCATCTACGACGTGTCCAGCGGCCGCTTTCTCTACGCCGAGTCGCTGATGCGCATCGAGGGCACCCCCGCCGGCCCGGTCTCGCCGGCGGAGTTCATCCCCCTGGCCGAGGAGACCGGCGACATTGTGGAGCTGACCTACCAGGTGTTGGAGCGGGTCTGCCGCTACCTGCTCTCCCTCGGGGAGCGGGGCATCTCGGTGGAGGGGGTGCACGTCAACTTCTCGGCGGTGATGTTCGGGCAGCCGGGGGTGGTGGAGCGGGTGCGCCGGATCATCGGGGACAGCGGCGTCCCCTTCTCCCAGATCGTGATCGAGTTCACCGAGACCGCCCTGGCCGAAACGCCGGAGCTGGTGGGCGAATTCGCCCGGGAGATGCGGCAGATGGGCATCCGCCTGGGGCTGGACGACTTTGGCACCGGCTACTCCAACTTGAGCTCGGTGCTGGCCCTCCCCTTTGACACCGTCAAACTGGACAAGAGTCTCGTCTGGGCGGCAGTGGAACAGGAGAACACCGCCGTCATGGTCCGGGCCCTGACTGAAATTTTTCACCGCATGGGAATGCGGGTGTTGGCCGAAGGGGTGGAGGACGAGGTGCAAAACCGCTTTGTCCTCGACTGCGGCATCGAGCTGATCCAGGGCTTCCTCTACGCCCGCCCCCTCCCCGGGGAGGAGGCCGCCGCCCTCCTGGCCGCCGAACCCCCCGCCCGCTAAAAACAGCTTCAAGAGTGAGAGCGCCCGCCCCCCTGTAAAAGGGGGGCAGGCGCTCTTTTCTGCGCGCTTACCGGCGGGGCGGCCGTTCCTCCAGGGCCCAGATGGCCCGGGAGCGGCGAAAGAGGAGGCAGGTGCCCACCCCCAGTGCCGCCAGGAAGAAAAAGAGGAGGGCGGCCCCCGCGCCCTTCCCCGCGCCAAAGAGAATATGCAGGGGGCTGCCGGCGGGCTGGGCGGCCATCAGGGGCTCGCAGACCCCGTCCACCAGGGCGCCCCCGGCCAGATAGCCCAGGGGGATGGTGAAGAACTGCAGGGCGTTTCGCACCGAGTAGACCCGGCCCTGCATCTCCACCGGGATGTGCAGCCGCAGCAGCACGTCCAGGTTGGCATTCATGGCGGGGATGCAGAGCCACCCCAGCACCGCCCCCAGGCACCAGACCGGCAGCCCCCGCCCCAGGGAGAGGAGGAGGTTTTCGGTGCTCATGGAGAAGAGGAGGGCCCCCACGATCACCCGCACCCGGCTTTTGGGGGCCGGGGCGAGGGAGACCGCGGCGCTGCCCGCCAGGTTGGCAAGGCCGGCGCAGGTGTTCACCAGCCCCAGGGCCATCTCCCCTCCTCCGGCCCGGGGGAGGAGGAGGGCGGGCAGGGCCGCATTGTACATCGAGGCGGTGAGGTTGATGGCGGCCAGAAAGAGGATGAGGTGGAGCACCCCCTCATTTTGGGCGAGGAAGGCAAGCCCCGCCTTTGCCACCTGCCAGATCGGCTCCCGCGGGCCTGTCTCGGTGGCGGTGTGGGGGAGCCGGACAGCCAGGCAGAGGGCAGCGGCGGCCACGGCGAAGGTGGCAAGGTCGACTGCGATCACCGCCCCCAGCCCCCCAAAGGCGAAGACCGCACTGGCCAGGATGGGGGCGAGCACGGTGACCAGGGAGTTGGAGAGGGCCCGCAGCCCGCTCACCTGGTGGTACTGCTCCCGGGGGACCAGCAGGCTGACGGCCACGTCGGAGGCGGGCTGCTGAAAGGTGTTCATCAACCCGCTCACGGCGTTGAGGAGGTAGAGGTGCCCCATGGCCAGCCGCCCGGTGGAGAGGAGGGCGAGGGCGCAGAGGGTGCAGAGGGCCGCCGCGCTGTCGCACAGCAGCATGGTCTTTCGCTTGTCCCAGCGGTCGCTCAGGGCGCCGGAAAAGATGCTCAGCGCCACGTAGGGGGCGTAGGAGCAGACCGAGAGCAGGCCGGTGGAGAGGGCCGAGCCCCACTGCTGGTAGGACCAGACCACCAGGGCAAAACTGGTCATGGCGCTGCCCAGGGCCGAGAGGGATTGGGTGGACCAGAGGACGAAAAAGGGCCCCAGGCCGCGATAGCGGGCTTTGATTTTTGAAAACACGATGGACTTTACTCCTTTGTTTGGATTTCCGGCCGGGCCGGATGGCTGTTCCAAACGCGCAAAGTCCCTCTGTCGGGCGAAAAGCGTATCTTTACTACTTAATCATTTGCTCCGCACAGCGCCGCCCGACTAGCGGACCTTGCGCGGAGCTCCCTCAATGCAAAGGCGCAAAGCCAGCGCCCCCTCTCTCAAAAAATTTCCTCTATCGTACCGCCCCCCTCCCCCTTTGTCAACTGCGGCGGGGGCGGCGCATAAGCTGGGGGGCACGGCGCCGCCCTTCCGGCAAAGAGGGGCGGCGCCGCAGGACAAGGGAGGGGATCGCCGTGAGAGAGGCGGACGAGGGTCGGCGGGTGGCCATGCGGGTGTCGGGGGTGAGCATTGCGGTCAACCTGGCGCTGACGGCCTTCAAGTTGGCGGCGGGGCTGTTGGCCCGCTCGGGGGCGATGGTGTCCGACGCGGTCCACTCCGCCTCAGACGTCTTTAGCACCCTGGTGGTGATGGGGGGCATCAACCTGGCCGCCCGGCAGCCCGACCGGGACCACCCCTACGGCCACGAGCGGCTGGAGTGCGTGGCCGCCATCCTGCTGGCGGCGATCCTGGCGGCCACCGGGGCGGCCATCGGCGCCCAGGGGATCGCCCAGATGTGCGGTGGACGGGGAGAGCTGGCGACACCGGGGGTGCTGGCCCTGACGGCGGCGGTGGTCTCCATCGCGGTGAAGGAGTGGATGTTTCGCTACACCCGAAAGGCGGCCCGGCGGGTGCACTCAGGGGCGCTGATGGCCGACGCCTGGCACCACCGCTCCGACGCCCTCTCCTCGGTGGGGGCCTTTGTGGGCATTTTGGGGGCCCGTATGGGGTGGCCGATCCTCGACCCCCTGGCCAGCGCCGTCATCTGCCTCTTCATCTGTAAAGCGGCCCTGGACATCTTTTGCGACGCGGTGGACAAGATGGTGGACAAAGCCTGCGACGCCCAGACGGTGCAGGCGATCGCCGCGGCTGTCCGCGCCCAGGAGGGGGTGGCGGGGCTGGACGAGATGCGCACCCGGCAGTTTGGGGCCCGGGCCTATGTGGACATGGAGATCGCGGTGGACGGCCGCCTCTCCCTCGAGGCCGCCCACCGAATCGCCGAGGGGGTGCACCGGGCCGTCGAGGCGGGGTTCCCCCAGGTCAAGCACTGCATGGTGCACGTCAACCCCGCCCGCCCAGGGGGCAAGGCGGGGCCGGGAGAAGGAGACGCGATTTTAGAGAGGGCGGCCCCGTTGAAACCGCCCCCTCCGGCTGTCTGCAGGCAACCGGCAAAAACAGCCAGGTCCCAAGGGGAATAAAGGCAGGCGCTCCCTGCCGCCCGCAACAGGGCGAGGGCTGGCCGGGCGACAGCTCCCAGCCCCCTCGGGCCAGGGCCGCTCCCGCCGGCATCTCCCCACAGCGCCGCGACCGGCCGCCCCGTCTCCCCCGCGCCGGTGGGGCCGGGCAGTGAAGGGCGCGGCAGAGGGGCGGCGGCAGGGAACCCCGCCACGGCGGGGCTGCTGGCCGCCCTGGACCCCGTCGGCCCCCGCCCGGGGAGAAGGCCGCGGGGCAAAAGGGCCCCCCTTTCCCCTGCGAAATGGCGGCGAAATACCGCCGCCCCCCTTCGGCCGACAAAAGGGGAGCAACCTGCCCTTCAGGGCAAATTGCTCCCCTGCAAACCAAATCGTCGCGCCCCCTGCCGGGGCCAAGAAATCAGGAGATGTGAATGTCGATCCCGTTGACCTGTACCCCCTCCTCGGCGCGGATGAGGATGTAGCGGACGCCGTCGATGACCCGGGTCTCCACCAGATCCCCCCGCTCGGGGTTCACCTTGACGGTGACGTCGGGGGTGGTGACCTCCAGCGCCCGGGCGTTGACCAGGTTGCGGGGGCTCAAATCCAAATCGGGGCCAAAGGCCTCGTCGTAGCGCTGGGTAAAGGTGCTCAACCGCTCCTCCGGCACCCCGCAGCCCTCCAGCACCCGCTTGACGGCGTACTTGGAGACGGCCAGGGGCTCCTCCTCTTTGCGCTCCTTGTGCGCCTCAATCATCTCGGTGAGCTGGCCCTCCACCGCCTGCACCACCTCCAGGCTGCAGTCCTCACCCAGGCTCTCCCCCAAAAGGGACTGAAAGGTCTCCTTCTGCTCGGCGGCGGGCATGGGGATCTCCCGGTTGAAGACGGCGTCGGCAAACTCCTGGTGGTTTTCGGCTGGGTTGCGGGTGTAGTAGAGGGCGCTGTAGATGTTGGCGCTGCGGCTGTCAAAGGCGGGGAAGAGAAAGCCCAGTTCGGGGGGCGAGACCAGCCAGTCCGCCGGCCGGTTGGAGAGCTTGTTCTCGTAGATGAAATAGCTCAGGGCGGGGGTGGTGAGCTTGACCGGGCAGATGCTGCAGAGAAAATAGGTGTAAACCTGGTCGGAGGCGTCGTCCTGCCGGCCCCCGTCGGCCGCGCGGTAGGGGACGTCGTAGGTCTCGTGGGCCAGGAGGATGAGGTAGCTGCCCTCCATCGACAGGGAGGCGATGACCTTCTGCAAAAAGGCCTGCACCGCCTCCTCGTCCCCCAGACCGGAGCTGCGCAGGGACATGAGCAGCCGGTGCTCCTCGCTGTCCACCACCTGCTGGGTGGCGAACTCCACATCAAAGAGGTTGCGGCCCTGGGCCCCCGAGAGGGTGCGCTTGAGGGTGGCGAGGATCTTCTCCGCCTCCTCCTCGCTCATCATCGAGAGGGGCTGGTCAAACTGGGAGACGATCTCCCGCTTCTCATTGACATAGCAGCCCCGCAGGTGGGTGATGTTGGTCTTCTCCGGCCGGTAGCGGCGGCGGATCTCGGCGATTTCCCGTTCGGTCATGACGATCTCCCTTCCTTTCGCTCTGTCCGGGGCGGGGCGATACACCCCCGGGCCCCCTCTGCAATATCCTGTAAAAAAGGCGTCCCCCTCTGGGCGGCGCCCAACATTCTGTGGGAGTGATGCGGCAATGAAAAACATCATCTGCAATTCGCGCTGGTGCCCCGGGCCCGACGGCGGCCCCCTCTACTTTTCGGGGAGCGGGGTGACCTACGACAACCTCTGCGTCTGCGGCTACCGCACCTGCACCACCACCCTGCCCGAGGGCGGCAGCGGCTGCGACCAGTACGACCCCGCCATCCCGGTGCGGGGGCAGCAGGCCATCACCTGGGGGTATGTGCTGCGGGCGGTGGAGGCCCAGGACATCCGCCTGGCGGCCGAGTTTTGCGGCCCCAACGGGCAAACCGAGCGGCGGGAGGAGGTCATCACCCACCGGGTCTGCTACTGCTTTTGCCGGCAGATGGCGACCTTCCCCATCCCCGATTGGGCCGAGACGGTGCGCCTCTCCCTCCACTTTGCGGGAAAGACCACCGCCTGCACCTACTACGCCCCCGCGGCCTATTTCTGCTAGAGCAGCCGCACAGGGGCGGTCGGGGGCAAAGGAAGGGCCCGGAGCGCACATTGGCTCCCGGCCCTTTTTGGATGGTGCGGGAGATGGGACTTGAACCCACACTCCGAGGAACTGGCTCCTAAGACCAGCGCGTCTGCCATTCCGCCACTCCCGCACACAGGGGCACAAGGCGGCCGGCGGCCGCCTTGTGCCCCTTTATGATACCCCACATTCCCCCGCTTTGTCAATCTCCTCCCTGGGCGAAAAGAGGGTCCCTTCACACGGGTTTCACATTGTGCCGATATGCTGTATAATAGCAGAAAAACAGGTGGAGGAGGGGTTTTGATGCGCCTATTGGTGGTCGATGACGAGGCGCGCATCCGCGAACTGGTGGCCAAGTACGCCCGGCACGAGGGGCACCAGGTGAAGGAGGCAGCCGACGGCGAGACGGCGGTGGCCCTCTGCCGGAGCGAGCCATTCGACATGATCGTGCTGGACGTGATGATGCCGGGGATGGACGGGTTTGCCGCCTGCCAGAAGATCCGCGCCTTCACCGACACCCCGGTGCTGATGCTCTCGGCCCGGGGGGAGGAGTTCGACCGCATCCGCGGCTTCGAGGCGGGGGTGGACGACTACGTCTGCAAGCCCTTCTCCCCCAAGGAGCTGATGCTGCGCATCGCCGCCATCGCCAAGCGGACCGCCGGCGGCGCCGAGGGGGCCAAGAAGGACATCTACACCAGCGGCGAGCTGACGGTGGACTTCACCGGCCGCCTGGTCTACGTCAAGGGGGAGCCGGTGGACCTCTCCCCCAAGGAGTACGACCTGCTCTTTTACATGGTGAAAAACCGGGGCATCGCCCTGAGCCGGGAACGGCTGATCACCACCGTCTGGGGCTACGACTTCTTTGGGGACGAGCGGACTCTGGACACCCACATCAAGCTGCTGCGCCGCCAGCTAGGCGACTGCGCCGGGCTGATCACCACCCTGCGCGGGGTGGGCTACCGCTTTGAAGACCGCTAGCCGCCCCGGGCGCCGGGGCCGGCGGCGGCTGGGCATCAAGTGGAAGCTGCTGGTCTACCTGCTCTGCTTCGTGGCGGTGATGCTGGGCTGCCTCTGGTTGTTTCAGGTGGTGTTTTTGGAGAGCTTTTACAAGTCTATCAAGGAGCAAAACCTGAAGGACTGCCGGGCCCAGGTGGTGCGGCAGCTGGCCCGCCAGGAGAGCCCGGAGGACTTTCTGGCCACCCTGGCCCTGAAGGAGGGGGTGGCCGCGGCCATCTACACCACCCAGGGGCAGCTGCGCTACAGCGTGGTCACCAGCCCCGGCGAGACCATCACTCGGCTGGGGAGCAACACCATCGACCAGCTGGCTGCCCAGATCGAGGCGTCGGGGGAGATCCTCTTCGTCTCCGCCCCCCGGCTGCAGTACAAGAGCTGGATGGCAGCGGACGACGGTGGGGGCTACCTCTTCGGCAAGAGCAAGTTCCCCACCCAGCTCTCCCCGCCCGAACTGAATATCCAGCCCCGCGACAGCACCATCGACAACATCCAGACCCTGATTTTGGGGACGGCGGTCTCCCTCCCCGGCGGGGAGGAGGGCTACCTCTTTTTGAGCACCGCCCTGACCCCGGTGAGCACCACCACCCAGACGCTGCAGGTGCAGCTCATCTACATCAGCCTGCTGCTGGTGGCCCTCTCGGCGGTGCTGGCCCTCTTCCTCTCCCGGCGGATCACCTCCCCCATCGTCAGCATCAGCCAGACAGCCAGGGAGCTGGCCGGGGGCAATTACAGCGTCACTTTCCACGAGAGCGGCTACCGGGAGGCGGGCGAACTGGCCGAGACCCTCAACTACGCCGCCGGGGAGCTCTCCAAGGTGGACCACCTGCGGCGGGAGCTGGTGGCCAACATCTCCCACGACCTGCGCACCCCCCTGACCCTGATTGCCGGCTACGCCGAGATGATGCGGGACCTGCCCGGGGAGAACACCCCGGAAAACCTCAACGTGATCTTAGAGGAGGTCAACCGGATGAGCAGTCTGGTGACCGACGTCCTCGACCTCTCCCAACTGGAGGCGGGAGCCCAGAAGCTCACCCCCACCCGCTTCTCCCTCACCGAGCTGGGGCGGGAGACGGTGGAGCGGCTGGGGGCCCTGTTGGCCCCCCAGGGCTACCGGCTCATCTGGTCGGCCGACCGGGAGGTGCAGGTGCGGGCCGACGAGAACAAGATCTACCAGGTGCTCTACAACCTGGTCAACAACGCCGTCACCTACACCGGGGCGGACAAGGCCGTCTTTGTCAGCCAGACGGTGCGGGAGGGGATGGCCTACCTGCAGGTGCGGGACACCGGCAAGGGCATCGCCCCGGACGACCTGCCCTATATCTGGGACCGCTACTACAAACAGACCGGCAGCCACAAGCGGCCCACCGTGGGCACCGGGCTGGGGCTCTCCATCGTCAAGGGGGTGCTGGAACTGCACCAACTGCCCTACGGGGTGGAGAGCAGCTCCGCCGGCACCACCTTCTGGTTCGCCATCCCCCTGGCAGAGGGGGAGGCCCCCCCGGCCGGCAGGTAGGGGCGGGCGGCGCCCTGCGAAGCGGGTCCTTTGCCGGAGGGCGGGCTCCCCTCGGCGCTCCGTCCGGTTTCCCCAAATCCCCCCGCAGGGAGCGGCCCCCCTCCAGCCCCAAAACGGCCCTGTCAAAACGGGCCGTTTTTTCATTTTTTGCGCCAATCTGCCCAGGTGGGGACCGCTGGGTTTGGCCAAGCCGCCAAAATCGTTGGAAACGCCGGCTTTGTTGGGGGAAAACAGTTGCCAAATCGGCCAAATGCGCTATAATCAGAGATGTGAAAAAACGGTTCGACAAAAAGGGGGAAGCCCCCCTGCCGCCGGGCTGAAAGGAGTGCGATGGCATGAAGAAAAAGGGAGTTCTCAACGCCCAACTGGCGGGGTATATCGCCGGGCTGGCCCACAAGGAGTGCTTTATGATCACCGATGCGGGGATGCCCATCCCCAAGGGGGTGCCGGTGGTGGACCTGGCGGTCTGCGGCGGGGTGCCCACCTTCCGCCAGGTGATGGACGCGGTCCTGGGCGAGGTGGCGGTGGAGCACTACACCGTGGCCAAAGAAATCGGCGAGCACAACCCGGTGATCTGGTCCTATATTCAGGAAAAATTGCCGGGGGTCAGCCACGAGATGATCGACCATGTGGACTTAAAGGAGATGTCCCAGCAGATCAAGTTTGCCGTGCGCACCGGGGAGTTCACCCCCTACCCCAATGTGATCTTGCAGGCGGCAGTGGTCTATTGAGGGCGGCGTCACCCTTCGAGTTGGGGCCAAACAGCAGCGGGCTGTTTGGCCCTTTCTTTTTGCGCACCCGACAAAACGTGCACCCAAATGGGGGAACGCGGTGTATTGAGGGGTGAAGAGCTTTTGGAGAGGAGGGAGTCGTCTTGAAGGAGAACGAACTGATCGCCCGGCTGCAGGCGGGCGACGCCACGGCGCTAAAGGCGGTGGTCTACCAGTACGGCGGCTACGTCTACACCGTCGTCAAGGCGGTGCTGGGAGGGCGGATGGCCGAGGAGGACATCGAAGAGGTGGCCGCCGACGCCTTCGCCAACCTCTGGCGGGTGGCCGAGCGGCTGGACGGCCGCCCCGGGGGACTGAAGGCCTACCTGGCCGCCACCGCCCGCAACCTGTCCAAAAACAAGCTGCGGCGCTTTACCCCCGGCCTTCCTCTGGAAGAGGGGGTGGAGGGCCCCGAGCTGGACACCCCAGCCGCCCAGTTGGAGGCCAGAGAACAGGCCCGATTGCTGCGGGAGGCCCTGGACGAGCTGGAGGAGCTAGACCGGGAGATCCTCGTTCGCCACTACTACTTCTACCAGCGGGTGAGCGAGATCGCCCGCCTGCTGGGGCTCAACACCAACACCGTCAAGAGCCGGCTGCTGCGGGGGCGCAAGGCCCTGCAAAAGAAGCTGGCAGAAAGGGGGATCGATCACATTGAAGCTGTCTGATTGGATGGACCTCCTCCCGGCGGAGGAGATGGCGCACTTGATCCGGCAGGAAGAGGAGCCGCCCCTGGACGCCATCTGGGCCAAGGCACAGCGACGGGCCGAGCGGGCGAGAAAAGCCGCAAAGAAACCCGCCAAGCACTGGAAGCGGACCCTTCTCATCGCCGCGGCCATCTGTGTGGCGGCGGCGGGGACCGCCCTGGCAGCGGCGATCTTTCGCTGGAACCAGCCGTTGGTGGAGCAGTACAACCCGCCCGAGACCATCCGCGAGGGGCTGATCCAGACCGGCAAAGATTTGAACTACCGGGTGGAGCACGACGGGGTGGCCGTCACCTTTCAGCAGGTGATTGGGGACGAGAATGAGATCAAGGTACTCTGCCAGGTCGAGAGCGTGGATGGCAGAGGGTGGCAGGGCGGTTTTCGCACCATCGAGTACTTCCTGGATGGAGAAGAGCCTGACTGGTGGGTCTGTGACGGTGGCGGCTGGTTAGAAGCTGGCGATATGAGCCAAGGGAATATGCAAAAAGGGGCTGCCATACAAAACTACATGTTTACTGCATCTCCCAAAGAATCCATCGACGGGCGAATCCTCACTGTCCGCCTCTCCGATTTCTTTTACAGTTCTTTTACAGACTTGTACAAAGCTGGCATTGACCACATGACAGCTACTCCCGAAGTACCGGGCAGTTGGGAGGTCTCCTTTCGGGTGGATTACAGTCTGCTTTTGAAAACAGAGCGCTACACCCCCAACCAAACCATCACTGCCGGCGGCGACTGGACATTTAGTGAGATCGCCCTCTCCCCTCTAACGGCACGGATCGTGTTGACCCCCCAGTACAAGGGCGCCCGATTCGATCTCAACGACGAGGGCCTATCTTTTGACAACGGTGCAGGCGCAGAAATTATTCTCTACCTGAAAAACGGCTCCACCCGCATTTTGAACACCGGGTGCGGCGGCGGAAAGAACCAGGAACTCATCTTTCAAGGAGAGGATTTCTGGGCTGTGGACACCAGCCAAATTCGCGCCATCGCCCTCGGAACGATGGTCACCGCTAAGGGACAGGTAGTTGTCGAGCCCAAAGAAAACCCGGAGGACTACACCATCTACTACTATTTTGAATAGTCTCCACCCAGCACCCCAAGAGCCCGGCGCAAAGTTTGCGCCGGGCTCTTCCCTTTTGCCCGCACCGGCAAAAGGCACAGAAAAAGCTGGGTATCCGGGGGCATATCGCCGGTTCTCGCGGGAGCGGTTGCTTTTCCCCACCCCGGCTTTTATAATGAATTTTGCATTGACATTTTAAAAAGAGGAGTGCCAAGATGTTAAAGAAGTTCATCGGCTATTACAAACCGCAAAAAAAGCTCTTTTTTGCGGACATGCTCTGCGCCCTGGTGGTGGCGGTCTGCGACCTCTTCTACCCCATGATCACCCGCAGCATCATCCAGGACTACGTGCCCAACAAAAACCTGCGGCTGATCGTCGTCTGGGCCTCGGTGCTGCTGGGCATCTACCTGCTCAAGGCCGGGCTCAACTACTTCATCCAGTTCTACGGCCACGTGATGGGGGTGCGCATTCAGGCCCACATGCGAAGGGACGTCTTCACCCACCTGCAAAAGCTGCCCTTCTCCTACTTTGACGAGAACAAGACCGGCGTCATCATGTCCCGCATCCTCAACGACTTGATGGAGGTGACCGAGCTGGCCCACCACGGGCCGGAGGACCTGTTCATCTCCCTGATCATGCTGCTGGGCTCCTTCATCATCCTCTGCGGCATCAACGTCCCCCTGACCCTCATCGTCTTTGCCCTGCTGCCCGTCGGCGTCTTTCTGGTGGCCAAACTCCGCACCCGGATGAACCACGCCTTCCGCGTCACCCGGGAAAAGACCGGCGAGGTCAACGCCGAGCTGGAAAACAGCATCTCCGGCATCCGGGTGGCCAAGGCCTTCACCAACAAGGAGGGGGAGATCCGCAAGTTCGAGCACCGCAACGGGGAGTTCGTGGAGGCCCGCTCCAACGCCTACAAGGTGATGGGCCAGTTCTCGGCCAGCACCAACTTCTTCACCGACGCCCTCAACTTCACCGTCCTCATCGCCGCGGCCTGTTTCCTCTTCGCCGGGGCCATCACCGTGGGGGACTTTGTGGCCTACCTGCTCTACGTCTCGATGTTCCTAAACCCCATCCGCCGGCTGCTGGCCTTTGTCGAGCAGTTCCAGGAGGGGATCACCGGCTTCAAGCGCTTTTGCGAGATCATGGACCAGCCCGAGGAGCGAGACGACCCCGGCGCCGTCCCCATGGGCGACGAGGAGGCCCGGGGCGACATCTCCTTTGAGGGGGTGCGCTTCTCCTACGACAACAACACCCAGATCCTGCGCGACATCGACCTGCACATCGGCAGCGGCAAAACCCTGGCCCTGGTGGGCCCTTCGGGCGGCGGCAAGACCACCCTCTGCCACCTGTTGCCCCGCTTCTACGAGTTGGACGACGGCTCGATCCAAATCGGCGGGCGGGACATCCGCCAGTACACCCGCCACTCGCTGCGCGAACACATCGGCATCGTACAGCAGGACATCTTCCTCTTCACCGGCACCATCCGCGACAACATCGCCTACGGCAAGCTGGGGGCCACCGACGAGGAGATCGTGGAGGCGGCCAAGCGGGCCAACCTGCACGACTTCATCCTCTCCCTGGACGACGGCTACGACACCTATGTGGGCGAGCGGGGGGTCCGCCTCTCGGGCGGGCAGAAACAGCGCATCTCCATCGCCCGGGTCTTTTTGAAAAACCCGCCCATCCTCATCCTGGACGAGGCCACCTCCGCCCTGGACAACGCCACCGAGCACCTGATCCAGGAGTCGCTGGGCGAGCTGTCCCAGGGGCGGACCACCCTGGTGGTGGCCCACCGGCTCTCCACCATCAAGAACGCCGACGAGATCGTGGTCCTCACCCCCGAGGGCATCGCCGAACAGGGCAACCACTGCCGGCTGCTGGAACAGGGCGGCATCTACGCCGAACTCTATAACTCCCAGTTCGCCGAATAGCGGCACAAAAAAGAGCCCCCCTCCCCTGACGCCAGGGGAAGGGGGCTCTTTTCAAGGGAGGACGACTCTACATCTCCCGAAAGCCCTTGCCGACGATGGTGGTGGCGTTGGAGATAAGCATAAAGGCGTGGGCGTCGGCGTTTTTGACGTAGTTGCGCAGGGCGGCCGCCTGCATCCGGCTCATCACCGAGAGGATGACCCAGTGGGGCTTGTCGGTAAAGGCCCCCTTGGCCTGCCAGATGGTGGCCCCCCGGTGGAGGTTTTTGTTGATGAACTCGCAGACCTCCTCCGGGTGGGTGGTGACGATGGTGAAGCTCTTTTTCATGTTGATGTTCTCGATCACCATGTCCACCAGGAAGGACTTCATCACCAGGCCTACGATGGAGTAGAGCCCGGTCTGAATGTCAAAGACAAAGAGGGCCGAGAGGGCGATGACCGCGTCGCTGAGCAGGAGTGCCTTGCCGATGTTCAGCCGGGTGAACTTGCGCATGATCATGGCCAGGATGTCGGTGCCCCCTGAGCTGGCATCGATGTTGAAGAGGATGGCCGACCCCACCGCCGGCAGGGCTGCGGCGAAGATGAGCTCCAGCATCTTCTGGTCCGTCAGGGGTCCGGCCAGGGGGAAGATGTACTCCAGCCCCTGGGTGAGCCCGGCGAAGAGCAGGCTGCAATAGACGGTCTTAAAGCCAAACCCCCGGTCGAGAAAGACAAAGCCCAGCACCAGAAAGAGGAGGTTGAAGATGGTGTTCCAGGCGCCGGGGCTGAGAAAGGAGAAGACCTGCCCCAGCACCACCGAGAGGCCGCTGACCCCGCCGAAGGAGAAGTGGTTGGGGAATTTAAAGAAGTAGGTCCCCACCGAGACCAGGACGGTGCCAAAGGTCATCAACAGAAAATCGGTCGCTTTTTTCTTCATGAAAATTGCCTCCCGCTGCGGGGGCGTCGCTGCCGCGGCCCCGAATTTGCGGTATCAGTATACCACAACCAAATCCTTTTGCAACCGCCATTCTCCCCGCTGCAAAGCCATTTCCGCCCGTCTCTCTCCTTCGAGAGGGCGACGGCTGAAAGCCGGTTTCCTGCATCCTGCACCGCCTCCCGCATTCTCCCTTTTCGCCAAAAAAACGCGCTCTATTTTGGGCGATCTGTTTTTTGAATCTGCATTTATCCCCTCTGAAAATTTTTTTGGTTTTTTGCTGCGGGGGCGCAAAAAGCGGGCGGGACAGCCCTCTTTTCCGGCTGTCCCGCCCGTTTGCAGCGAGGGGCGGCGGCCTGCCCGGCCCCACGCCCTGCCTGCACACCCGCTATTTTTGCACCAGGGGGGCGCTGGCGCTCCCCGCCTCGGCGGGGGTCACGTCGCCCCCGACGATGGTGTTTTTGTAGAGAAGGAGGTGGACGTACTCCGCCGGGGCCCCCTTCTCGGCAGTCTTTTGGTAGCGATAGCGCTTGAGGGTCTTGCCCGCGTACTTCTTCAGGTCGAACCCCGCCTGCTTTTGCAGCTCGTTGTAGGCGGTATAGGTGTCGTCAAAGGCGGAGGGGACCTTCACCTCCACCACTTCCAGGGGCTCCGGCTCCACCTGCAGGCCCACGCTCTCCAAAAACTGCAGCCGCTTTTCGGCGGTCTTGCCGTCCAGCGAATAGCCCACCTGCTGGGTGGCGGTCTCTCTGGCCTCCCCCAGCTGCTTGCGGTCGGCGGCATAGCGAAACGCCCCCGCCGTACAGAGCAGGGCCAGGGCAAAACAGCCCGCCCCCAGCGCCAGCTTTTTGGCTTTGATCATACAAACGAACATCGCCGTTCCCCGCCTTCCCCACTGTCTCATTTCTGTTATCAAGTGTATGCGCGCCGGGCGGTGAGTATGCCGGGCAAAGGGGAACACGGGGCGGGCAGAGGCGGGAGAAAAGATGAGAGCGCAGGAGGGGGATGCCCCCTCCTGCGCTCGGCTGTCTTTTCGGTGAAACGCCCCTAGTCGTCCAGCCCGTCGGGGTCGGGACCGACGGTGTAGTCCTGGTCGGGCTCGAAGTCGGCCCGGATGTCGACGATGGCTTGCAGCACCGCCGGGTCGAGGACCCGCAGGTTTTCACCGTCCACCGCCAGCACCCCCTCTTCCCGCAGGGTCTTGACGATGCGGTTGGTGCTGCGCATGCTGGTGGCCAGCAGCCCCGCCAGGGTGGTCTTGTCGATCCTCACCCGGCCGTCGGGGGCCAGGTTTTCCTGAATGAGGACGGCGGTGCGCACCCGCAGGGGGAGCAGGGCCGCCATCACCCCAAAGCGGGAGGCGTCGCTGCTGCGGCGGTTCTGCCAGCGGATGAGGTAGATGCAGAAGGCGTGGTCCCTCTCCAACCAGCGCCAGAAGTCGTCCTTCGAGAGGCGCAGGGTGTCGCAGTCGGTCTCTGCCTGGACGTTGTAAAAGATGGTGGGCAGTTCCTGCAGCACCTCGGACTCGCCGAAGATGGTGCGGTTTTTGTGCCCCAGGTAGTTGATGACCAGGTCGCCGCCGCCGGTGTAATAGAACACCCGGATGCGCCCCTTGGCCAAAAGGTAGACCCAGCGGGCCGTCTCGCCCGCGCGAATGATGTACTCCCCCTGGGCGTAGTGGCAGCGCTCCATCCGGTTTTTCACCGATTGGGGACAGGTGGCCAAAAGCCGCTCCAACTCTCTGCTGTCCAACGGGGACCCCCTCTCTCTGCCGGTCCTGCCGGCGATGTGCATCAGTGTTCACAACAAGTATAGCAAAAACGGTTTTTCAAAGAAAGGGGGGAATCGACCTTGGGAGAGGGTGATTTTTCACAAATCCGCCCTCCCCTTTTTGGAAGGGGCCGCAAAAGGGCCGCCCCAGCAGTGGCGGGGCGGCCCTTTTCTCGCAGCGTGCTCTGATTACTTGGTGTATTCCAGCAGCTGGCAGAGGATGTCTACATACTTCTGCCGGTCGGCGGCCAGGGCCACCTTGCAGTTGGGCTCCTTGGCCTCCATCCGGCCGTTTTTGATGTCGAACATGGTCACGCCATAGGCACTGCCGCGGCCGCAGTCCACCTCGCAGGGGGCGTCCACCAGCTCGGTGATGACGGTGGGATCCACCAGGTAGGCCACGCAGAGGGGGTCGTGGATGGGGGCAGCCGGCTCCTCGGCCACCTTCTGCCAGGTGCTGTACCCCTTGATGCGCTGCTCGCAGAGGGAGGCCACCACCTCGGCCGGCTTGGTGCCGATCGCGCGGATGCGGGCCACGTCCTCCATGTTGAGGTAGGCGGCGTGGGTGGCGTCCAGGGTGACGAAGGTGAAGGGGATGTTGGCGTCGATCACCGCCTGGGCGGCCTCGGGGTCGAGCCAGACGTTGAACTCGGCCAGGGCCGACTTGTTGCCCACCCGGAAGCCGCCGCCCATGTAGACGATCTCCTTGATTTTGGGGATGATGCGGGGCTCGATGCGCACGGCGTGGGCGATGTTGGTCAGGGGGCCCAGGGGGATGAGGGTGATCTCCCCGTCCTCGGCGGCCATCAGGGTGTCCACCAGCCAGCTGACGGCGTTCTGGGGCTGGGCCTTGAGGGTGGTGGGGGGGCACTGATCGATATAGGTGCCGTGGATGTTTTTGTAGAGGGCCTCTTCCGGCGCCTTGTACTGGGGGTAGTTCTTGCGCAGCCCCAGCATGCAGGAGGTCCAGGGCAGGGCGCAGCCCTGGAAGACCGGCACCTTGCCCCCCATCAGCTCGCTGATGCGCAGGCTGTTTTCGGTGGTGATGGGGACGGCCCGGTTGCCGTTGACGGTGGTGATGCCCAGCACCTCAAACGCGGGGTTGGCCATGGCACAAATGAGGGCGATGGCGTCGTCCGAACCGGTGTCTACATCCAAAATGACCTTTCTCTTTTCCACAGTTCATCTCTCCTTTGCTACTCTCGGTTTCTATTTTTCTGCGCGGCCGCCAGGGCCTGCGCGGGGGTTCAGCGGGTGTGTTCCAACAGCTCCTCCAAAATCTGGGCGAAGCGGACGCGGTCGGCCCCCAGGGCCACCTTGCAGTTGGGGGCCTTGGCCCCCAGCCGCCCGTTTTTGATGTCGAAGATGGTCTGCCCATAGGCCGCGCCCCGGCCGCAGTCCACCTGACAGTGGGCGGGTATCAGCTCGGTGATGACCGCCGGGTCCACCAGGTAGGCCACGCAGAGGGGGTCGTGGATGGGGGCGGCCGGCTCCTCGGCCACCTTCTGCCAGGTGCTGTACCCCCGGATGCGCTGGCTCACCAGGTCGGCCGCCACCTGGGCGGGGCGGGTGCCGACCCGCCGCAGGCGCTGGGCATCCTCCTCGGTGAGATAGGCCTGGTGGGTGGCGTCCAGGGGGATGAAGGTGAAGGGGATGTTTTCATCCAGCACCGCCTGCAGCGACTCGGGGTCGACCCAGACGTTGAACTCGGCGACGGCCGTCTCGTTGCCGATTTTGTAGCCGCCGCCCATGTAGACGATCTCCCCAATTTTGGGGGCGATGCGGGGCTCGATGCGCAGGGCGTAGGCGATGTTGGTCATCGGCCCCAGAGGGATGAGGGTGATCTCCCCGTCCTCGGCGGCCATCAGGGTCTGGATCAGCCAGACCACCGCCGGGGTCTCCTCCTCGCGGATGGTGGCGGGCGGGCACTGCTCGATATAGGTGCGGTGGATGCCGGCATAGGCCGGGTCGGCCGGCTCGTACTGGGGGATGTAGGGGCGCAACCCCATCATCGCGCTGACCCAGGGCAGGGCGCAACCCCGGTAGACCGGCACCTTGCCCCCCATCAGCTCGCTGATGCGCAGGGTGTTCTCGGTGGTGATGGGGACCGCCCGATTGCCGTTGACGGTGGTGATGCCCAGCACCTCAAAATCGGGGTTGGCCAGGGCACAGATGAGGGCAATGGCGTCGTCAGAGCCGGTGTCCACATCCAAAATGACCTTTCTCTTCTCCACGGGGGAAAACCTCCTTCTCGTGCTGGCGTGGGGGTGTCTCCTGTCTTTCAGTATAGCGCGAAACCGGCCGTTTACAAGGACATCCGTCCGGCCCGCCGCAACCAACAAAAGGGCCGGGGACTTTCCTGTCCCCGGCCCTTGCCACCTCCCTGCCCTGCCTGTAGGCCGATCTGCTCTCAACTCACCCGTACAAAAGTCCCCATTCAATCGGACAGGGGCATAGGGCAGGAAAGCCGCTGCGGATAGCGGGGTCGTTTCCCAGCCATCCTCCCCCTCTCGTCGCCTACCCTTCCCCAAATCCTCGACACGTAGGGAGAGGGTGGCGCTCTTTTTCCCCCGAGGGGAAAGCCCTGCTGCCGCAGGAGGGCAAGAGGCAAGGGGCAAGGGGCAAAGGGCAGAGAGCAGGGGGCGAAGGGCAGGGGGCGAGGAGGCAGGACGGTTGAAAGAAAAAGACTGCTCTATGCAAGGGCGCTTTCCCCTTCCCGCCCCTCGTCGACTGTTCCCCCCTGTCTGTGAGCCGGTCCGCCTCCTGCTTGCTGTGCAAACCCACCTTCGATTGGGCAGCGACACAGGACAGCCAAAGCGCCGTGGATAGCGGGGAGGGCCCTTGCGGCCTTCCTCCGCCCATCCTTCCTCACAAGTCCTCGGTGTGCGAGGGAGCGAAGGCCACCCTTTTTCTTTCCCCCGGGGAAAAGCCCTGTTGCCGCAGGGGACAAGTAGGCAAAAAGAAACGGAGAAAGGTCGCCTTGCGCATGAACACTTCTCCCTCCCCCGTCCCCGCCAGCCGTTCTCCCCTGTCTGTGGGCCAGTCCGCCTCCTGTTTGCTGTGCAAACCCACCCTCGATTGGGCAGCGACACAGGACAGCCAAAGCGCCGCGGATGGCGGGGAGGCTCTCCGGCTATTCTCCTTTACCGTCCGTCCTTCTCCAAGCCCTCGGAGCACCGGGAGGAAGTAGCGCTCTTTTCTCCCCGGGGAAAGCCCTGCTGCCGCGGAGAAAAAAGGTCAGAGGGGCAAATGAAAAGGAAAAGGTCGCCCTGCACATGGGCGCTTTTCCTCCTCAGCGAGTTCCCTACTGCCCGTCCACCTCCTCTGCGCGCTCGCAAAGGGCGACAATGGCTCCGTCGGTCGAGCAGCAGCCAAAGACCCCCTCGTAGATTGCCAGATAGTGTCTGGCCTGCTTGGCCTTTTCGCGAAAGACAAATTTCTGATGGCGGACGGTGGAGACCGACACCCCCAACCGGGCGGCAACCTCTTTGTCGGGCAGTCCCTGGGCAAAGAGGGCGTAAAGCCGCCGCTGATTCCTGGTGAGGGTGTTGTACTTGGAGTCGCTGTCGATGAGTCCGGTCTGCAAATAGTCGGGGTGCTCCCTCTCCAGGTGGAGGACTACCGCCCGGCTGGCGGTGTAAAACCGGCCCCCAGAGGGATAGACCTCCCCCTCTTCAAACAGGCGACCGCAGGCGGCGCAGCGGTAGCCCCCCTCCTCTCTGGCGTACCCCCGGGCCAAGTCCTCCGGCGTCCAGTGCGCTCTGTCCATCTCTCTATCCTCCAAATTGTTTTTTTGTAAATTTAATCATATTATATTTATTAAATTTGTCAATATATTTAAATGTCATTTACTCCATTGAAAAGAGAGCAGCCCGGCCATGCCGGTCTGCTCTCTTTAAAACGGTCTAAACTAGGGCCTTATGGATACGGCTACTCGCCCTTTTGGAAGAACTTCTTGGCCTCTTCCACCACCTTCTCCTCCAACTGGGGGGGAAGGGGCTCGTAGCGGGCAAAGGCATAGGTAAAGCTGCCCCGGCCCTGGGTCATGGAGCGCATGACGGTGGAGAAGTCGGCCATCTGGGCCATGGGCACGTCGGCCACGATCTCCTGCAGGCCGTCCTCTGCCGGGTTCATGCCCAGCACCCGGCCGCGGCGCTTGTTGATCTCACCCATGATGTCGCCGGTATAGCTGTCGGGCAGGTAGGCCTTGAGGGTGCCGATGGGCTCGAGCAGGGAGGGCGCGCCCTGCTTCATCCCCTCTTTGTAGGCCAGGGAGGCGGCGGTCTTAAAGGCCAACTCAGAGGAGTCCACCGGGTGGTAGGAGCCGTCGAGGAGGGTGGCCTTGAGGCCCACCACCGGGTACCCGGCGATGACGCCGTGGCGAACGGCTTCCTGCAACCCCTTTTCCACGGCGGGGAAGTAGTTTCTGGGCACCGCGCCCCCAAAGACGTTCTCCTCAAAGACCAGCTCTTCGCTGTCGCAGGGCTCAAATTCGATCCAGACGTGGCCGTACTGGCCGTGGCCGCCGGTCTGCTTTTTGTATTTTCCCTCTACCTTGACCTTCTTGTTGATCCGCTCGCGGTAGGCGACCATCGGCACCTCCAGCTTGGCGTCCACCCCGTAGCGGGCTTTCAGGCGGGCGATCACCACGTCCAGGTGCTGCTCGCCCAGGCCGGTGAGGACCTGTTCTTTGGTCTCCCGGTTGGTGGCGAAGTGGAGGGTCGGGTCCTCCTCGCAGAGGCGGAGGATGCCCTGGCCGATCTTTGACTCGTCCCCCTTGTCGAGGGGGTGTACCGCCATCGAGAGGGTGGGCACAGGGAAGGCGGGCCGGTCGAGCTTGTAGACCTTGCCCTCGGCGCAGAGGGTGTCGCCGGTGAGGACCCCCGAGAGCTTGGTCACCGCGCCGATGTCCCCGGCGGCGATGGCCTTGATCTCACTCTGTTTTTTGCCGAAGAGGGAGACCATCTTGCCCATCTTTTCGCCCTTTTGCTGGGTGGCATTGTAGAGCTTTGTCTCAGGCAACAGGGTGCCGCTGAACACCTTGACAAAGGAGAGCCGCCCCACAAAGGGGTCGTTGACCGTCTTAAAGACCAGGGCCGCCAGGTCGCCGGCGGGGTCACAGGGCAGTTCGGTCAGGTCGCCCGCCTCGGTCTCGGCCGCGGTGGGGGCCGCGTCGGCGGCGGTGGGGAGCAGTTCGGCCATCATCTCAAGGGTCAGGTCGATCCCCTCCATCATCAGGGCGCTGCCGCAGACTACCGGGGTGATGCTGCCGGCCTTGACGCCCTTTTTGATGCCGCGGATGAGCTCTTTCTCGGTGAACTCCTCGCCGGAGAAGAACTTCTCAAACAGCTCCTCGTCGGCCTCGGCCACCGCCTCGCTCATGGCCTCCCGCAGGCCGTCGATTCGGTGCTCCAGGTCGGGCATGGGCACCTTGGAGGGGGCGCCCTTGTCGTCGTACTGGTAGGCCTGGCCGGAAATCAGGTCGATGTAGCCGTTTTTCTCGCCGTCCTTGTAGGGGACCACCACCGGGCAGACCGAGGGGCCAAAATGGGTCTTGAGCTCCTCGAGCACCTTGTAGAAATCGGCGTGGGGGCGGTCCATCTTGGAGACAAAGAAGATGCTGGACTTCCGGTTTTTCACCGCCATCTTGTAGGCCTTCTCGGTGCCCACCGAGACGCCAGACTTGCCGGACACGGCGATGAGGACGCTCTCACAGGCCATCAGCGCCTCGTACTGGCCCATCTCGTAGTCAAAGAGGCCCGGGGCATCGATGAGGTTGAACTTGTACTCCTCCTCCCCCACGGCGCAGGAAAAGGGCAAAACCGATGAAAAGACCGAGGTCTTGCGGCTCAACTCCTCGTCGGAATAGTCGCTTAAGGAGGTGCCGTCGTCCACCCGGCCCAGCCGGTCGCTGGCGCCGGCCTTCCACAGCAGGGCCTCCACCAAGGTGGTCTTGCCCGCGTTGCCGTGGCCCAGTACAGCGACGTTTTTGATCTGCTCCGGTCGATAGTTTTTCATGGTTGTCTTCCCTCCAAGTCGTTGGCCGGAAGCCCCGGCCATGTTGTGAATGTTACTGAATCGCAGAGCGTATTCCAGTCATATTTTAGTATATACTACCACCCTTTGGGGAAAATAACTATTCATATCCTGTCACAAATATGGCGCGCCGGATTGTAGGATGTCACAAAATCCCCCGGGTGCGCAGGCCGCGGGAGGCCGCGCCTCCCGGCCCTGACAGGGATCTATCAAAAAAACAGGAGGAAAACAAAGTGGAGAAAAATCCAAACAAGGCCGTCATCGTCGGGGCCGGGATGGTGGGGGCCGCCGTGCTGGGCGCCCTGCTGGGCGACAACCTGCTCTCAGAAATCGTCCTCATCGACCAAAATCGGGACCGCGCTGCAGGCGAGGCCCTGGACGCCAGCCACACCACCGCCTTTGCCTATTCCGCCAGGGCCCAAGTCCGCGCGGGCGACTACGCCGACTGCGCCGATGCGGGCATCGTGGTGATGACCGCCGGGCCCAGCATCAAGCCCGGCGAGACCCCCGACCGGCTGAAATTGGCCGGGCAGAACACCCAGATCACCCGAGAGGTGATGGCCCAGATCACCCGCTACACCCGCGAGGCCATCCTCATCGCCGTCACCAACCCGGTGGACATCGTCACCTACTGCGCCCAGGCCGAGTTCGACTACCCGCGGGAGCGGGTGATCGGCACCGGCACCCTGCTGGACACCGCCCGCCTGCGGCAGATGATCGCCGCCAGCTGCCATGTGGACGGCAAGAACGTGCACGGCTATGTGCTGGGCGAACACGGCGGCGGGGCCTTTGTGCCCTGGGGGCTGGTGGACGTGGCCGGGGTGCCGGTGGACAAGCTGCACGCCGCCTTTGACCTCCCCGCCCCCTTGAACCGGGAAGAGCTGCTGGAAAAGACCAAGGCGGCCGGGTTTGAAATCATCACCCGCAAGGGCTACACCAGCGCCGGGATCGCCGCCAGCGTGGCCCGGGTGGTCAAGGGGATCCTGCTGGACGAGCGCTGCATCCTCCCCCTCTCCACCGTGCAAAACGGGGCCTGCGGCCTCTCGGGGGTGGCTCTGAGCCTGCCCAGCATCCTGGGCAAAAACGGGGTGGAGCAGGTCATCGAGGTCCCCCTGCAGCCGGGGGAGCGAGACCAGTTGCAGCAGTGCGCCGCCCACCTCAAAGCCACCCTCGGCCAGGTGGGGCTCTGAGCGCCCTGCGGCAAGTCCCCCCTTTTCAGCGGCCCTGAGCGGTGGTACAATACCCCCAGAGACGCGCAGCGCAAAAGGGGGATGACAGATGGAGAGAGGGGCGGTCAAGGGGCGGTTTGCCCCTACCCCCAGCGGGCGGATGCACCTGGGCAACCTGCTGTGCGCCCTGCTGGCCTGGCTGTCGGCCAGGGCCGAGGGGGGCCGGGTGGTGCTGCGCATCGAGGATCTGGACGCCATGCGCAGTCCCCGGTCATACGCCGACTTGCTGGAGGACGACCTGCGCTGGCTGGGCCTTTTCTGGGATGAGGGCGGCTCCTCCGGCGGGCCGGATGGTCCCTACTACCAGAGCGAGCGCACCGCCCTGTACCAATCCGCCCTGGCCAATTTGGAGGAGCAGGGGCTCGTCTACCCCTGCTTTTGCAGCCGCGCCCAGCTCCACGCGGCCCAGGCGCCCCACCTCTCAGACGGGCGGGTGCTCTACCCCGGCACCTGCCGGAATTTGACCGCCCAGGAGGTCGCCCAGCGGCGACAGCATCGCCCCCCTGCCCTGCGTCTGCGGGTGCCGGACGAGACGGTCTCCTTTGTCGACCGGCACCTGGGCCCCTACTCGGAAAACCTGCAGCGGGAGTGCGGCGACTTTTTGATCCGCCGCTCCGACGGGGTGTTTGCCTACCAGCTGGCGGTGGTGGTGGACGACGCGGCCATGGGGGTGACCCAGGTGGTGCGGGGGGCGGACCTGCTCTCCTCCACCCCGCGGCAGCTCTACCTCTACCGGCTGTTGGGGCTGCCCGCCCCCACCTTTGCCCACATCCCCCTCCTCACTGCGCCGGACGGGCGGCGCCTCTCCAAGCGGGACGGGGACCTGGACCTGGGGGCCATCCGCCGCCGGCTGCCGGGCCCCGAACCGCTGCTGGGGTTGCTGGGCTGGCTCTGTGGACTGCTGGAACGGCCGGAGCCGGTACACGCGCAGGATCTCGTCCCCCTCTTTTCCTGGGACAAGATCCCCAAGGGGGACCTGCCGCTGCCCGCGGCGCTGTGGGAGCTGCTGGGGTAGAGACCGATGCAATAAAACGCGACAAAAAGAGAGAGGCCAAAGGGAGAGGCTTCGTAAGGAAGTTCTCTCCCTTCGGCTTTTGTAATCAGCCGGAATGATTGGATTGTAGGTAAAATCAATCATAATTGGAGGATTACAAAATGGATAAGTACATTTATGACGAGAAAAACGGACTTTGGTATGAATTGCAGGGCGATTACTATCTTCCCTGCCTGAAACTGCCTAAAGAAGAATCAAGGCATATCGGCATATGGGGACAGCGGCATTTGCGGTATCTGAAACAGCACCGCAAGGTACTCTATTCCGAACTGCTGATAAGCGGAAAGCTAAACGATTACCTTGCCGACCTAAACGAGCAGGCAGAGAAACTGTTCTTTCGGCTGGTAAAACAAATGGCAAAGGCTGAAGGCATTAACGAACAGTTAAAAGCCGCCGACTTCATGGCTTGGATAAGCAAAATGAACAATATCCGAAACCGAGCCATCGAAATTGTCAATTCTGAAATCATATACACATAATCAGCAAAATGACCGGCAGGGAAACCTGTCGGCCATTTTTTATACAGCTCTTTTATGTATTTATGTGTTCTTTGCTATTTGCTTTCTGTTATCGGTGGAATAAAGTTCTCTATCGCACTACGCAATTTAGGATGATGAATGACGAAATGGATTGCAGGCGCTTTTCCTTTGGATACCATCGCCCAGCGGCCTTCGTGAATCAGAATTTGCAGATTGTGAAAAGCGTGAGCTGTACTGCATTTTACTTTGTAATTCTGATTCTGCTCGGCAAACGCCATGGTTTCTCTTAGATGCTCTGCATATTCTTCTTCGCTGTACGGAATGTCCGTTTCATAGAACAGCGATGAAAGCTCCAAAACCGGCGGTCTTTCCTTGAAATCGTTCGACAGGAAAGTTGTTATCTCATCTTCAAGCGTTTCGGATGAAAGGATTGACAACACTCTTTGCCTTTGTGCTACGGCGTGTTTTTTGATGCGCTCTTTTTGCTCGGCTTCCACACTGTTCCGAGTCAGAATCCGATCGAGCAGTTCCTCACTGATTGTGTACAGCGGCAATGTAGAATAGATGCCTCGGCGGCCGCCCGGCTTTCCTGCATTGGAGAGCAGAAAGGTAGTCAATTCATTTTCCTGTTCACTGCGGTAAATATCCATCAGTGGATAGGCATTTTTCAGCATTTCCTCCGCCCGTTTTCGATAATACTCCACCTCACGCTTTGATTTTGTAAGATAGTATTTTCCATCGGAATGGTATCCGGCAATGGCTTCACCCGAAAGAGCCGCAGTTCCGGACACCTTCAAAAGGTGCAGGAAGAGGTTATTTTGCGCGTTCTTGAAGTAATACGGCGAGATTTGCCCTGTCATATACATCGGAATCCAGCTTTCAAGACCCAGCATCATCTCGTCAAAGGAACGGTCAAGATTATGGATTTGATTGAGATGTAATCCTTTTTTCAACATCATCGCCATACCGAACATCCACTTTTTCGGGAAATCCGGATCCTTCGCCATCTCTTTCATGGGCATATCGCTGTACATGATTACAGGAGTCATGGATTTAGATAGTACCGTCGCTTTTAAGAAATCCAGTTCGCTTTCCATCATTTCTTCTATTCCCCAGTAGGCCTTAGAGGTCGGAACCTGAAACGGTACGGACGGAACTTTCAATTCATCAAATTTGATAACCTTGATATACTCATTCAAATCAAATTCATCAAGTTTATGTAGGAACTCTGATATGCTGTCACTTCCGGTCTTCTGCGCCTGTCTCTCCAAAAGCCAGCCTTTAATTTTGGAATGACGTACTGATATATCCTGAATTTTGTCGGCGTTACAACCGATAAGCTCTGCCACGGCAGCAATTTCTGGCAGAGTCTGATTTTCCCTTGCCACAAAGGAAGCAACCGCAGAGGCAAACTGTTCGGAATTTCCCGGATTTCTTGTGCCGTTTCGGATACGAAAAATGGCGGAAACATCGTAGTTTATGTACTGACACAGTCTCGTCAGGTTGATATTCAGGGTGGTAAGAAGCGTGTTAAAGTTCTGTCGGAGAATCTCCTTGTCGGTCGATACAAAATCCTCGCAGGCAAGAAAAGATGCTTTGACGGAGTCCACCGTAATGTCCGTGATTCCTTTTTGTACGGCAATTTGTGCAATGGCGCTGCATAATCCCTCAAAGGCCTTTGTTCCCAATTCCGGTACACGCTCCCCATTTCTGTATCTGCTGAAAGAGGCTGCCGAGATTCCGGACAAGCTGCAAAGCTCTTTTGCAGTACAGGAAAGTCGCTCCATATATTCATTCAGTTTGTAATTAAAGTCCATAAAAACTACCTCGCTGCGCTTCATTTAATAGTATTATAACGGATTTGTTCACAAAAGGGAATAGAAACCCTATATAGATTTTCAAAAAAGTCAATTGACACTTCGGGAACTATACTGAAATTCTCTCTTGACCTATGGTAAAATGATACTGCGAAACAATGTCCTAAATACGCTTCATTAGGTTATGGATCGTTGCCGTCCATTTTCAATGTGGCGGTAGAAACAGACAATTTTAGCATTGATTTTTTATGCGGCGATGGTCGCAGAAAGGAGAAAATTATATGAAAACAAAACCAAAACGACTGTTGGCTGTTCTGCTGACTCTGTGCTTGGCACTGTCAATTGTGCCGATTACGGCGTTTGCGGCCGAGATCGATTTCCTTCCGCAGGGAGTAACATACTTTAATGACCTCAAGCACACATATCGCACACAAGTCAATATAACAGCCAATGTCTCCGTTAAGGATTCCAATGGCGCAGTGGTTGAAACCAAACAGGTTACGAAAAGCTCCGAAGAGTTTCTGAAAGGCGGTGTAGGTGCATTGCAGGCCAAACTTGCAGCCCTTCAGGCCGAGATCGAAACACCGTATCAGGCCAGTGGAACTGTTACGCGCGGAGACGGGGCCGCGCAGACAATCGTTGACCATTTTGAGACTGCGTCTTTTTATACTTTCACGCCCGCGTCCGGTGACCCGGTTAAGTTTAGCACGGATTTAGACGCAGCAAAACAGTATTTCAGTGAGCATCCGGATGCGACCGGTACTTTCACTAAACTTCTGGATATGCACGAATATCGGAAATATAATTACACCTATGACCTGACCGTGCAGGAAAACAACGATTTGGAAGAGGAGCAGGTTATTACCAAAGTCGATGTGGGAAACATCTGGAAAGTGCTTGATTCCACAAAGCCCGTTGTATTCACCACGGAGCTGAATCCGAATACCGACTGCCCGAATCAGATGGAGATTACCGATCAGGCATGGGTCGAGAATGATAGCAGTGCTTCTATCTCAAGCGGTTCATACCCGGAGGCAGGCAAAGAATACGTATATGAGATAACCCTGACTGCGAAAGAGGGATATTATTTCCAGACTTTTTATGGCACTTTTGATGGTAAAGTTATTGTCGATGGAGTTGAAAAATATAGCCATGGACATGGCGATGCTGTTCCCGGCGTGTACGATAACGGAAAAACCCTTAAGGTGAAGGTATATCCAGCTGTAATCGCTACAAATGGCACATCGCAGGGCGACACAACCATAAATAACGCCTACATCGAGAATGTAAAATTTGATTATCGTCCGGGTGACGCTCCGCAGGCAACGGCACAGGTATCGGACACTTCATTAGACCAATATGAGATTGCCTATGAATGCTGGGAGGAAATGGAGAACGGAGAGCCGGTTGCGTTCTGGTATTCGGATGAAGGCAAATATACACCTTCCATGAAAAGGATTACTCAGTTTGAGGATGGCAAAACCTATATGTACTCCATCGAGCTGAAGCAAAAAGATGGATATACCTTTGCGGATAACTGCTCCGTTATGATAAACTGGAGCCCGATATCGGCAACCGCCAACGTCGTTAAAACCGTGGACGGCTTGTTCGCTATGAATGTTGAAACAATTCGCCCGCAATCAACCAAGGAAATCTCCGTTATTGAAATCAATAACGCAACCTTGACCTTTAAGGACGGCGACAAGCCTGTCTTTACCGGAACGGTGTCTGAAAACGATCAGTATGCATTCCGTTGCGAGTGGTGGAGCTTAGATGAGAATACCGGCATTGTTTCCACAGAGCCGGAGTGGGGCGGCGACATTTATACTAACAAGATCACCGCTTTTGAGGCCGGAAAAACCTATCACTACGGCGTATATGTGACTGCCTATACCGCCGACATCTCCCCCGATGCCAAGCTAAAGATCAACGGCCGGGAAGTGGAGTACACTCGTATAGGCGATGAGAATGACACTCAGAGCTTCTGGGTCGAAACCGACCTTACTATGACGCCTGCCGCAGACGGACATACGCACAGCTACGGTACGGCTTGGAAGTCTGATGCAACCAACCATTGGCATGAGTGTGCTTGCGGCGATAAGTCAGATTTAACTGCACACAGCTTTAAGTGGCTCGTTGACAAGGAAGCGACTGCCACCGAGAAGGGATCTAAGCACGAGGAATGTACCGTCTGCGGGTACAAGAAAGCGGCCGTTGAGATTCCGGCTACCGGCTCTGCAACACAGCCTACAGATCCGACAAAACCTGCGGAGAATAAACCCGGCAATACCACTTCACCGAAAACCGGCGACAACAGCAATATGCTCCTGTGGGTTGCTCTGCTGTTTGTCAGCGGCGGTGCAGTAACCGCAACAACCGTTTACGGCAGAAAGAAAAAGCGTAGCGTAAAGTAAAATCAAATGTTTAACCCAAGGGCGGCTGTCGGAAACGGCAGCCGCTTTTTCTGCAACAGTATGTCAAAATCGCCTGACGAACAAGTGTTCTGTATGATATAATCTATATACTCTCATTGGAGAGCCACAACTGAATATCTGAATGAAACTCAAAGCAGCCGCCGAAAGGAATTTGCGGCTGCGCCGCTCCTGTTGCAGCGTCTGCCTGCGGGGCGGAAATAGCAGACATTGAAGGTTTCTGAATTTCAGAGCCGGTACATAGTTTCATCAAAGATATAGCGAGAGATTTTCTCCCGCTGATTTGATGTGCTGTGTACCGGCTCTTTTTGTCGTTATAGCCGCCGTTCACAAAAAGTTTACAAAAATTCTTTCGCGCAAACAGCAAAAAAGTTCCCAGTTGGTTATTGAGGGGCAAATTGAAAACTGAATGACCGTCCGAATGGGATATGATTCTGCCACGACCTCCCCGATGGGAGCAAGCAGAACAACGCTGCGGTGAGAGTCCGGGGCAGGCACAGAAAAACGCCATTCGGAGAAACCGGCAAAGAGAAAAACGACGTCCACAGGGATAGCGAGCATCGGATTGTGACCCCACAATCCCAATCCGCAGCCTTACGGCCTGCGGACTTCTCAGGGCGTTCCGCCCTATAACCCTAAAAAATCAACAAGGAGATGATCTAATGAATGAAGAAAAAGTGCGTATCAGAGTACGCCTGACCGAAGAAGAAAATCAAAAGCTGGAACACGACAGCGCTCTATGTGGTCTGTCCCAAAGCGAGTATGTCCGCCAGCTCTGCCGGGGCATTCACCCGAAACCAAAACCCCCGGATGTGTTTTGGAGGCTGATGGACGAACTATACAAGGCTCATTCCGACCTGAAAGAATATGCCAAATACGAGCCGTCCGCCCTCGAAATCTGTACCGACATCGAGCAGTTGGTGCTGGACTTGCAGGAGGCGATCTGATGGCGACGACTTCTCTTTGGCACATCGAAGGCCGCTTGAAAGACCTCATCGACTATGTAGA
This sequence comes from Acetanaerobacterium sp. MSJ-12, assembly GCF_018917875.1. Taxonomy (NCBI): domain Bacteria; kingdom Bacillati; phylum Bacillota; class Clostridia; order Eubacteriales; family Oscillospiraceae; genus Acetanaerobacterium; species Acetanaerobacterium sp. MSJ-12. The sequence continues at coordinate 927 of NZ_JAHLPK010000008.1, read as the reverse complement.
AAATCCCGAAAAGACGAAGGTCAAAACGCCGGAGCTGCAAGACCTGTACAATGTGTTTTCCTATGTCCAGCGCCCGGAAGCCACGCAGAAGAGAGAGTATGTCACTGCCCTTAACTGCCTGAAGGAAACCGCTCTGCGGCAGATGATTCTCACCAAGAAGCGCTACGGAAAGACCGACGGCTATATTGCTTGGCACGGGTATCAGAGCTTCAGGCCGGAGGAGGTCACGCCGCAGCTTGCCCACGAGATCGGCGTAAAGCTGGCAAAGGAAATGTGGGGCGACCGCTTTGAAATCATCGTCACCACCCACCTCGACAAGGAGCATATCCACTGTCACTTCTGCTTCAATTCCGTTTCTTTTCGGGATGGCGGCAAGTATAACTACTCCAAGGCGGAGCGAAAGCGAATGATGGAAATCTCCGACCGACTGTGTCGGGAATATGGCTTATCCGTCATTGAAAAGCCCCACAAAGCGCCCTCCCGTCCGGTATGGCTGGATGAGAAAAGCGGCAAGCCTACCCGCTACAATGTCTACCGTGCCGATGTGCGGGAGGCAATGGAGTTCAGCAGAACGCCCTACTATATGGAGGACTATCTGCGGCGCAAAGGGTATGTGACCGACTTCACGGGTAGGCACTGGAAAATCCGCCTGCCCCAATATGACCACTTCACGAGGCTGGATACTTTGGATGAAAGGTGGACGTCGGAGAACATCCGGCGCTCTATGGGCAGGTATACCACCTTCGGCAATCGCAGAGCGTATATCAGTTATCCGCCCCAAATGCCGCAGGAGCTTTCGGATTGGTTTCAGCCGTTCCACAAGACCGGTCATATCTACAAGCTATACCTGCACTATTGCTATCTGCTGGGGTACTTACCGAAGCATACCGACTACAAGCCCACCAGTCCATATCTGAAAGAGGATTT